>JBEBFV010000451.1:0-5214 GCA_040081795.1 Limisphaerales bacterium | reverse complement strand
CGGCTGGCAGGGCGGCGAGAGTGAAGCGTTGCCCACAGGTGGGGCACGACACCTCGGCCCCGACCCAAGCATCGTCCGCCGTGATGTGCTGGCCGCAATGACTACAGGCTGCTTTCATGGTCATTCCTTTGGTTTGATAACCTTGTCTTGGTATGTCACGCGCGTGGGCGTTCCCCGATCGAAGTCCGCCTCCACAAGCAGCACATCTTCCAGTTGTCCGGTGATGGTGGGCCGCCTCACCAGTTCCTGAAGCTGTCCGTGGCCAATGCTGGTGACAGTGCGCACGGAGTTGGTCTCGGTCTGCTCGAACACCTGGGTTCTCTGGTTCGCCGGTCCCACGGCTGCGGCGACCCCCTTGGCCACCACCGTGCGCACCATGCGGCCGTCCGCGTTGTAGATGGTGAGCGTGGCGTTGGTGCCGTTGATGGCCGAGCTGTAGGTGAAATGCGAGCTGCCCTTCTCCTTGAGCCACTCGCCCCGGAAGGTCACGGCACCCACCTCGAAACCGGCGAAACCCACCGTCAGAGACCCCTGGCCCGGAATCTCCTTCTTCACCGAGCCGCGCGCGATCTGATCGATGAAGATCACCTCCGCCTCCGCCACCGGCTCGCCCTTGGCGTTGAGGATGGTCACGGTGCAGAGTTTCCCCCGCGTCGCCTTCGTGTAAGTGAAGTGCTCCTTGGAACTCCACTTCCACCAGGCCAGGACCACGAGTAGCAGCACGAACAGCAACGCGCCGGCGGCGGGGAGCATTTCCTTGAGGTCGGCCGAGCTGGGTTTGCCGACCTTGGGGCCGCCGACCGTGGCGCTCCCGGTCTTGGCCCCGCCAAACATCCCGCCGGTGGCTCGGAGCAGCGCGGCCAAGGGCACGCGGAAAAGGAAGAGGATCAGCGCGCCGACAAACAACCCGCCGATGCCGCCGATGGACTTCCACACGAAGAAGGCCGGCACGAACAGGATGAAGTAGGCGAGCGTGTCCGCGACCTTCGAGGGCGATTGCGCCGGGGCGGCAGCGGGCGAAGGTGCCGTGGAGGGTGCGCCTTGCGCTCCGGACGCCGTGCTGCTGGCCGGCGGTGCGGTGGGCGGAATTGGCGGCGGCCCGGCTGCCAACTGAAAATCCTGCGCGCAGCCGGGGCAGGTGACCGTCATCCCCGCATAACTGTCATCCGCCGTAATGTGCTGGCCGCAATGCGGGCATGAGGTTTTCATGGTCGGCATGCACCAAACCCTGACGGCAGATGAATTGCGCACTAACGGGCATTGGCCCTGTCAGGCTGGGTCGGTGGTAGTATGAAGAACCGACGGCGCGGCGGGGGAAGTGTTCAGGGATCAGTGGTCAGTAGCCAGTCCGTGCACGGCCAGATCGCTTGCCTTCTCGCCGCCGCGCAAACCAGCAGGCGCAAACCAGCAGGCTTGTAACTTCCCCGTCGCCCTTCGCATCCTTCGCCCCATGAAACTCCGACTGCTTCTCGTCGCGCTGGCATTCCTCACTAATCACTTCTCACTAATCACTTCTTCGCAGGCCGCCGACCGGCCGAACATCCTCTGGATCACCAGCGAGGACCACAGCCCGAACATGGGCTGCTACGGCGACAAGTTTGCCACCACGCCGAACGTGGACGCTCTGGCCGCGCGCGGGATGCTCTTCCGCCGCGCGTGGTCCTGCGCACCGGTCTGCGCGCCGGCTCGCACCACGCTCATCAGCGGGCTTTACCCGCCCAGCAGCGGCGCGGAACACATGAGGTCCATGGTGCCGCTGCCGGCGGGCTTCAAGATGTATCCGCAGTTCCTCCGCGAGGCCGGTTACTACTGCTCGAACAACTCGAAGGAGGACTACAACCTCGCCAAGCCCGGCCAGGTCTGGGACGAGTCCAGCGGCAAGGCGCACTACAAGAACCGCGCCGCCGGCCAGCCGTTCTTCGCCATCTTCAACTCGACCAAGAGCCACGAGAGCCAGATTCGCACGCGACCGCACACGGTGGTTCACGACCCCGCCAAGGTCCGCGTTCCCGCCTACCATCCCGACACGCCGGAGGTCCGGCAGGACTGGGCGCAATACCACGACAAGGTTTCCGAGGTGGACGCGGACGCGGGCCGGCACTTGAAGGAGCTCACCGACGCCGGACTCGCGGACGACACCATCGTCTGCTACTACGCCGACCACGGCTCCGGGATGCCGCGCAGCAAGCGCTGGCCCTGCAACTCCGGTTTGCAAGTTCCCGTGGTCGTCCACTTCCCGGCGAAGTGGAAGCACCTCGCGCCGCCCGAATACAAGGCCGGCGGTGCGAGCGACCGGCTGATCAGCTTCGTGGACTTCGCGCCGACGGTGTTGAGCCTCGCGGGCATCCAGCCGCCCTCGTGGATGCAGGGGCACGCGTTCGCCGGGAAGTTCACCGCGCCGATGCAGCCCTTCATCCACGGCTTCCGTGGCCGCATGGACGAGCGCATTGACTGCGTCCGCAGCGTCACCGACGGCCGCTATGTCTATCTCCGCAACTTCATGCCGCACCTCTCACAGGGCCAGCACGTGGACTATCAGTTCGCGACTCCGACCACGCGCGTCTGGTTCAATCTCTTCAAGTCCGGCCAGGCGACCGACGCGCAATCCATCTTCTGGCGCGCGCCCAAAGCGCCCGAGGAACTCTACGACCTCACGACCGACCCTGACGAAGTGAAGAACCTCGCCGCGTCGTCGCAGCATCAGGAAGTGCTCGCGAAGTTCCGCAAGGCACAGTCAGACCTCGCCGCCAAAATCCGCGACGTGGGCTTTCTGCCCGAGGGTGAAATACATTCGCGCTCCGCCGGCGGCGCGCCTTACACGATGGGACATGACGACGCGAAGTTCCCTTTCGCCCGCGTCTTCGCCACCGCGGACCTCGCCTCGAATCTCAAGGCCGACGCGCTTCCCGAGCTCCGCAAACGTCTCGCCGACGCCGACAGCGCCGTCCGCTACTGGGCCGCGCTCGGCGTGCTCATGCGCGGGAAGGACGCGGTCGCCGCGGCGCGGGCGGACTTGCAGAAGGCGCTCGCGGATGCGTCGCCCTTCGTCCGCATCCCCGCCGCGCAGGCGCTGGGGCAGTTCGGTGACAAGGCGGACTTGGACAAGGCGTTGCCTGTCCTGCTGGAGCAATCCGACTGGGGCAAGAGCGGCGTGTTCGCGTCTGTCGCCGCGCTGAACGCGCTCGGTGCGCTTGGCCCGAAGGCCGCGTCCGCTGCGACTGCGATCAATGCGCTGCCGGACAAGGGTGCTTCTCCTGACACGCGCTACAACTCCTACGTCCCGCGCCTGCTCGCTGACCTGACCGTGGACTTGGGCGGCGGCGCGAAGCCCGCTGGCGAAAAAGCCCCGGCGAAGAAGGGGAAGAAGAAGGCGGAGTAGCGGCGACGGGATTGTCCGCCACACGACGCAGCTCGGCTCAATCACTCCGCACCGTGTCGCCGACGCGCGCGTCGCCCAGGGTGATGTCCGCCGCGAAGTTCGCGCCGCGCGACTGGCTGGACACGACCGCTTCGCCGACACGCTGGCCGTCGCGATACACGTTGAGCTTCTGGTCCACCGGAGGGAGCCGGCCGATCGTGCCCTCGACCACGATGTATCGAAGCGGCGCGTTGACGAGCACGACCTTGCCGGAGAACGCAGACACCGGCTGGATGACTGGCCCGGGGTTGGGCTGGGCCTTCGCCGGCTTCAGTGGCGTGGAAGACTTTCCCTTTTCCTTCGGGGCAGGCTTGGCGGTTCCGTCCTTCGAGTCCTTGGTGCCGGCACAGCCAGCCGCAATCAGGACGGCGAGGAAAAGAAGGGGGAGCCTGTGCATGGCCGCGAGTTACGCCCAAGCCGACGGGCGCGGTCAACCGGCAAAATCCTGAGTCACAGTCTCTGGCCTTGCCGAAAAGAAATTCTCGCCCGGCTTTGGCTTGCTGCTAATTTGCGCCGTGCCTGCCGCGTGAAGCGCGGGCCGCCAAAACCCAGATTATGGAAACCGCTGTTCAACTCCCCGCCGTGGACGAAAAAATCCGCGACCTCTGCCAGGCCATCATCGAGCGTCCTGACTTTTCGGACCTACGCCGCCGCATTGACGCCTTCATGGCCGACGAGAAGGTGAAATACGAATACCAGATGCTCAACGACTCCGGCGCGCTGCTCCAGCAGAAGCAGCAATACGGCGCGCCGATCACCGAGGAGGAGATCGGCCGCTTCGAGGCGCTCCGCGACAGCTTCATGAAGAACCCGGTGGCCACGGAGTTCCTGGACGCGCAGCAGGAGGTGTCGCGCGTGCAGGACAGCATCATGAAGCACATCCAGAAGACGCTGGAGCTGGGCCGCGTGCCGACGGTGGAGGACATGAACGACGGGGGCTGCTGCAACAACCACGGCTGCGGCTGCGAGTGACTTAACTGTGGGAAGGTAGGGCCGTCCTGTGGACGGCCTCGTTGTGTCTGGTGGGACGAAGCCGCGCACAGCGCGGCCCTACCGGGTTCAGGCTTCTCTCCCGCTCACGACCGCCACTTCAACTCGGTCTTCTTCCCGTGCGCGGGGTGCTGCGCGTTGTGCGCGCGGAGTTCGAGCGTGGCGCTGCCGGACTTGAGCTGGCAATCCACCCAGCCGGTCGGTTGGTCCTTTGCGAAGGCGTAGGCGACGGCGGGGAGGTTGACGAGGTGCAGGCCGTCTTTCTCCTTCAGCTCCCATTTGTGTGAGTGGCCGTAGAAGAGCGCCTTCACTTGCTTGCGCGGGAGCAGCACGTCGAAGAGTTCGTTGGTGTCGAGGAGCGCGCTGTTGGGCTTGGTCGGATCGAGGTGGACGTTGTGATGCACCATGACAAGCGCGGGCTTGTCCTTGCGCTGGTCGAGCGCCTTGGCCAGCCAGTCGCGCTGGGCCTGCTCCAGCTTGCCGGGCGCTTTGTCCACCACGTCGAGCGAGTCGAGGAGGAACCAGTTCGCGTGCGCGGACTGGATGACGGAGACGTGCTTGCTCTGCACGGGACGCGCGGCGTCGCTGGCGACGTTGAGGGCCTTCCAGAAGTTGGCGCGGTCGTCGTGGTTGCCGAGGGTCATGTGGACGGGCAGACGGGCTTCGGTGAGCGGCTTGAGCAGAGGAGTGAAAGTGGCGTATTCGTCCACGAATCCGGCCTTGAGCGCACAATCGCCATTGATGAACACGGCGGCGGGCGCGGTCGGGAGCGCGGTGACTTCCTTCACGACCGCGCGGAGGTGGTC
>JBEBFV010000450.1:0-5229 GCA_040081795.1 Limisphaerales bacterium | reverse complement strand
GTGCGGGCGAAAACTGCTGCGGACGTGGGCGTCCGCGCTCCAGCCTTCATCTGTGTTCAATCTGTGTTTCATCCTGTGGGCTTAGGGCTTCACCCGTTCCACCAGCACCTCGCGCACGCGCCGGTCGTCCGCCACTTGCGCCTTGAGCCGCACGTCACCGAATACCACCGACTCGCCCGCCAGCGGCACGACCTCCTTGAGCGCCACCAGCAGGCCGCCCATTGTGTCCACGCCGGGCAGCTCGCCGAACTCGGGATACTCGCGACGGAAATCCTCCACGCGCATCGTGCCGTTCACGCGCCACCGACCCGGCGCGAGCAGCTCCATGACGAAGCCCGGCGCCTCGCCCTCGCTGCGGATTTCGCCGACGATGGCCTCGATGATGTCCTCCATCGTCACCAGCCCGGCGGTGGAACCGAACTCATCCATCACAATCGCCAGCCCGCGCCGCTGCCGCTGCAAGGCACTGAGCAGTTGCAGCAGGTTCATGCTCTCCGGCACGAACGACGGAAACTCAATCGCGTCCGCGAGGTCGCCGTTCGGCTCCAGAAGCAGCGCGCGACAGTTCAGGATGCCCACGATGGTGTCCGGCGACTCGTCATAAAGCGGCAGCCGCTCGTGCCCGAACTTCCGCGCCGCCGCGACCATCTCCTCCACCGGCAGGTCATCGGGAATCGCCGCCATGCGCGCGCGCGGACGCATCACGTCCTTGGCCGTGCGCCGGTCGAGCTGGATGATTTGCAGGATGATTTCCTTCTCCGACGCCGCGAGCGTGCCCTGCTGGAAGGCCAGTTCAATCAGCTCCTTGTAATCCGCGTCCGTCAGCGTGGCCTGCGGCGTGACGGACTTGGGAATTGCCACGCGCAGCAACGCCTCGTTCAACCGCTGCGCCACCTGCCGCAGCGGACGGCTCACCCGCACGAGGAAAATCATCGGCCCCGCCACGCGCAACGCCCACGCCTCCGGCATCCGCACCGCCAGCGTCTTGGGCACCACCTCGCAGCCCAGCAGGATGAGCAGGAACGTGCCCACCAGCGTCAGGCCCAGATGCGCGCCCGCCACGCTCAGGCTCATCCACAGCGCGAGCGCGATGAGCGCGGAGTTGGCCAGCGTGTTCCCCAGCACAATGGTGGCGAGCAAATCCTGCGGCTCGTTCAGCAGCGCGGCGACGGACCCGCCCAGCCCCGGCGACCGCTCCGCAAGCTGCCGCGCGCGCCACTTGCCCAGCGAGAACAGCGCCGTCTCCGCCAGCGCGAAGAAAAAGCTGGCCGCCGCAAAGCCGAGCACACCCAGCCAGGCGATGAACGGTGCCAGTGACATTGGCGGGAGCATGACCGCGAGAAGGGGAAGGCAAAAGGCAGAAGTAGCCGATCCGGCACTTCCCGCTTGCCAGCCGCGCGCTCGGCGGGCATTTACTGGCATGGCAAATTCCAACGCCGCAAACGCCCTCGACGCCGAGTTCTACCAGACAGCGGAACGCTTTTTTCCGAACCAGGCCGGCACTGCGCTGACCTACGACGATGTCACGCTCGCGACGCTTTACTCGGAGATCCTCCCGCGCGACACGCAGCTCGACACCACGCTGGCGGAGAGCCTCCAGCTCAACATCCCCATCGTCTCGTCGGACATGGACACGGTGACGGAGGCGCGCATGGCTATCGCGATGGCGCTCAACGGCGGGCTGGGCCTGATCCATTACAACATGCCGGAGAAGCAGCAGCTCTCCGAGGTGAGCCGCGTGAAGAACCACGTCCACGGCCTGATTCAGGAGCCGATCAAGGTCTCGCCGGAGCAGTTCATCGGCGACGTGCTCGCGCGCATCGAGGAGAAGCGGTTTGCGTTCAGCACGTTCCCGGTGGTGGACGAGCAGGGGAAATTGCTCGGCCTCCTCTCCGGCAGCGTGGTGAAGCCGCGCTACGCAAAGCGCAAGGTGGCCGAGGCGCTCACGCCGCGCGACCAGGTCTTCACGCTGACGGAGAAGAAGCTCGGCAAGAATCCCATCGCGGCGGCGGACAAGTTCTTCAACGACCATCCCGGCATCCACAAGCTGCTGGTGGTGGACGACGAGGACCGGCTGCGCGGGCTGTTCACGATGAGCGACATCGAGCGCATCACGTCCGAGCGCGCGGCGCAGTTCAAGCCGGCGCGCGACGCGCAGTTCCGCCTCGTGTGCGGCGCGGCGGTGAGCGCGACGCGCAACGCCTTTGGCGAGCTGGACCGCGACCGCATCCTCGCGCACGTCGGCGGACTGGTGGAGCGCGGCCTCGACTCCGTGGCCGTCTCCACCGCGCACGGCCACACGAAAGGCGTGGGCGACACGGTGCGGATGCTGCGCGACGCGTTTCCGAAGCTGCCCATCATCGCCGGCAACGTCACCAGCGCGGCGGGCGTGGCGTTCCTCGCGGACGCGGGCGCGACCATCATCAAGATTGGCCAGGGGCCGGGTTCCATCTGCACCACGCGCGTCGTGGCGGGCGTGGGCATCCCGCAGCTCACGGCGCTCTACGTCTGCTCGCGCGCGGCGGCGGAGAAGAAGGTCACGATCCTCGCGGACGGCGGCATCACGAAGTCAGGCGACATCGTGAAGGCGCTGACGCTGGCGCAGGCGGTGATTTGCGGCGGCGTGCTGGCGGGCTGCGCGGAGGCTCCCGGGGAGATTCTCGAAATCGGCGGCAAGCTCTTCAAGCAATACCGTGGCATGGGCAGCCTCGCCGCGATGAAGGCCGGCTCTGCCGCGCGCTACGGACACTCCACTTCGGACGCCACGCGCAAGGTCGCGGCGGAAGGCGTCGAGGCGTTGAAGGAAGTCGCCGGGCCGTTGGAGCGCACGCTCGCGCAGCTCATCGGCGGCATCCAGTCCGGCATGGGCTACCTCGGTGCGGCGAACTTGTCAGAACTGCGCAAGCGCGCGCGCTACATCCGCGTCACTGCCGCAGGCGTGAAGGAGGCGGGGGCGCATGATGTGCTCGAGGTGAAGACGGGGAACTGAGGCGGGAAAGTAATTAGTAATTAGTCAGCGGTAGGAGATGCTCCGTGGCTGGGAGCCTTCCGGACTTAGCACTAATTACTAATCACTCTCTGCTCCGCTAAAACTCCACCACCTCGTTCGAGGTGCCACAATGCGGGCAGCGCGAAAGCTCCACGTCCGAGTCGTCGGTGTAAACGTAGCTGCACCTCCGGCAGCGGAAGAGGTGGTCCTCCGTCGGCTCCGGCTCGAAGCGGCGACGTCGCCGTTCATAGAGGATGCCGATGCCGGTGATGGCTCCCACCAGCACGGCCACGTAGGTGAAGATGATTCCGTCGAGTGCCATGTCACGGCTTGGCCGAGGGCGCTGGGGGCTCGGTGGTGTGCCACTCGAACACGAGCGTTGCCTCGATGTGCGCGACAGGGCGGCTGCCGGTGGACTTGGGCAGCGGCTCGAAGCGGATGGCGCGCGCGAGGTCGAGCGCGTGTTGATCAGCGGCGCGTTGCGCGGCAGCCTTCATGCCGCCGCCCGTCAGGCGCGGGGAGAAGAGAAGACCTTCGTCGGTCACGAACACTTGCACGCGTGAGTCGGACAGCACGTCGGCGTGCGGCCACGAGCGAAGCGGCGGCGCATGGATGATCGGGCGACGGCTGGCCGACCCCTCGACGCGCAGGCGCGACGCAGTGCGCAAGGCCGGCTGCGCCACCGCCACGGCGGACGCGGGCGCGGCGGGCTTGCGGGCTGGATCGAAGATTGGCGGCTGACTAGCAGCGGCGAGTTGCTGGAACGCACCGCCGAGTGAGTTGGTGGGCTGTGCCAGCGAACGCTCCGTGTCGGTCCATTCACTGACACGGTATGCCGGAGACTGGGGCCGCATCCACGCCGCGCCGGAGAAGCCGCGCGGGCTGGCCATCGCGAGGAGCGTCGGGTCGTTGAGAAGGAGGGCGTCGAGAGTCTTGCGCGCGCCTGCCGGATCGGTCAGCCAGCGGACAGCGGCGCGTGAGTCCGCGCGGGGCTGAACTTTTTCGTGCCGGGACGAGAGGAGGAACAGCGCGCCGAGATGCAGGATGAACACGGCGAGCACAACGCCGGCCCAGCGCTGACGGGACCACGGCGGGGATTCTGAAGAGCCTCCGTTCATGGTGCGGGAATTCGGATGGGTGTCGGCGCGGTCTGAGGCCGGACAGCCTGGAGCATTTCGCTGATGCCCGATTCGCGGGCGATCTCGCCCAGACCGAAGAGCACTCCGTTGGGCGTGTCCTTGTGGGCGAGGACGACGAGTGTGAGCTTTGACCCTCGGGCCTTGGCCTTGTCCGCAGCGGCCCGAAGTCGTTGCTTCAGCTCGGCCTCTGCAATGACCTGGTTCGCGAAATAGAATTGCCCGCTGCGGTCCACGGCGACCTCGATGGTCGGGTTTGTCGTGCCGGGGAGGCCGTCAGCCTGCGGCAGCTCGATGCGCACGCCGGGGGTGAACACGAGCTGCGAGTTGAACGTGATGAAGATCAGGGCGAGGAAGAACACGCCCGCGAACGGCGCGGCATCGAGCTGGCCTTTGAAGATGCGGGAGTGACGGGGGAATCTCATTGGGGGATCGAGAACGGAGCAGGATTAAGAGCAGGAAGGAACCGCGCGCCCGGAGCGGAACTCCTGCTCGAAATCCTGATCCTAATCCCGCTCCTCCGTGCCCTCACCCCTTCCTCCCGTTCTCCCCCGTCACAAGGTTCAGGATTTCGTTCGAGGACTTCTCCATGTCTAGGACGATCTGGTTCACGCGGCTCACAAGGTAGTTGTAGCCCACGTAGCAGGGAATCGCCACCGCCAGCCCCATAGCGGTGCAGACCAGCGCCTGCCAGACGCCGCCGGTGAGCAACGCCGCGTGCGCGAACTGCCCCTCCTTCTCCATCACGCCGAACATCTTGATGAAGCCCAGCGCCGTGCCGAGCAGGCCGAGCAGCGGCGCGATCTGCGCGATGGTGGCGATGAGATTCAGCTTCTCCTCCAGCCGGGGAACTTCCTGCAGGCCCGTGTCCTCGAGCGCCTCCCGCACGCCCTCGCGCCCTCGCTCGCGGCTGAGAATGGCGTTCTTGACCAGTCGCGCGACCGGTCCCGGCGTGGCGTCGCAGATCGAGAGAGCCTCGACGACGTTGTCGCGCTTGAGCACCGTGCGCACGCCGGCGAGGAACTCGGCGGAGTTGATTTGCGCGCGGTGAAAGTGCAGCACCCGCTCGACGAACACGGCGATGGCCACCGCGCTCAGGAGCAG
>JBEBFV010000069.1:0-18625 GCA_040081795.1 Limisphaerales bacterium | reverse complement strand
CGCCAACGGCGTCCGCAGCGTCCGCTCCCACGCGGAGGCGGAGACGTTCCATCCTGTCATCGGCCCAGTGGCGGAGGCGGAGGCGCTCTACGTGCGGCAGCTCCGCTTGCGCGAGCTGCTCGCCGCGCACGCGGGCGAGTTTGTCATCTGGGACGTGGGTCTGGGCGCGGCGGCGAATGTCCTGACCATCCTGCGCGCCACGAGCGACCTGCCGTGCCGGGTGCGGTTGATCAGCTTCGACCACACGCTCGAGCCGCTGCGCTTCGCCCTACAGCATCGGGAGGAACTCGGCTACTTCGGGGGCTACGAGCCGCTCGTCGCCGAGTTGCTGGCCGAGGGCAAGGCCGGGCAAACCATCGGCTCGCAACACGTCTCGTGGCAGGTGCATGTCGGCGACTTTCCGACCTGGCTGAAGCGCGCGGATTCCGCTGTCCCCGCCCCGCACGCCATCCTCTTCGATGCCTTCTCCCCTGCGAAGAACCCGGAGATGTGGACGCTCCCGCTCTTCACCCAACTCTTCCGCCGCCTCGACCCCGCGCGCCCTTGCGCCATGCCCACCTACTCGCGCGCCACGCTGCTGCGCGTGACCTGGCTGCTGGCGGGCTTCTTCGTCGGCGTGGGCCACGCGACTGGCGAGAAGGACGAAACCACGCTCGCCGCGAACACCCTCGCTCTGCTCGACGAACCACTCGACCGCAAGTGGCTCGACCGCGCCCGTCGCTCCACCAGTGCCGAGCCGCTGCACGAGCCGAAGTATCGCCAGGCCCCGCTCACCGCCGAGACTTGGAAGCGGCTGCAGGCGCACCCGCAATTCCAGTGAGCACTCAACCGAGCGAGCCACCGATATGGAGTGCGCCGGCAGAGCGCAGCGGCGACGGCGCTTTCGGAGCGGAGCGGTCAGGCTGCGCCACCCCTCAAAGCGGCGTCGCGCTCCGCTTGCCGCCGCACTCCACATGGCTCGCCCTCGCGCCGATGCAGGACGTGACGGACCGCGCGTTCATGACGCTCATGGCGGGCTACGGCGGGCCGGACATCTACTGGACCGAGTATCTCCGCGTTCACACCGTCTCCACGCCGGAGAAGTGGATCGTCCAGTCCATCAAGGAGAACACCACCGGCCGCCCCATCATCGCGCAGATGATCGGCAACGACATCCCCGCGCTCATCCGCACGGCGAAGTTCCTCCAGACGCTGCCCATCGCCGCGATTGACCTCAACCTCGGCTGCCCCGCGCCAGTCGTGTATCGCAAGTGCGCCGGCGGCGGCCTGCTGCGCGAACCCAAGCGCGTGGACGCCATCCTCGGTGCGCTCCGTGACGCGGTGACGATCCCCTTCACCGTGAAGACACGACTTGGCTTCGATTCGCCGGCGGTCTTCGACGAGCTGCTGCCCATCTTCGCGCGGCACTCGCTGGACCTGCTCACCGTCCACGCCCGCACCGTGCTGGAGATGTATCGCAGCGAGGTTCATTACGGCTACATCGCGCGCGCGGTCGCGGCGATGCCGTGTCCCGTGATGGCGAACGGCAACGTGTATTCCGCTGCGAAGGCCGTCGAGGTCCTTCGCCTCACCGGCGCGCGCGGGCTGATGATCGGCCGCGGCGCGATTCGCAACCCGTGGCTATTCACCCAGATCCGCCAGCACCAGCTCGGCGAACCGCTCTTCGTCCCGCGCGGACGCGACGTGCTCGGCTACGTCCACGCGCTCTACGAGGCCGTCACCACGCCCGGCATCCGCGAGTCGTCGCAGGTGCAGAAGATGAAGAAGTATCTGAACTACCTCGGCCTCGCCGTGGACGCGGAAGGCCAGTTCCTCCACCAAATCCGCCGCGTCGCAACGCGCGAGGACTTCTTCCGCATCTGCGAGGAATTCCTCGACCACGACCAGCCGATGTCGCTGGAGCCGTATCAACTTGCGCTCAAGGAAACGGACTTGCTGGCGGGCGAGCATCTGTAGCCGCGCCCACCGGCTTCGGCATTGGCAAACGTCCGCGCCCTGCCTAGTTTCCGGCCATGTCTTTGAACCGCCGTCGTTTCTTCACCGGCTCGGGCCTGCTCGCCGCCACTTCGCTGGCCGCGCCCGCCGTCATTCGGGCCGCCGAGCCAGACAACGCCAGGCCCGGCCAGAAGCCGCGCCACATCATCCACCTTGTCGCCGACGGCATGGCCATGGCCACGCTCTCGATGGCCGACCACCTCTCGCGCGCCGTGCGCGGGCGCGGGCTCTCGTGGATGAACCTCTACAACCAGCCCGGCACCGTCGGCTCGTTGATGGACGTGCGTTCGCTGAACTCCGTTGTCACCGATTCCTCCGCGTCCTCGTGCGCGTGGGGCAGCGGCTCACGCATCGTCAACGGCACGGTGAACATCCTGCCCGACGGCACGGTCCTGACGCCGCTCTACACGCTCTTTGGCCAGCAGGGCTGGAAGCGCGCACTCGTCACGACCACGGAGATCACGCACGCCACGCCCGCCGGCTTCGCGGCCAGCGGCCTCAAGCGCGAGGCCGCGGAGAGCATCGCCGTGCAATACATGGAGCGCGGTGTCGAAGTCCTGCTCGGCGGCGGGCAGAAGTATTTCGACCCCGCCAAGCGCAAGGACAAGCGCGACGTGGTGCCCGAATACAAGACCGCCGGCTATCAGGTCTTCAAGACGGCGAAGGACTTCGCCGCCGCGAAGAACGATGGCAAGTGGCTCGGCATTTTCTCGAACAGCCACCTGCCCTTCACCGTGGACTGGCGCAATGACGCGAAGCTCAAGGAGTCCGTCCCGCACCTCGCCGACATGACGCGCAGGGCGCTCGCGAAGCTCGAGAACGAAAACCATTTCATCATGCAGGTCGAGGGCGGGCGCGTGGACCACGGCGCGCACATGTGCGACGCGGTCGCCGCGCTTTACGACCAGATCGCTTTCGATGAGGCGATTGACGCGTGCCTCGACTTCCAGAAGCGCCACCCCGACACGCTGCTCGTCATCACCACCGACCACACGACGGGCAACCCCGGCCTCAACGGCCTCGGCAGCAACTACGGCTTCAGCTCCGCGCTCTTCACGAACGTCCAGCGCGTGAAGAAGTCTTTCAGCGAAATCCTGAAGCAGCTCAACGTCCCCGGTCCCGACACGGCACCGCTCGCGAAGGGCGCGGTCGCGCCGCCGGTCCAGCAGGACTTGAAGGTCATCGCCGACGTGCTGCACGAGGCGACCGACTATCAGGTCTCGCCGGAGAAGGCCGCTGTGCTCGCGCCGTATCTGGCGCGCAAGGGCAAGGCGCAGTTCACGCTGATGAACAGCGCCGTCGCGCAGCTCGGCCAGCTCATGGCCAACCACCTCGGCATCGGCTGGACGGGCACGGCGCACTGCTCCGACTTCGTGCCGCTGGTCGCGAGCGGCCCCGGTGCAGAGCGCTTCTGCGGCTTCATCCAGAACACGGATGTCTTCCGCCACTACACGCAGCTCGCCGGGATTGATTTCAAAAACCCGTCCGTGCCCATCCGGGAGAACCTCAAGGTCGGTCCCGACTTGGACAAGGAGCTGCAAAAGGAACGGGAGAAGGAGGCGAAGGAGAAGTCGGCGGCGCTGTGGGAGCAGCAGCACTGGGTGGCAGCGTAGTCAAAGCGCGGTGCAACGGCACTTACAGCCATGAGAATGTCATTGTTGTCCTTGTTGCGCCGCCATCGCTTGAAGCTCTTTGAGCTCAAGCGCCGGCCGGCCGGAGCGGGAAGGCTCGCCGGCTTCGTGCTGGATGCCTCACCCGAGCTGATCCTGATGCATCGGGTTGACTTCGACACGTTCACGCTCAACGGCTACACGGCGATTCGCTGTTCGGACATCGCTGCGTTTCGGAGCTTCGGTCGGCACGAGTATTGGCAGCGGCGCGCCGTCGAGCACTTCGGCCTGGTGCCGGTCCCGGTGCTCGGCCTTCCAGTGGGATCCTTCGGCGAATTGCTTGCCAGCAAGGAGCTGGCGGGGCGGCTGGTGTCCGTTCATCGGGAACGCATGGCGGCGAATGTCTTCTTCATCGGGCCGGTTACGAGCGTGGCCGGCGGGCGGTTGACGATGGAGGACTTGGACCGCAACGCCAAATGGTCCGGCCCCCGTCGCATCCGACTCGCCGATGTGACAAGGGTGGACTTCGCTGACGGCTACCTCCGAGCGCTCGAAGCCACGGCACCCAAACGACGCGCTGCGCTGCGAAAGACTTGATCCATGCAGTCCTTCTTCCTCTTCGACTCCGAGTTCTGGTTCGACCACCCGCTGACGTGGCTTTACCCGGTGTTCATGGTGTGGATGCTCGTGGATGCGGCGCGGCGCGGGGAGTGGGTTTGGTTCGCGTTCATGATCGTGTTCCCAGTCAACCCGATCCTCTATTTCTTCCTGGTCTATCGCTCTTCCGCTTCATTCGGCTCCACCGGCTTCGAGCTACCCGGCCAGCACAAGCGCGAGCGCATCGCGGAGCTGGAGAAGCAAATCCACCTGCTCGATAGGGCGCACCACCACCTCGAACTGGCCGACATCCAGTTCCAGCGGGGGAAGTTCAAGGTGGCCGAGGAATCCTACTTGCGCGCCCTCGAACGAGAGCCTGACGACATTGATGCCCGCGCGCATTACGGCCAGTGCCTGCTGCGGCTGAACCGCGCGGCTGACGCGCGGCCTTATCTCGAAGCCGTCAGCTTCGAGAATCCCAAGCACGACTACGGCTACTCGCTCATGGCCCTCGCCGAGGCCCGCACCGCGCTCGGCGACACGGACGGCGCGATCGCCATCTGGGAAAAGGTCGTGGGCCAGCACTCCTACGCCCGCGCCCGCACGCAACTCGCGGAACTGCTCGCCGCCAAGGGCCAGGCCGCGCGCGCGCGCCAGCTCGCCGAGGAAGTCATCTCCGAGGACAAGCACACTCCAGAATACCAGCGCCGGCAGGAGAAGCCCTGGGTCTCGCGCGCGAAGAAGCTGCTCAAGCGGGTGGAGAAAGCGTGACGGTTGATGGCTTCAGGCCTGAGCCATCCGTGTTCATCTGTGGTTTTACTTCGGCATTTGCCAAGAACCGCCTGAAGTGGCTTGCACTCCCGCTTGAGTTGCCGACTCTTCTGTCGTGCACCGCTTCCACATCCCGCCCGGCACCGCGAACAGCCCGGAGGTCACGCTCTCGCCGGAGGAATCCCATCACGCCTTCCGCGTCCTTCGGCTCGCGCCCGGTGATGCCGTGACGTTGCTCGACGGCGCGGGCGTCGAGGCGCGCGGCTCCGTCATCACTGCAGACAAGCGCGCCGTGCGCGTCGCCGTCCGCGAGCGCGTCGTCCATCCAGCCTTGCTGTGCGCGGTGACGCTTCTCCAAGCGCTGCCCAAGGGCCGGCTGATGGACACCATTGTCGAGAAGGCCACCGAGCTGGGCGTGGCGCGCATCGTGCCGTTGCTCACCGAGCGCACCGTCTCCCGTCCCGACGAGGACCACGCCGCGAGCAAAGTGGAGAAGTGGCAGACCACCGCGCTCGAAGCCGTGAAGCAATGCGGAAATCCCTGGCTCCCTCGCGTCGAACCGCCGGTGACCTTTGCGGATTTCCTGAGGCGCAAGGAACGCTTCGATCTCTCGCTCGTTGCCTCGCTGCATCCTGGCACGCGTCCGATGCGCGCGGTCTTCGCGGAGTTTCAGGCGCGGGAAGGCCGTCGGCCCGCGAGCGTCGCCGTGTGGGTCGGGCCGGAAGGAGATTTCACCACGCAGGAAATGGCGGCGCTCGTGAGCAACAGCGTGCAACCCATCACGCTCGGTTCGCTGGTGCTGCGCTGCGACACAGCGGCGGTGGTGACGCTGGCGCTGGCATTGAACGAGGCGGCTGGCTGACGGAGCGCGACATTCATGTCGCAGCAGGCGCTGGCAGGAGACAGCCAAACGGCAACCCACGACTGGTAGGGCGCGGTGTCCTCACCGCGCCGCTCTGTGGCAGACGAATGCAACCGTCGCGGCGGGCTGAGGACAGCCCGCCCTGCCAGCCACGGGTTCGTCGCGCGAACCCAGCCATCCGAGCACGGCAGTCGGAACCACGCTTCTGCGGCTTGAAAGCCGCGCTCCTCCGTCACTCCTGAATCCGCGAGATGCGGCCGCCGAGCTGCTTGAGCTTCGCGTCAATCTTCTCGTAGCCACGGTCGAGGTGGTAGATGCGGTTCACCTGTGTCGTCCCTTTCGCGGCGAGGCCGGCGAGCACGAGGGCGGCGCTGGCTCGGAGGTCGCTGGCCATCACGGGCGCGCCGCTGAGACGCTTGCCGCCCTTCACAATCGCGCTCGGCCCCTCGATGGAAATGTCCGCGCCGAGCCGGCCCAGTTCCGCGACGTGGCCGAAGCGGCTCTCGAAGATGCGCTCGGTGATGATGCTGATGCCGGGCGTGAGGCACATGAGCGCCATCATCTGCGCCTGCACGTCGGTCGGGAAACCCGCGTAAGGCAGCGTGGTCACGTCCACCGGCGCGAGTTTGCCGCCGCGCTTCACGAGCAACGCCGCGCCGCGCCGCTCGATCTTCACGCCGGCCTCGCGCAGCTTGTCTATCACGGCGTTCAAGTGCTCGGGCTTCGCGCCATGGATGGTGATTTCGCCGTGGGTCATCGCGGCGGCGATGGCGAAGGTCGCGGCCTCGATGCGGTCGGGAATGACTTCGTGCTCCGCGCCGTGCAATTCCTTCACGCCGGTGATGGTGAGCGTCGGGCTGCCCGCGCCCTGGATCTTCGCGCCCATCGCGTTGAGGAACGTCGCGAGGTCGGTGACCTCCGGCTCGCATGCGGCGCTCTCGATGATGGTCACGCCCTCGGCCAGCACTGCGGCGCTCATGATGTTCGCGGTGCCCAGCACCGTGGGACCGGCGCGCCCGCCGAGGAAGATTTCCGTGCCCGTGAGACGCGGAGCCTTCGCGCGGACATAGCCCTCTTCGATGACGATCTTCGCCCCGAGCGCGCGCAGCCCTTTCAAGTGCAGATCAATCGGCCGCGTGCCGATGACGCAGCCGCCGGGCTGCGAGACATCAGCCTTGCGCAACCGGCCCAGCAGCGGGCCGAGGATGCAGATGGAGCCGCGCATCTTGCGGATGAGGTCGTAGTCGCCGTGGCCCTTGATGCGGTGCGCCTGCACGGTGAGCGTGTCGCCCTCGAACTTCACGGTGCAGCCGAGCGATTCGAGGATGCGCCCCATGAACTTCACGTCGCTCAAGTCGGGCACGTTGCGGATGACGCACGGCTCCGCGGTGAGGAGCGTGGCGGCCATGATGGGGAGCACGGCGTTCTTCGCGCCGCTGATCTGCACGTCCCCGTGGAGGGGAACGCCGCCTTTGATGAGGAGACTGTCCATGATGAGGAAACGGTATCGGTGCCAACGGCGCGGACATCTTGCCGCGCCGGAAAACTCGTGCCGATGACGCCAGCGGAGCGAAGTGGGAGCAAACTATTTCTGAAGAACGGCTCTCCAAGGCGGTGGTAGGGCGAGCTGTCCTCAGCGCGCCAGTTGGGTGTCCGAACACTTCAGCGGCGCGCTGGGGACAGACGCGCCCTACCGGGTATGGAGTTCGAGCCGCTCGTGGAACTCCCGGCACGCGGCGGCGATGTCCGGCGCGTTCAGGATGGCGGAGACGACGCAGACGCGGCGGGCACCGGCGGCCAGGACGGAGTCGAGATTCTCCATGTTGATGCCGCCGATGGCGAACCACGGGATCGTCACGTTCGCGGCGGCCCAGCGCACGTAGTCGAGAGTGACGGCGGCGCGGCCGGGCTTCGTGCCGGTCGGGAATACGGGGCCGATGGCGATGTAATTCGGCGCGGCGCGGACCGCGCGTTGCGCCTGCTCCGGTGCGTGGGTGCTCAAGCCCAGCTTCATCTGCGGCGGACAACCGGTCACTTGCGCGGCGATGCGGAAGCCGGCGTCGAAGAAATCTTCCTGCCCGAGGTGACAGCACGGAGCGCCGAGCTGGAGCGCGAGCTTGGGATGATCATTCAGCACGAACCACACGCCAGCCCGCTCACACACTGGTTGGACAACTTCGGCCAGTCGGCGCGTTTCCTCCACGGGCAGGCCCTTCGCACGGAGTTGCACAAGGTCGGAGCCGCCGTCGCACAGTTGCCGCGCCACCTCCGCCGGCTCGCGGCCGTGCAGGTAGGCCGTGTCCACGAACGTGTAGAGGCGGGCGGCGGAGAGCGGTTTCAACACGGCACCAGCGTATGGGAAACGCCGCGCCGGGCCAAGCCGACTTCACATCACCAAACTCTCCTCGCCACGGCAGGCGCGGTGGCTACCAACGACCCAACCACCATGAACCACGGCACTGTCTCCAAGGAAATCGCCAGGGGTTTGCTCGCGCTGCAAGCCCGCATCAAGGCCGCGAAGATACCGCCCTCCAAGCTCGACGAGACTCTGAACATCGCGACTTGGAACATCCGCGAGTTCGGCAGGAAGCGGCGGCTGGAGGCGTCGGTCCACTATGTCGCCGAGATCCTCGGCCAGTTCGATCTCATCACCGTGGTCGAGCTGCGCGACAACCTGGAGGACATGGCGCGCGTGATGCAGATCCTCGGCCCTTACTGGCGGCTGATCTACAACGACTGCATCGCGGACCCCGGCGGCAACCGCGAGCGTGTGGGTTTCCTCTACGACAAGCGCGCCGTCACGTTCAACGGCTTCGCGGCCGAGGCGGACGCGCCGCGAAAGAAGGTCGGCGAGGAGTATCTGCCGGTGAAGTCCTTCTGGCGCGCGCCCTACGCGGCGTCGTTCCGCGCGGGGAACTTTGACTTCGTCGCCGTCGGGCTGCACGTGCGCTGGGGCGACGGCGTGGCTGCGCGGCGCGGGGAGATCCAGCTCTTCGCCGACTGGCTTGCCGAGCGGCACGAGGACCAGTTCGGCGAGGACAAGGACATCATCGTGCTGGGCGACTTCAACATCCCGAGGCTCGACGACAGTCTCTACCAGGCGCTCACGAGCCGAGGCCTGCGCATCCCGCCCTCTCTCCGGCGGCTCACGGCTGGCGCGCAAGTCATCGGCGGCACAAACCTCGGCGCGGACGCGCGCTATGACCAGATCGCGCACTACGCGAAGGACCCGGAGCGGTTTGCGCGGCTGGGCGGGACGGTGGATTTCTTCGGAGGCGGGAAGGCGATCAGGGAGTTGTTCCCCAAGGGCATGACCGAGGACGCGTTCACTTACCAGATGTCGGATCACCTGCCGCTGTGGGTCCAGATCAGCACGGACAACGACGCGCAGCAGCTCCGGCAGATCATCCAAGGATAGCTGTAGCGGCGGTCTGTGACCGTCGAGCGTTTGGCCCAGACTCGCGGTTCAGTCGGCGCTCACAGAGCGCCGCTACAGTTGTTGATCGGGCGGCTCACGGCAGGTGGACATTGACGCTCGCGCGGAAAATTCCCACCTTCCTCCCGCTCCAGCCTATGTCACGAATCTTGATCGTCCTCGCCTTCCTGATCGCCACGGTCTCCGTCTCCGCACAAGCGGACGGCAAGACCGGTTTGCTCGGCCAGTATTTCAAGAACATGACCCTCACCGGCCCGCCCGCGCTCAAGCGCGTGGATGCGCAGGTGAACTTCGACTGGGCCGAGGCGCCGGCGGAGGGCTTTCCGGGCGACCAGTTCAGCGTGCGCTGGAGCGGCACGGTGCTGTCGCCAGCGACGGGGAAGTTCACCTTCATCTCGGAGTCCGACGACGGCGTGCGGCTGTGGGTGGATGGCCGGCTGCTGATTGACAACTGGACCGACCACGCGCCAAGCGAGGACAAAAGCCCGGAGTTCATGATGCAGGACGGCAAACGCTACGACCTCATCATCGAGTTTTACGAGAACGGCGGCGGCGCGGCGGCGAAGCTGATGTGGAGCGGCCCCTCGACGATGAAGCAGCTCATCCCGAGCTTTCGCCTCACGCCCAAGGAACTCGCGCCGCCCGGCGAGCTGGATGTGGCGAAGCTCCCTCCGGACACGCGCGGCCTAGTGGGTCATTACTTCAAAGGCCGAGACTTCAGCGGCAAGCCGGCGTTGCGGCTCGACAAGGAAATCGCCTTCGACTGGGGCGAGGGTGGTCCAGGCTTGCGCGCGGGAGATGCCGATGACTTCTGCGTTCGCTGGACCGGCCAGGTGAAGGCGGAGAAGTCCGGCACTTACACGTTCATCACGGAGGCGGACGACGGCGCACGGCTGTGGGTGAACGGCCAGAAGCTCGTGGACCAGTGGGTGGACCAGGGCGCGACCGAACACAAGGGCGAGCTCAAGCTCGAGGCCGGCAAGAGCTACGATCTCGTGATGGAGTATTTCGAGAACAGCGGCTTCGCCTCGGCGAAGCTCTCGTGGATCGTGGACGGAGCGGAGAAGAAAATCATCCCGTCGGCGGCGCTCACGCCGAAGGTCATCACGGACAAGGGGCAGAAGCGGTAGGGGAGGTCGGGGTAGGATTAGGATTTCGGGCAGGAACGCGGAGCGGCGCCCTCCGCCGCAATTGACGCCATCCCGCTTTCGGGTTTCTCTCTCCGCACGTTCAACCGCCGCCGCACATGACACCCAAGCTTCTCCCTCTCTGCCTCCTCCTCGCGCTGCTCGCCCTGCCCGCCCACGCGCAGAAGGTTCCCGTCATCGAGAAGACGCTCTCCAACGGGATGCGCCTGCTGCTGCTGCCGCGCCATGACGAGCCGACCGTCGCCGGCGGCTGGGTCGTCCACGTCGGCAGCGCGAACGAGCGGCCCGGCATCACGGGCATCGCGCATCTCTTCGAGCACATGATGTTCAAGGGCACGCCCACGCTCGGCACGAAGGACTACAAGAAGGACGTGGAAATCATCAACGAGCAGGAGCGCGTGCGCGACCTCATGCGCAAAGAAGAAGCAGTGATGCGCGCGATGTGGCGGCGCGGCGAAATTGGGCCGGGTGCACCCGCTGCGCCCGCGAGCGACGCGAAGGGCTTCGGCGGCGGGAAAAAGAAACCGCCGGAGGAGGCCAAGCCTGCCCATCCGCTTGACGGTGCCACCATTCTGCAAGCGCCGGAGAACAAGACTCCGCGCTATTTGGAGTTGGAAGCCCAGTTCAAAAAGCTCGTGGACGCGCAGCGCGAAATTCTTGTGAAGAACGAGTTCGACCGCATTTACACCTCCAACGGCGGCTCGATGATGAACGCCTACACCAGCCACGACGTGACGGTCTATTTCATCACCGTCCCCGCCAACAAGCTCGAGCTGTGGATGTGGATGGAGAGCGAGCGTCTGCTGCGGCCTGTCTTCCGCGAGTTCTACGCCGAGCGCGATGTCGTCTTCGAGGAACGCCGGATGCGCACGGAGTCCACGCCCACGGGCCGGATTCAGGAGACGTTCTGGGCGATGTTCTGGGAGTCGCACCCCTATTCCTGGCCGGTCGTCGGCTGGCCCTCGGACATCCCCGCCATCACAAAGAAGCAGGCCGATGAATTCTACGCGCTCTACTACGCGCCGCAGAACATCACCACCGTGCTCGTCGGCGACTTCGACCCGGAGAAGGCCACCGCGCTAGCGGAGAAGTTCCTCGGCCGCATCCCGCGCGGCAAGGAGGAGGCGCCAGACGTCGTCACGCTCGAAATCAAACAGCCCGCCGAGAAGCGCCTCTCCGGCGAGGCCGACACCAACCCCGAGGTGGACCTGATGTGGCACACGCCCGCGTTTGGCCACCCGGACACCTACGCGCTGCAGGTCCTCGCGCAAATCCTCTCCACCCGCACGGGCCGGCTCTACAAGGGCCTCGTGCTCGGCTCAAAGGTCGCCACGTCCGCCTACGCGCAGCAGCACACGATGCGTTGGGCCAGCCTGTTCAACGTCGGCGGCGAAGTGACCGACGGGAAGACGCCCGCCGACCTTGAAGCCGGCCTGCACGCGGAGATTGAGAAAATCAAGACGACGGAAGTGCCGCCGGAGGAATTGCAGAAGGTGAAGAACAACTTCGCCGCCGGCGAATACCGCAAGCTCGCCAACAACCACGCCATCATGCAGGCGCTGTTGCGTTACGACGGCGTCGGTCGCTGGCAGGAAATCAACGAGGCCGGCCCGAAGCTCCAGGCCGTCACCGTCGCCGACGTGAAGCGCGTGGCGAACACCTACCTCACGAAGGAGAACCGCAACGTCGCCACCGTCGTCCGCAAGGCCGGCAAGAGCGCGAGCGACGACCCGGATCTTGCGGGACTTTCGGCGCAGCAGTTGCCCGCCGTGCGGCAGTTCCTTGGCCGGCTTAAGGAGCAGAAGAACGTCGAGCAGCTCAAGACCCAGTTGAAGCAAATGGAGGAGCAGTCCGCCAAGGCCGACGCGAAAGGCCAGTCGTTCCTGAACATCCTCAAGAAAAAGACCGCCGAGCGCATCGCGGAGCTGGAGAAGAAGTAACCCAAGCACTGAGCGGTTATGAAAAAATTGCTGTTACTCGCTGTTCTCACCGTCGTTGGACACACGGCGGACGCCGACACGTTCGTAGGCGTGACCTCAGCAACGAACCGCTTCTTGGTGGCAACCAATGAAGCGGTTCTCGTTGCAAATGGGTCTGGATCATCTTCTGCACAGGTAGTGAAGGATGGCCAGAATGACTCTGTGCGACTCCTACCCGCCGCAGCTGTCAATGGAAGCCTCGCGCCCTTAGCCATAGTCGGGCCATGTGAGCTTATTTTCACGAGTGCGAGCCTGCTCAATTTTCGGCGCATACCGAGCGGCAATATACAAACGGTGATTTTGCCCCCAGGAGTGACTACGAACAGTCAGACCACGCTTACCATTCCTGACGGTAAGGCCGTCACATTTTTCCGGCCAAGCTCTTCCTTTGGCATCTACCTTCAACGGGGAACTAACACTTTCGGACCTTTTTACCTCGAAGGCGGGGACAAGATGACGGGGCCACTGACCATCACTTTGACAGGGACTGTCGGGAGTGGGCAACTATCGGCTGTGTATTCGTATTTCATTTCTGACGGGTATTCGGTTGTTCCCCAAGCGGCAGGCATTCAGGCCCCGGTGGGTGCCTTTCAAATCGCCGTCGAGAAGTCCGTCAACCTGACCAACTGGTCGCCTGCAATTCTTCAGGACATCCGGGACGACCAAAAGGCCTACTACCGCCTCCGCATCACCAAGTAGCCGCCATGCAGCCTGCCACTCTGCCAATCCAGATCGAGGAGGCGACGCTCGCCGCATCAGGCCACCGCGAGCTTTCGCTTCCCTTCTCCCTTCGCGGAGCGAGGGGAGAAGGTGGCCGAAGGCCGGATGAGGGGTGCGGCCACCAACGCCGACGCACGTAACCCCTCACCCCGGCCCTCTCCCCTTGCTCCGCAAAGGGAGAGGGAGAAGAACGCGCTTCGGCTACGCTTGGACTACCTATTATCCGTCGGGCTTAAATCTCCTCCTCATCGCGCATTCTCCCGCCACTCGATTTTTGATTATGCACCGCCTCGCCCTGCTCCTCGCCCTCGCCTTCACCGCCTTCGCCGCCGAAATCCCGGACCGGCCGGAGAAGCTCACTTACCCGCAGCTCAACTACTCGCCGCCGGACGCCAAGCAATTCCGCGTCGCGCTCAAGGCCGGGCCGGTCGCCTACGTCGTGCCGGACCGCGAGCTGCCGCTGGTGAACATCTCCATCCTCGTCCGCACCGGTGATTACCTCGACCCCGTGGGCAAAGAAGGTCTCGCCGGCATCACGGGCTATATGCTGGCGCGCGGTGGCACGGTTTCGAAGAAGGCGGAGGACTTGGAGGAACGTCTCGCCTTCCTCGCTGCGAATCTCAACTCAAGCGCCGGCGACACGCAGGGCAGCGTGGGCATGAACCTGCTCTCGAAGGACCTCGACGAGGGCTTCGCCATCCTGCGCGAGGTGCTCACCGCGCCGCGTTTCCAGGACGACAAGCTCGCGCTCCGCAAGCAGCAGTCCTTGCAGGCCATGAAGCAGCGCAACGACGACGCGGCGGACATCGAGCAGCGCGAGCGCCGCTTCCTCGCGTATGGCGACGGCTTTTACTTCAACCGCCTCAGCACGCAGGCTTCGCTGGAGTCCATCGCGCGCGCGGACTTGGAGGCGTTTCACAAACGCTGGTTCCACCCGAAGAACTTCGTCATCGCGGTGAACGGAGACTTCGATTCCGCCGCGATGACCGCGCGATTGGAAAAGCTCTTTGCCGCGTGGCCCTTCACCGGTGAAGTCCCGCCGCCCGTGCCGACGGAGAAGCAGTTCGCCAAGCCCGGCGTGTATCTCGTGGACAAGGAAGTGAACCAGGGCCGCGTGACCATCCTGCTGCCCGGCATCCGGCGCGACGACCCGGATTACCAAGCCGCACAGGTGATGAACGACATCCTCGGCGGTGGCGGCTTCACCTCGCGCATCATGAACCGCGTGCGCTCGGACGAGGGGTTGGCCTACTCGGCGGGCAGCGGCTTCCCCGGCGGCGTGTATCACCCGATGAGCTTCCTCGCGGCCTTTCAGTCCAAGTCCCGCACCGTCGCCTACGCCACGAGCATCGTGCTGGAGGAGATGAAGAAGGTCGCAAGCGAGCAGGTGACTGACGAGGAACTCACGACCACGAAGAACCAGTTCATCGAGACCTTCCCGCGCACGTTCGCGACGAAAGGCTCGACCGCCGGTGCGTTCGCCAGCGACGAGTTCACCGGGCGCTTTGCGAAAGACCCGGACTTCTGGAAGAACTACCGCTCGAAGGTCAACGCCGTGACCAAGGCCGACGTGCAGCGCGTGGCGAAGAAGTTCCTCACGCCGGACAAGGTCGTCATCCTCGTCGTCGGCACGAAGGAGGAGATTCTCAAGGGCCACCCAGACCATCCGGTGAAGCTCGAATCCCTCGGCGGTGGCCGCCTCGTGGACCAACCCTTGCGCGACCCGCTCACGATGAAGCCTGCGGCGAAGTAGTGGGAGAATGAGCCCTTGTGTTCCGGTGCTGAAACCTTCGCTCCCGAATCGCCCGGCAATGCTGAATCCCCTCTCTGCGGCGGTGAAGTCAATGCCGGCACCTTAACCTCAGTTCCAGAAGCCGGCCAACCCCTGCCTGAAGCAGTGAATCCAGCGTCCGAGGTCCTGAATTCAGTGCCGGAAGCCCTAACCACAGCCTTTGGAGGGTTCGTCGGCGTGCTGAAAACCGCCGTTTCTGTCCCTGGCAACTACTTATCAACGAGGTAGGAGGCCGCCAGGCGTTTCGTCGTTCCGACGCCGTTCTCCCTCACCCCGCCAACTGCTGAGATTTCCAGCAACAGTGCGGTCTCCGAAACACGTCCAGTTCATTTTTTCACTGGATTGCAAGAAGCGCGTGTTCTGCGCTGGACAGCCTTCCCCCGCCCGGCCGATTCTCCAGGCGTGCCCGCCAAACCGACCTCGCCGCGCCCGCGCCCGCGCAAGGTCGCGCTGCTCATCGAGACCTCGAACGCCTACGCGCGCGGCCTGCTTCAGGGCGTCGTCGCCTACCAGCGCGAGCACCGGCCTTGGTCGCTCTTCCTCGCCGAGCACACGCGCGGTGACAAGCCGCCCGCGTGGCTCGCCGACTGGGATGGCGACGGCATCATCGCCCGCATCGAGAACCCCGCCATCGCCCGTGAGCTGCAAAAGGTCCGGCTGCCCATCGTGGACATGAGCGCCGCGCGGCTCGTGCCGTCGCTGCCGTGGTTCGAGACGGATGACGCGGCCATCGCGCAGATGGCGTTCGAGCACTTGCGGGAGCGCGGCTTCCGAAACTTCGCCTACTGCGGCGACCGGCGTTTCAACTGGTCGAACTGGCGGCAGGAGCACTTCGAGCGCGCCGTCCGCGCCGAGGGCAGCACCTGCATTCCCTACGAGCCGGCGGGCAGCCGCGCCGCCGACCGCGATGAGACGGAGGAGATCGCCCGGTGGATTCGCAAGCTGCCCAAGCCCGTCGGCGTCATGGCCTGCTACGATCTGCGCGGCACGCAGGTGCTCGACGCCTGCCGCCGCTTGAACGTGCCCGTGCCCGACGAGGTTGCCGTCGTGGGCGCGGACAACGACGAGCTTCTCTGCGAGCTGGCGCATCCGCCGCTCTCGAGCGTCATCCCGAACACGCGCCGCACGGGCTACGAGGCCGCCGCGCTGCTGGACGCCCTGATGAGCGGCGGCAAGTCGCGCGGCGAGACGCATCTCATCCCACCGCTCGGAGTCGCCACGCGGCAATCCACGGACGTGCTGGCCATCGAGGACCAGCACGTCTCCCGCGCTGTGCGTTTCATCCGCGAGCACGCGTGCGACGGCATCAACGTGCAGGACGTGCTCCACGCGGTGCCGCAGTCGCGCCGGCTGCTCGAGGCCCGCTTCCGCAAGCTGCTCGGCCGCACACCGCACGAGGAAATCCTCCGCGTCCAGCTCCAGCGCGTGAAGCAGCTCCTCACCGAGACGGACCTGACGCTCGAGGCCATCGCCGAACGCACGGGCTTCAACCACACGGAATACCTCAGCGTCGTCTTCCGCCGCGAGCTTGGGACACCGCCCAGCCGCTACCGTGAGCAGAACCGTTGAAAGGCCGCATCATCCGGCTGTGCGGCTTGCAGCGCGGAAGTTTTCGGCAATACTCTCGAACGACACCGCCTGCCGCGCAGTCGAAACGCAGATGTTTTCCAATCGTCACGGCCTGACCCGACGCCTGACCTTCCGGCTCCTCGCCGGAATCGCGGCGTTGGTGCTCGCCACCCATGCGCGCGCGGCGCAGCAGGACGATGCTGACCAGAGATTTTTCCGCGAGGGCCGCATCCCGAGGCTGCGCATCGAGATTTCACCCGCCGAGCTGGCCAAGCTCAACAAGGACAACCGCTCCTTTGTCCGCTGCACGATCCGGGAGGGAGACGAGTTCATCTACAGCGAGGTTGGCATCCACCTCAAGGGGGCGGCGGGCAGCTTCCGGCCCGTCGGCGACCGCCCTGCGCTCACGCTCAACTTCGACAAGTTCCGCGAGAAGCAGAAATTCCACGGCCTCGACAAGCTGCACCTCAACAACTCCGTGCAGGACGGCAGCTATCTCTGCGAGCATCTCGCCTCCGTGATCTTTAACGCCGGCGGCGTCCCGGCCCCGCGCGTCTCGCACGCCCGCGTCTGGCTCAACGGGCGCGACCTCGGCTTCTACGTGCTCAAGGAGGGCTTCGACACGCAGTTCCTCCTGAACCAGTTCGGAAGCAAGTCCGGCAACTTCTACGACGGCGGCTTCTGCGCCGATCTCGACCAGAAGAAAGACCGCAAGATCGGGCGCGGCACCAACGACCAGGCGGACCTCAAGGCCCTCGTCGCCGCCGCGCGAGAGCCGGACCTCGCCAAGCGCGCCGAACGGCTCAATCAGACGCTTGCGATTGACCAGTTCCTCTCGCTCGTGGCCATGGAGATGATGACCGCGCACTGGGACGGCTACGCGCGCAACCGGAACAACTACCGCCTCTACAACCATCCGGCCGTGAACAAGATTGTCTTCCTCCCATCCGGCATGGACCAGCTCTTCGGCGATCCGAACTTCCCCGTCTTCGACAGCATGGGCGGCCTCGTCACCAGCGGCCTCTGGCAGTTGCCGCAGACCAAGCTCCAGTATCGCGACCGCGTCGGCCAGATCCTCACCAACGTCTTCACCGCCGAGTTCCTCACGAACGAGATCGCCAAGGTCCACGCGCGCGTCCGCCCGGTGCTGGCGGAGATCAACGAAGGCGTGGCGAAGAACTTCGACAACGCCGCGCGCGACATGAGCAACCGCGTGCTCGCGCGCATCACCGGCATTCAGAAGCAGCTCGGCATCCAGCCGATGAAGCCCTTGAAGCCCGACGCCAGCGGCGCGTTCAAGCTCGCCAAATGGGAGGCGCAGGCCGACGCCGGCGAGCCGAAGATGGCCGACGCCGCTGACCACGGCGGCGTGAAATCCCTCGAGATCAACCTGGAGAAACCCGACCGCGTCGTCGCCTCGTGGCGCTCGCGCGTGCTGCTGGACGCGGGCAAGTATCGCTTCGAGGGAAAGATCGCGACCAAGGGAGTGGTGCCGCTGAAGGAGCCGACCGGCGAGGGCGCGGGCCTGCGCATCTCCGGCTCCTCGCGTCCCAATCAACTCAGCGGCGACAGCGAATGGAAGAAAGTCACCTTCGAGTTCGACGTGCCCACCGCCTCCACGGAGGTTGTGCTGGTCTGCGAGCTGCGCGCAGAGAAGGGCCGCGCGTGGTTCGACCTCGGCTCCCTCCAGATCGTCCGGCAGAACTGAGCGTCAGGCTGGCCGGCCTTTTTCCTTCAGAAGCTCGGCGCGCTCACCGCAGGCGCGGAAGCCCTTGAACATCGCGAAGAGCGCGTAGCCGTGAATCACGATGCCGACAAGGGAAAAGGCCAGGAGGTAGAGCAGCCCGTCCAGCGTGAAGCCCACCATGCCCACGACGAACGCCCAGCGCTGCCGCTTGTAGCCCGCCAGAAAGCCCAGCGCGAGGGTGGCCCCAATCGGAATGAGCTGGAGCGCGAACCCCAGCCACCGCCCGGATGCATCCTCACCGGCGATGCCGATCCCGATGCCGTGGAAGAAACCCGCGATGGCCAGCCCCAGGGCGAAGCCCCAGTCCATGCCCAGCGCCCAGATGACTGCGTTCACCAGCGAAAGCCCGCCAATCCAGAAGAACCAGTTTCCACCGGCGCGAATCATGGGATCGAAGAC
>JBEBFV010000449.1:0-5232 GCA_040081795.1 Limisphaerales bacterium | reverse complement strand
ACGCCTGCCGGCACATAGCGCTGCCGAGCGGGCGCGGCGGGTTGTATGGCTTCCGCTGCGTGCTGGAGCCGGATGGGGAGAAGTGAGCGCGTATGAGGGGCAGGATTGATATCAGGATCACGGGCGGGAGCTGATGGCTTCTGCGTGCGTGCATTTTCCCCTCTTGCTCCTATTCCTGATACTGATCCTAATCCTCCGAACACATGCCCGGCTTTCTCAAATGCACGTGTGAACACTGCGGCGGACGCATCGAGTATCCCGCCGAGGCCGTCGGCGCGAACGTGGCGTGCCCGCATTGCCAGCAGGAGACGCCGCTCAAGCTCGACAGCGACGATGGCGCGGATGTCATCGCGGTCGGCGGGGGCAAGGCGAAAGTGGTCATCGGCACGGTGATCGCGAGCGTCGTGGCGGTGGCGGTGCTTGCCGGGGCGCTGGTCTGGGCGAAACGGAAGACGGCGCTGAAGGACTCATTGGCAGCCACAACGCCAAGTCAAAAAGCGGGCAAAGTGGTCGCCGCGCCACCTGCGAATCCCTCCGCCCGTGTGGAGCTGGACCTGCCCAAGGCCGTCGTCCCCGTTGTGGCCAAGTTCCAGAACGGCCTGACCGGCGCGCAGATCAAGAACGGGCGCGCATTGTTCGGCGGGGCCTGCACCGAATGCCACCGGCAATACGACCCGGCCACCTACGGCGCGACCGAGTGGGCGAAAACCATCGGGGCCATGCGCGGCAAGGCCAAGCTGCGTGGGCGCGAAGGCGAGGACTTGGACACGTTCGTCCGAGCGGTGCGGAACTGAGCGCGGGCGATCTGGCAGGTGGGACTACTTCACGACCACGCGCAGGTTTTCCTTATCGATCACATATTGCCGGCCCGGCGGAGGAGTCGGCACCCTGGAGATGAACCGCGCCTTTGCCAGTTCTTCGAGGCTGGCCGGTGCCTGACCACGCGAGGTGAACCACGCCTGAACAGCCTGGTTGAGTTCATCGAGAGTCGGCTCCTTCGTGGCAGCCGAGGGATCGAATGCGGGCGCGGGCGGCGGCGGTGCGGCGGGTTTCCTTTTGCATGCCACGATCGTGGCGGAGCAAATGAGCATTAAGGCAAAAAAGCGCATCAGCTGGGCAAAGGCAGGCTTGGCGAAAACGCGGATCATAATTTGTCCCACATCGCCCGAGGATCACCGCTTGGGAATTGCATCCCAGTCTGGCTTGGCTTCACCAAGTCGGAGTGCCCATCCACAAAGCCCACTGGCGCGCGCTTGTTGTGGCGGGCAACCATCCGGACGGGGTCTGAAGTCATGAAGAACGCGCCATTGGATGGCACACGCATATAAATCGTTGCTGTTTTCGGAATCTCCTCCCACAGGTCCGGATCCGGCTCGGCGGGGTTGCTGACCAGGGCGGCGTCGGAGAAGATCAGCGAGTCTGCAGGCTTGGACACTTGGACCTCACGGATACGCCCCGTGGCAGTGGCGGGTGATGTCATGCCAAACTCCGGATGATTCATCGCGATGCCAAGCTTGTTCGGGTTGTTCGCCGTGCCGCCCGCATTGATCGCAGCGGGAAAAATCAGGGCGACACAGTCGAATGTCTTGGGATTGTTGGGCACGTAGGTGTTCAGCTTGTCGGGCCACCAGATGGTCCCGGTGCCGCTTTGAACGAGGCTCTGCGCCGATGAGATTTCATTCGCCTGACGTGGCTGCCGCCACAGGAACACGATCGTGCCGTCGTTGTCGTCCAGATAGAGCTTTGAGGCGAGCGAGACCTGGCGGTTGTTGTTCAGGCATTGAACGCCCTTGGCCTTCGCCTTGGCCTTGGACAGGGCGGGGAGGAGCATCCCGGCAAGAATCGCTATGATCGCGATGACCACGAGCAGTTCAATGAGGGTGAATCCCCTGCGGCGGGCCGCGGGCGGAATTTGCGGGCAAGAGAACGGATTCATGGCGGACAGTCGAAATGAATCACGCTTGACCTCCGCTGTCGAGATTCAAGACTGGTTTGAGAACGCCGCCGGGCTCAGGGCACATTTTCTGCCTTTCCTCTGGACAGGGGATTGAGCACTTTTTCGCCATGTCAGCTCTCCGTCCTCTGGTTGCCTTGACGATCACCACGCTGTTTTTGACGGACATTCCAGCTCGTGTCCAAGCCGCCCAGCCTGCGCCCAAGACCCGCGTCACCTACTCCGAGGCTTACGGCAAGACTGGCGCGCCGCCGGAGGTGGCCGTGAAGGATTTGCCGCGATTCCCGGCCGTCGAGCCAGCCAAGGCGGTCGAGACGTTTCAGATCAAGAAGGGTTTCCGCCTCGAACTCGTCGCCGCTGAACCGCTCGTCAACAGCCCGGTCACGATGGCCTTCGACGAGAACGGACGGCTCTTCGTCGTCGAGATGATTGACTACTCCGAGCGCCGGGACGAGACGCCGCACGCAGGGCGCATCCGGCTGCTCGAAGACACGGACGGCGACGGGAAGTTCGACAAGTCCACGGTGTTCGCCGACAACCTGCCTTGGCCCACCGCGCTGATTTGCTACGGCGGCGGCATCTACGTTGGCGCGACGCCCGACATTGTCTGGCTGAAGGACACGAACGGCGACGGCAAGGCCGATGAGCGCAAGGTGGTCTTCACCGGTTTCGGCAGCGGGGCGTCGCGGCTGAACGTGCAGGCACTGATCAACTCGTTCAACTGGGGCCTCGACAATCGCATCCATGGCGCGACCGGCCCCATCGGCGGCAACGAGGTGAAGTCCACGGCGACGAACGCCGGCCCCGCGCTGGACTTGCGCGGAAGGGATTTCAACTTTGATCCGCGCAGCATGAGGATGCAGGCGGAGGCTGGCGGCGGGCAATACGGACTCTCCTTCGACAGCATGGGGCGCAAGTTCGTGTGCAGCAACAGCGACCACTTGCAGATGCTGCTCTTCGACCTGCGCTACGCCTCGCGGAACCCGGCGTTCCCCATGCCCAGCCCGCGCATGAGCATCGCGGCGGACGGCCCGGCGGCGGAGGTTTTCCGCCTAAGCCCGGACGAGCCTTGGCGCATCGTCCGCACGCGCTGGCGCATCAGCGGCGTGGTGCCCGGCGCGGTCGAGGGCGGTGGTCGCGTGTCCGGCTACTTTACTGGTGCGACAGGCGCGACGGTCTATCGCGGCCACGCCTACGGGCCGGAGTTCGTGGACAACGCCTTCATCGGCGACGCGGGCGGCAATCTCGTTCACCGGAAAATCCTTTCGCCCAATGGCGTCGCGCTCACAGCGAAGCGGCCGGCGGACGAGCAGAACGCCGAGTTCCTCGCCTCGCGCGACACGTGGTTCCGGCCGGTGCATTTCCAGAACGCGCCGGATGGCTGCCTCTACATCGCGGACATGTATCGCGAGGTCATCGAGCATCCGTGGTCCATCCCCGAGGCGATCAAGAAGCACATTGACCTCAACAGCGGCAACAACCGCGGCCGCATCTGGCGCATCGTGCCGGTGAATTTCGTTCAGCCCAAACTGCCGAAGCTCGGCACCGCCACCGTGCCGCAACTTGTGGGCAATCTCGACAGCCCGAACGGCTGGACGCGCGACACCGCCGCGCGCCTGCTCTACGAGCGCCAGGATCGCCGCGCGGTCGTCGAACTGGAAAGACTGCTTGGCAAGCCGCTCTCCGCACTCGGACGCATCCATGCGCTCTACGCGCTGCAAGGCCTGCTGGCGCTGGACACGAAGCACCTGCTCGGGAGCCTGGCGGATTCGGACGAGCGCGTGCGCGAACACGCCGTGCGTCTGAGCGAGACGACCCTTCTGGGCACGCGCGGCACCGGCGCGCTTGCTGACAAGCTGCTTGCCATGACCACGGAGCATTCGCCGCGCGTGCGTTACCAGCTCGCCTTCACGCTCGGCGAGGTGCGCAACCCGGCCCGCCCCAAGGCGCTCGCCGACATCATCCGCTACAACTCGGACAACGCGCAAATGCGCGCCGCCGTGCTGAGTTCACTCGCCGACGGGGCAGGGGAAGTCTTTGCCTCGCTCGTGCGCGACGTGCGTTTCCGCGCGCAGCCGGGCAGCGAGGAGTTTCTGCGCCAGCTCGCCGAGATGATCGGTGCGCGCAACAGCTACCCCGAGGCGAGGCCCGTTCTGGAGTTCGCTGCGAAGCCTGACCCCGCCGCGCCCGTTGCGACGTGGGTGCGCGCGCTCGGCGACGGTGCTGTCCGCGCCGGGACGACGCTCGCCGCGATGGACAAGTTGAGCCATCTCAAGAGCGTCTTCATCACTGCGGCGCAGACGGTAGGCAACGAGAAGGCCTCCGAGTCCGCACGCGTGCAGGCCGCGCAATTGCTCGCGCTCACCAGTTTTGCCGAGTCCGGCGCGAAGCTGATCTCGTTGCTCGACGCGCCGACGGAGCCGCTGAAGCTGGCGGCCATCGCGTCGCTCGCCCGCTACCCAGCGCCGGAGGTTGGCGGCGAGTTGGTCAAGCGCTGGGGCGGTTTCTCACCGCGTGCCCGCACCGATGCACTGGCCGCGCTCACGACGCGCCCGGAGCGTGCGCTTGCGCTGTTGAAGGCCGTCGAGTCCGGCAGCGTGAAGCCGGCGGATCTGCCCACGGCCTCGGTGAAACTTCTGCAAACCAGCAAGGACAAGGCCGTGGCCGCGCTCGCCGCCAAGGTCTTCCCGCTCGCGCCCAAGCCGGCAGACTTGCTGAAGTCCTTCCAGCCCGCTCTTGATCTGCGCGGTGACGCGGTGCGTGGAAAGGTCATCTACACGGAGCGCTGCGCCTCGTGCCATCGCGCGGGCAAGGACGGCTTCGCGCTCGGCCCGGACCTCGTCACGGTAAAGACCGCCGGGAAGGCAAAGCTCCTGGGCAGCCTCATCGCGCCGAACGCGGAGATCGCGCCGCAGTTCATTGCCTTCCAGGTGGACACCAAGGATGGCGAGAGCTACACCGCCCTCATCGGAAACGAGACGCCGAGCGACGTGACGTTGCGGATGGCGAGCGGCCAGGAGATCACGCTTCCGCGCACGAAGGTCAAGGGCATGAAAAGCTCCGGCCAGTCGCTCATGCCGGAGAATCTCTCCGCCGGCCTGACGCCGCAGGCGATGGCGGACCTGCTGGAGTTCATCGTGACAGCGGATGCGCCGAAGTGAGGGGAGGGCCGGAGGGAAAGTAATTAGTAGACTCTATGCGTAATAGGTGAAAAGGCGTATGAATGAATTGGCGTTATTTTCAGGTGGTCGCCCGTGCCGTCGTGCGGAGGTTGTGCA
>JBEBFV010000448.1:0-5239 GCA_040081795.1 Limisphaerales bacterium | reverse complement strand
GCGAAGCGGCGCGGCAGCAGCGGGTCCAGCGGCGCGTCGTCCACGGCGGCGATCGAGAGGTCGAGCAACGCGTCGTGGCTGAGGAGAAAAAAGGGCGGGCGGTTGCAGCGCGTCGCCTCGCGCTCGCGCCAGAGCCATAGCTCGCGCAGCACAGCCATCTCGGAGCGCGTCAGCCGGGCCGCGCCCTTGATGCGCCAGCGCTCCGGGTCCGGCGGTGGGACGATGGCGCACTCGACCACGAGCGCGGCGCAGCTCTCCTCGCACCAGGCCAGCCGGCCCTTTGCCACGAGCTGCTCGCGCAGCCTGGTGACGAGCGGATGCAGGAACCGCGTGTCGTTGCGCGCGTAGTTCTCCATGCGCTCCGTCAACGGCCGCTGCGCCCAGTCGGCCTTCTGCGGGCCTTTCTCCAGCGTCACGCCGAGCGTCTGCGACACCAGGTCTTGGAGGCCGAACTTCAATATCCCGAGCAGCCGCGCGGCGATCATCGTGTCGAAGACCGCGTGCGGGACGAAGCTGTGGTGCTCGCGCAGCAGCCGCAGGTCGTAGTCGCTGCCATGCAGGAGCAGTTCGCGGCCGCGCAGAGTTTCCCAGAGCGGCGCGAGATCAATATCCGCAAGCGGATCCACCAGCACATCCGCGCCGGGGATGCTGAACTGGAGCAGGCAGAGCTTGGCCGGATAGGCGTGCAAGCTGTCCGCCTCCGTGTCCAAGGCGATCCACTCCGCCGCCCGCAAGCGCGGGAGGAAGCTGGCGAGCTGGTCGGCCGTTGCAATCACGGGCGGCAGGATAAGCGCCAAATCCCAGGCTCCAAGCTCCAAAGAATTGCCAGGGTCAAGCTGTGCGGCTGCACCGACTGAACCGCCGGCCAAAGACTGCGGCTACACGTTCGCCCCGCACGCTTCCTCCAGAACGGACATGTAACGCTCGGTGGTGTGCTCCCATGAGAACTGCGCGGCGTGGCGGGCGATGGCGGCGCGGTCAGGGGCTTCCATGAGGGTCTGGCCGAGGGCTTTGGCGAGGGCGTCCACATCGGCGTTGGGGATGAGGCGGCCGAGGAAATCCTTGTCGAGCACCTCGGGGATGCCGCCGACGCGCGTGGCGACGGCGCGCAGGCCGCAGGCGAAGGCTTCGAGGATGACGTTGGGCACGCCTTCCTGCTTGCTCGGCACGCAGAGGAGGTCGGCGGCCTGCATGAAGCGCGCGACTTCCGCCGGGGACTTGCGGCCCACGAGGCGGACGTTCGCGCCGGAGCCGAGCTTGTTCGCCATGCGGCGGGCCTTGGCCTCCAGCGGGCCGGAGCCAATCATGACGAGTTCGCACGACTCGGAGGAAGTGCGGCAGAGCTTGGCGTGCGCGCTGATGAGGAGGAGCGGGTTTTTCACCGGCAGGAAGTTGCCGACGTAGAGAATCATCTGCGAGTCCGGCGGCAGCCCGAGTTCCTTGCGCGCGGCGAGGGCGTCGCCGGGACGGAAGGTGGCGGTGTCCACGCCGTTGTAAATCGGACGCAGCTTCATGAACGGCACGCCGGCGTCGTGGAGGCGGGTCGAGAGGTCGCGGCTGCGCGTGATGGTGGCGGCGGCGCGGCTGAGTGCTTGCACAATGGCGTGCCGGCGCAGCGGCATATGCAAGTAGCTGTGAACGTCCGTGCCTTGCGCGATGGCGACGAGCGGGGCCTGCAACACCGCGTCCAGCAGGTCCAGCGCGCAGGCGTCGGGATAGACCCACGCGCCGAGGACGACGTCGAAGGGAAACTCCGCGCGGACGCGGCGCACCGGCTCGCGGAGGGCGCGGGCCATGAGGCGGTGGTTCCAAGGGCCGCCGAACTTGGGGACGTAGAAGGTGCGGACGTAGAGCGGTTGGAAAATCTTGTCCTCATCGCGGGGTGTGCGGCCCCGCCAGCTCTTGAACGGCAGCATCGGCCGCGGCGCGATGACGCGGATCTCGCAATGCCGCGCGAGCTGGTGCAGCACCGTGGCGTTGACCTGTCCGTGACCCGGGGCGGACGAGTCGGGGAACAGGTTCGACACGAAGAGGAGTTTCATTTTGGCTGCGGCGCAGAGTGGGCGTTTTCCCCAAAGATTTGGGAAGGACAAAGATGGCGGTGGAAGAATCTTTGTCCGTCCGAATGCTTTGGGAGCCATCCGCGCGGGTGCTGACAGTCAGAGAGACGGGCGGGACGCACCGTCCTACTTGGCGGGTGCGGGAGCATCGGTCTTCCACTTGAACCACCGCCACTTCGCGCCGTGCTCGTCGCTGTCGCGCTTGGCGATGCCGAAGAACGCGGAGGCGTGCGAGTTGGTCGGCGTCGTGTCGAGCCGCCAGAGGTTCCAGAGGAGCGAATGGCTTTCCGCACCGGTGCGCGGGTTCTTCTCATGGCGGAAGACAGACCAGACCGGCGACCAGTTGCGCTCGATGGACTTGTTGTTCGGCACGAGCGGCTCCAGCGGGGCGAAGAGCTGGAAGCGCTCACGGCCGTCCAGTTCCTTCCTCGCGGTGAAGAGGGGCCAGAGGTCGGTGCGTGTCTTGGCCTCGCCGGTGACGGTGTTCTTCTCCGAGAGGTCGCTGTAGAGGAAGAGCAGGAAGCGGGTGCGCTCGCGGTCGAGCGGGGCGGCCTGGGCGCGGTTGTATTTGTAAATTGGCCAGAGGATGAAGTCGCTGGTGAGGACGGCGTTGGTGGCGTGGCTGTAGAAGGGCCAGATGCGGTTCATGTGCTTGCCCTCGCCGCGCGCGAAGCCGACGAGCGGCCACGGCGCGCCCCACTCTTGATATTGCTTCTCGCGGTCGTCGGTGAACGTGAAGAACGGCCAGAGGTAGGTGGAGGAGTCGCGTTGCGGCGAGCGGTAGTGGCTGTAGAACGGGAGGAAGGCCTGCTGGTGAACGGGATTGGTCGAGCCGACGCCGCTATGGGCGTTGAAGACGAACGGCCAGACGAGGAAGAACTTGTCGTGGCCGGGCGTGAGCTGTTCGAGGCCGAGGTAGTTCGCGCTGGTGAACGGGTCGCGATGCTCATGGCCCATGAGCGGCCAGAACTGCCAGCCTTCGAGCTGCGTGCCGTGGCGCAGATGGAAGAAGGGGAAGGCGAAGTTCTCGGTGACGACATCCTTCTTCACCGTGCGCGAGTAGAGCGGGAAGAGGCGGACTTTGATTTCGTCGCGGAGGAGGCGCTCCTTGAGCGTGCCCCAGAAGGGCAGGAGCGCGGTGTAGTTCTGCGACGGGTCGGCGGCGCGGCGCTGGAAGTAGAAGGGGAAGAGGGTGAACTTGTCCGAGTTCTTCTCGTCCTGCGTCTGGCCACCGGAGAAGTTCAGGACTTGAAAGAGGTGCCAGCGATACTCCGCGCCGAAGCGATCGTAGGAAAGGAGAGGGTAGAGAAAGTCGTATTCCTCCATTTCGACGTCGGGCTTCACCGTGCGCGACCAGAACGGCGGGATGGCCCAGGTGGTCTGGCCGTCAGAGACTTCGCGAGAGTAGAGCGGGCCGAGCCATTCCTGCCGCGTGCCAGGAGAGAGCGTCAGAGAGAACTCATGTGCGAACGGGCCGGCGGTCCACTCGGCGGCGGCGGGTCGGAGAGCAGAGAGCAGGAGACACGCAAGCGCTGCGAGGCGGATGAACTGCGTGGCACCACCACAATGGGGCAGGAGTGTCCCCTTCACAAACTGATTGGCGATGCGATGAACCACGCGGGCGGGATGGTAGGAGAGCGGCGGTTCGGGTCAAGAGCGGCAGAGCAAGCGATGCGAACGCGGCGAAGTGCCCGGTCCAAATATCGTTAGCGGTTCGCGGAGTCGCTCGTCGAAACTGGGCAATTGACATTTATTCACAGGTTATTAGGGTATGCCGTCTGTTAGTTGAGGTTCCATTTGACCTCGGTTCCTCACAGCCCAGTGGCGAAGGTGCATTTTCGCTACTGGGCCTTTTCTTTTCGCCAGCCGAGTTTCAGGAGCAGTTGCAGCACTGCCGGAAGGAACGTCAGCGCCGCCGCCATGCACGTTGCGGTGCCCACCGCCATGACGTAACCGAGGCTCTCGATGCCCTGATGCTTGGCTAGGATGAGGCTGCCGAAGCCCGCGATGGTCGTCAGGCCGGACACCAACACGGCGAGGCCGGTGCTGCGGGCGAGGATGGATGGATTCTTCTCCTCGCCGAAGCGGTTGAGGATGTGGATGCCGTTGGTCACACCGATGCCCACGACCAACGGCAGCGTCATGATGTTCGCCGGGTTAAAGGGAATCCCAAACCAGCCCATGAAGCCCACCATCCACACCGTCCCGATTGCCACGGGCAGCAGTGCCAGCACCACGCACACGAGCGACCGGAAGTGCAGCAGCACCATCAGCGCGATGGCGGCGGTCGCATACCACGCGGCCTCGATGTAGCTGTCCTTGAGCAAGGTCGTGTATTCGAGGAGTTGGACCGGCGTGCCGGTCACGTTCGGGTCCACGGTGCGGAGGTCTCTCACGAACGCCTCCTGCGGCTCGCGCTGCCACACGTCGGCCTTGGGATAGACTTGCAGCAAATACTTCCCGGTCACGCCGATGAAGCGGTTGCGCAACGGGGCCGGCAAATCCTCCGCCCGCAGCGCGCTGGCCTGCTGGCTGGCGAGCGTCGCGAACGTGTCCGCCAAGTCATCGAGCAGCGCCTGCTGGTAAAACGCCGTCTGCGCCGCCGCCTGTGCTGGAGGCGCGGCCACGAGGGAGTTGCGCCACGCCTGCACGGTGTTTTTGAGCGACTTGAACTGGTCCGCCAGCTTCGCATCACCTTCCTTGCGCACCACATCCTCCGCCGCGCCGACAAAGCCTTGGAACGAGAACAGCACCTGCAACAGCTCTGGCACGTTAGCCGGCTGTAGGTCGAGCGGCGCGAACTTCACGGCGCTCGCGTCCGCCTTCACCTGCCGGATGAGCGCCAGCTTGGGCGTCGCGTCCTCGGCGAGGAACTGGCTCATCGAGCGCACGTTCGCGACCGTCGTGAGATTCGTCAGCTTCTGCTCCAGTAGGGCCGCTTGCTCCAGGTTTGTCGCCACCACCGCGCCGAACAGCACGGAGTTCGAGGCCGTGTTGATGAGCTTGTGCTCGAAGACCACCGCCGGCAGCCCGGCCGACTGCATGTTCAGCAGGTTGTAGTCGAAGTGAACCTTGCCGAATCGCGCCACGCTCAACCCGACCAGCCCCGCCGTCACCACCAGCACCGCGACGGGCCGGTTCAGCCAGATGCGCTCGATTCGCTCGCGGCGGTCCACCGG
>JBEBFV010000068.1:0-18703 GCA_040081795.1 Limisphaerales bacterium | reverse complement strand
GTCGTCGGAGGGGAACATGGACTCCGCCGTGGGCGTGACGGATTCGGGGGCGGGGGGCGCGGTCAACTCGGCGGGCGCGCCGGCTTCGGCGGCGGCGCGTTTGACTTTGGCGACCTTCGGCTTGGCAATTCGTGGCATACTCAGAACGGAAACTTCGTTGTGTTACTGGCGGGCAAGTGAAGCCTGCCGGTGAGCCGTGTTTCGACTCGTTGTCGCGGAAACGCGTTCAATCAAACGCGGTTGTTACCGGGGAATTTCTGCTGGGGATTGACCCGCCCTGAATTTGAGGCGCCGGGAATCTTGCGGTTAATTCGCGCGCACGCTGTCGAAGGGAGCCGGGCGTGTCAATCCTTTAGATTCGCCGAGCCGTGAGGGATTTTTATCGGATGTCCCGGATGTCCACGCCCAGCCGGAAGCAGGAGCCGTGAGCAAGCGTTGGCTCTGCTCAATTCGTCAACCACTGCCCCTCTCCCTCGTCGGTGTGGTGGAGTGCGGGAGTTCATGCTTCATTCTCCCGCGCGGCTCCCGCATCCTCCTGCCCGTGACCGCCGAACAAGCCACCGCACTCCTCGACTCCTTCCGTGCCGGACGCGCCACACGCGATGAAGTGCTCCGCGCCTTCCAGGCCGCTCCTGTTGCGGACCTCGGCTTCGCGCAGGTGGACACGCACCGCGCGCTGCGCAAGGGCTTTCCTGAAGTCATATTTGGCTCGGGCAAAACGCCGGCGCAGATTGCTGCCATCGCGGGCAAGCTTGTCGAGCGCGAGCAAAACGTCCTCGTCACGCGCCTCATGCCGGAGACCGCGCGACTGCTCAAGCGCAAGTTCAAGCGCGCCGTCTGGCACGAGGCCGCGCGCACCGTGACCATCGAGAAGAAGCCGCTGCCCAAGCGGCCTGGCTTCATCGCCGTGCTCTGCGCCGGCACGAGCGACCTGCCCGTGGCTGACGAGGCGGCGGTGACGGCCGACATCATGGGCAACGTCGTCGAGCGCATCAGCGACGTCGGCGTGGCTGGCTTGCACCGCCTGCTGGCGAAGCTGGAAATCCTCCAGCGTGCGAACGTGCTCGTGGTCTGCGCTGGCATGGAAGGCGCGCTGCCCAGCGTGGTCGCGGGCCTCGTGTCTAAGCCCGTCATCGCCGTGCCCACGAGCATCGGCTATGGCGCGGCCTTCGGCGGTGTGGCGGCTCTGCTCGGGATGCTCACGAGCTGCGGCAGCGGCGTGACGGTGGTGAACATTGATAACGGCTTTGGTGCCGGATACGCGGCCAGCCAGATCAATGCTTTGGCGGGCAGCAAAGCAGACGGCTAGCCCCCGTGCCGGCGGCTTGCAGTCGCCGTCTGATGCGAACGTAGCCACCGAACGGCGACTGGAAGTCGCCGGCACGGGCTTGCGGTGAATTCACCCTCCCTGCTCTCGTCACTTCTTCCGCCTGTTCACTCGGCTGCTTCTCTGCGCGCGGGCGCTGGTCGCTTCACCCGCTCTTCGCGGCGCGGAGGCGGATCCGCACGCGGCTGCCGCGATGACCATCCTCCGCGCGCACTGTTTCGGCTGCCACAACGTCGAGAAGAAGCGCGGCCAGCTTGACCTGACTTCGCGCGAGGCCGCGTTGAAGGGCGGCGAGAACGGCCCGGTGCTCAAGCCCGGCAAAGGTTCTGACAGCCCGCTGGTCAAACTCCTCGCCCCCGGCTCCGACCCGCACATGCCGCCGAAGAAGCAGCTTCCCGACAAACTCATCGCCACATTGCGCACGTGGGTGGATGCCGGCGCGCCGTGGGACGCGGGCGTGCTCAAGCTCCTCACACGCGAGACGAAATCGGATGAACTGAAGTCGCTCCCCTCCAGCTACACGCCCGTGCTTGCCGTCGCGCTCGCACCGGATGGGCAACGCCTCGCCAGCGCGCGCGGGAACCAGCTCCTCATCCACACGCTCGGCGCGACCAACCGCACGCTCACCGCCACGCTCACCGGCGCGCGCGATGCCATCCAGTCGGTTGCGTGGAGCGCGGATGGGCGCTGGCTCGCGGCGGGCGAGTTCCGCCGCGTGCTGCTCTTCGATGCGAAGACGCTCAAGCCCTTCGGCACGCTGGACAAGCCGCTCGCGGGCCGCGCGACAGCCATCGCCTTCACGCCGGACGGCAGCACGCTCGCAGTCGCGGACAGTCCGGGCGGCGCGCCGGGACAAGTTCACTTGTGGAAAATGGGCGATGAAAAACCCTTCGCCTCCTGGACCGCGCACAACGACAGCATTCTTGACCTGAAAATCAGCGCGAACGGCAAGCTCCTGGCCACCGGCAGCGCGGACAAGCTGGCGCGCGTCTGGAACCTCGCCACGCAGAAGGAAGTCGCGAAGCTCGAAGGCCACACGAGCTACGTGCAGGCCGTCGCGTTCGGCAAGAACGACGCCGAGCTGGCCACGGGCGGCGCGGACAAGGACATCAAGCTGTGGGACATCGCCAGCGCAGGACGCGTCGGCTCCTTCTCGAATCGCGGCGCGGCCATCACCGCGCTGCACTGGACACCGGAGGGCAAGACGCTCTTCGCCGTGCTGGAGGATGGCGGTGCGACACGCTTCACGGACTTCAAGCAGCACTCCGGTGGCGAGCAGTCCTCGGCGGGCGAGGAGCGCAAGCTCGGCAGCGTCAGCGAAGTGCTCTACTCCGTGACCGCCACGAGCGATGCGAAGACGGTCTTCGCCGGCTGCCACGATGGGAGTGTGTATGTGTGGGAAGGCGGGAAGACGCCGGCGAAGTTGCAATGACCAATGGCCAATTCCCAATGACCAAAGAATGCTCAATGCCCAATGCCCGCTCGCGCGTTCTCAGTCGTGCAGGGGCGCAGTGGTCATTCGTCATTGGTCATTCATTGGGCCTTGGGAATTGGTCATTGGTCATTCTGCTCGCTCTCCTCTCCGCCTGCTCGCAGCCGCAGAAATCTGCTTCGCCTTCCGCTCCACAGCCGTTGCGCGCTGTCACGTCGCTCGCCGTTTTCCCGGCGGGACTTCCCTTGCTCGCCGGGTCCGCGCCGCATCGCGTCGTTGTCACGGGCACGGACAAGGGCGGTTTTGAATTGCCCGTGCCCGCGAAGTTTGCGTCGGACAATTCTGCCGTCGCCACGGTCAGTCCGGACGGCAAGGTGCGTCCGCTCGCCGCCGGGACGGCGACTATCACGGCGAAGCTCGGTGGCAAGTCCGCGAGCGTGAAGGTCACGGTGAAGGCGAACGAGATTCCACCGGCAACGGCTGACACCAACGCGGTGGGGCGCGCTGTCCTCAGCGCGCCGGTTGGGGCATCGAACGATTCAGCGGCGCGCTGGGGACAGACGCGCCCTACCAATGCCGCCCCACAGGTCAGCTTCGTCAACGACGTGATGCCCATCCTCAGCAAGGCCGGCTGCAACGCGGGCAGTTGCCACGCGAAGGCCGACGGGCAGAACGGTTTCAAGCTCACCATCTTCGCCTACGACCCGCGCGCGGATTACCTGGAGATTGTGAAGGACGCGCGCGGTCGCCGCGTGTTCCCGGCGTTCCCAGAGGAGAGCCTGCTGCTCAAGAAGGCCACCCTCGCCGTGCCGCACGACGGCGGGCTGCGCATTGAGCGCGACTCGGAGGAGTTCCACACGCTGGTGAGCTGGATTGCGCAGGGTATGCCTTACTCGCGGACGAACGAGCCGTCGTTGCTCGGCATCGAGGTGTTTCCGAAAGAGCGCCGCTACCACCGCGAGGCGAAGCAGCCGTTGCTCATCCAGGCGCGCTACTCGGACGGCTCAGTGCGCGATGTGACGGAACTGGCGGAGTATCTTTCGAACGAGAAGTCCCTCGCCACCGTGGACGACGAGGGCGTGGTGAGCATCGGCAAGTTCAGCGGCGAAGGCGCAATCGTGGCACGCTTCCTCGGACGCGTGGCCGTGAGCACGGTCATGGTGCCGAGCGACCGCGTGCTGCCAGCGGAGAAGTTCGCGGCCTTGCCGGCACACAACGACATCGACCGCCTCGTTTATCAGCGGCTGCAAAAGCTCGGCCACCTGCCGTCAGCGGGCTGCACGGACGAAGAGTTTCTTCGCCGCGCGTCGCTCGACACCACCGGCACGCTGCCGACGGCGGAGGAAACGATGGCGTTCCTCGAAGACAAGTCCCCGGACAAGCGGGCCAAGCTCATTGACCGCCTGCTCGACCATCCCGCATGGGGCGACCACTGGGCCGTGAAGTGGGGCGACCTCGTGCGCGGCAACCCGTCGCGTGTGGGCGTGAAGCCGGTCTTTCTCATGGACCAGTGGCTGCGCGATTCTTTCCGGCAGAACAAGCCCTACGACCAGTTCGTGCGCGAGTTGCTGACCGCGCAGGGCAGCACGCACCATGTCGGCCCGCCCGCGCTTTTCCGCGACAAGCGCACGCCGGAGGACGCGAGCGGCTTCGTGAGCCAGGTCTTCCTCGGCGTGCGGCTCGAGTGCGCCAAGTGCCACCATCACCCGAACGAGAAGTGGGACCAGAAAGATTACTACCAGCTCGCCGCGTTCTTCAGCGGCACGCGGCGCAAGGGCCAGGGCATCTCGGCCCCCATCAGCGGCGAGCCGGAATACATCTGGGCCACGTCGAGCGTCGCGATGAAACATCCCGTCACCGGCGAGGACTTGAAGCCCCGCGCGCCCGACGGCCCCGAGGTGACCATCGCGACCGGCACCGACCCGCGCGGCGCGCTGGTGGACTGGATGGTGCAGCCGGAGAACCCGCTCTTCGCGCGCGCGGCGGTGAACCGCGTCTGGAACAGCTTCTTCGGTCGCGGCATTGTGGACCCGGTGGATGATTTCCGCGCGTCGAACCCGCCGAGCAACGAGCCGCTCCTCGACTGGCTGGCGAAGGACTTTGTCGCGCACAAGTTCGACCTGAAGCACCTGATGCGGACCATCCTGCGCTCGCACACCTACCAGCTCAGTTCCGCCGCCAACGAAACCAACGTGGGCGACACGAAGAACTTCTCCCGCAGCTACCGCCGCCGTCTGCCCGCAGAAGTCCTGCTCGACGCCGTGACGCAGGTCACTGGCACGCGCGACACCTTCTCCGGCCTGCCCGAGGGTTCCCGCGCGCTCCAGACGTGGAACCACAAGCTGGACAGCGAGTTCATGGACGCCTTCGGCCGCCCGAACAGCAGCGCCGAGTGCCCGTGCGATCGCGACGCCCGGCCCAGCATGGTGCAGGCGTTGCACCTGATGAACTCCACGCGGCTCAACACAAAGGTCACCGCCACCGACGGGCGCGCGCGCCTCCTCGCTGCCAGCAAATCCACTGAGGAGCAAATCGTAACCGACCTCTACCTCAGCGCCTACAACCGCAAGCCCACGTCCGAGGAACTCGCACTCGCCCTGAAAGCCTTCACCGCGAAGGACGCCACCCGCCAGTCCGCGACCGAGGACATCCTCTGGGCGCTGCTGAACTCGGCGGAGTTTGTCTTCAATCATTGAGCGCGTGCCCGTGCGCGGGCTGCAAGGGCGAGGTGGACATCATGGGCAACCTCTACAAGAACCCGGACAAGCCCTACTCACCCAATGCGTTTCAGATCACGCGCCTCGGACTGGTCGGCGGCTACGGCGTGCAGCCGCTCTGGGCTGACGGCCACGGCACGGGCATCTACTCCTTCGACTACCTGAAGAACGTGGCGAACGCGCAGGCGAACTGATGCGCTTACTTCGCCGCGCCGGCGAGCATCCCGCGCACGTCCAGCCACTCGACGAATCTCTCCGGCCACGCGGCGTGCGAACCTTTGTTGCTGGCGCGCAATCCGAAGCCGTGGCCGGCGTTGGAATACATGTGCAGCTCCGCCGGGACTCCCGCCTTCTTGAAGCGCAGGTAAGCCTCGGCCAGTCCTTCCGCGATGTCCTGCCGGTCGCCGTAGCCAGCGCAGAGGAACGCGGGCGGAACGCCTTTCACCGGCAGGATGGTTGCGGAGCGGCCAGGATAAATCAGCGCTTGGAAGGCGGGCTTGCAGCCGAGCTTGTCCACCGCGTCCTTCGCGTCGTCGAGGCCGTTGTCATTGCGCAAGCTCACCAGCCACGCGAGTTCGCCACCGGCGCTGAAACCCATCGCGCCGAGACGCGCAGGGTCCACATTCCACTCCGTCGCGCGGCTGCGGATGAGCCGCATCGCCCGCTGCGTGTCGGCGAGCGACTCGACTTCGATTTGGTAAGTGGAGTTCGTCTCGCGCGCCAGCCGGTGCTTGAGCACGAACGCCGCGATGCCGCGCTCGCGCAGCCATTCGCCGACGTTGTAGCCCTCGTGCTGGATGGCGAGCACGCGATGCCCGCCGCCGGGGATGACGAGCACGGCGCAGCCGTTGGCCTTGCCGGGGGCGGGCAGGTAGGGCGTGAGGCTCGGATTGTGGATGCGCGAGACGCTGGTGACATCGCCGGCCGCGTTCTTCACTTGCAGCTCCGGCTCTTTCTTCCCCTCGGAGCCGGGCGCGCCGTTGGGCCAGAGCGGGAGTTCCTTGGGCAACTCAGCGGCGAACAGCGCGGCGGGCAGGAAGAGCGTGGTGAGGAGAAGTGATGGTAGTTTCATGAGTTCGCGCTTCAGACGCCGGTTCGCCGTCGGGGGTTGCAGGAGACACACACAGCGGGTCACTTCGCCTTCGCCACCTCGACGGCATAGACGTGGCGCTCGCCGTGCATGCCGCTGCGGAAGACGAGCCACTTGCCGTCGGGGGTGAAGGTGACGTTCGGTTCGAGGCTGTAGTCGTGCTTCGAAAGGTCCACGAGTTTCTCGGCCTCGAAGCGGCCCACCTTCACGGGCTGGCCGTTCACAGTCTCAGTCTTGAATTCGGGCTGCGGGCGGAAGAGGTAAATCCACTGGCCGTTGCCGGGCGGATTGAGCCGGCGCTTCTCGGGCAACGCTGTGTGGTTCGCCACGCTGTCTGGCCCGCCGCCGTCGCCGGCGAAGAGCTTGCCGTCGCGCGACACGTTGTAATGCACGCTCCACTCGCTGCGCGCGACGGCGTAACGGATGCGCTCGCCGGTCGTGAGATGCACGCCCGCGAGCCAGAACTCCTTCGAGCGCGGCGTCTGGAGGTCATACCAAACCCCCTGTCCGTCGTGGCTGAAGAATTCGTGGCCGGCAATCTCGAAGGGCATCGTGCGCGCGTGCATCAGCTTCGGCGTGTCGGTGCCGACGCGCAGCGTCCAGACGCGGTCCACCTCGTGCCAGGTGCCCTCGTGGCAGTAGAGCATCATCAGCGGGTCGGTGGGCGAGGACTGCGCGTGGTTGAGCCAGTTGGTGCTGGGATTGAAGAACTTCACTTCGCCGGTCTTGAGGTCGGCGGAGTAGAACTTCATCGAGCGCGGGACGTTGGTGCGCGCGGCAAGGCTGCGCTTCTTGCCAAAGTCCGGGCGCGGCGTGGCGGCGGGTTCCTTGCCGTCCTTGCTGTCGGCCTTCGCGTCGGGCGGCGCGGGCGGGCGCACGCCGGGACCGCGCTCGCTCATGGTGCCAACGAGCAGCGTCTCGTCGGAGTTGATGCCGTTGAACGCGGCGAAGAACGGGAGCTTCACCACATCGCGCGTGGCCTTGGTGTCGAGGTGCGTGGCGCGGATGACGGTGCCGGTGTCGCCGCGCACACCGTAGTAAACCTGCCGAGACTTGCGCCCAACCTCGATGCCGCTGCTGCCGCCCAAGGCATAGCTGGCGCGCGGCACGACGACTTCGAGGGAGCGGTTGGTGAGGTTCACCGTCTCCAAACCGCGCGGGGTTGTGATGAGCAGCTTGTCGCCCTCGGTGGTGTAGGCGTTCTGGTGGAAGTAAAGGCTCGCGCTGCCCGCCTCGCGCGAGAGCCGCACGACGCGGTGGCCGGTTGCGGGTTCAATCCACTCCAGCGGCGGCTCGGCGAAAGCAGATGTGGCCACCGCCAGCAGCAAGGCGAAGTGAAGTGAGGTCTTCATGGGGATTGGGATTCGGTCGGGGCGCGCAGTTATGCCAAGTGCTGCCGGGCGATGCCCGGCGCTCCGCTCACGCCTGTTCGGGTGTCAGGCCCAGCACCACGTCCCACTTCGCGCCCAGCTCGCCGGCCTTCGAGCCTTTGAGCGGGGCGAAATCCAGCGTCACGTTGGCGCGTTGCTTCTCGTCGCGGATGCCCTTCCAGATGCCGTCCTTCTCGTTGCCGGGATGGCCCTTGATGTAGCACTGGCTGATGAACTCCTTCTTGCCCTTGAGCTTCACCGCGAGGTGGATGTGCGGCGTGCGGCCCGGATACGGCACCGGCTTGATGGTGCGAAAGAGATACTCGCCCGTGCTGCCGGTGATGAAGCGGCCGAAGCACTGAAAGTTCACATCGCGCTTCGCCTTGTCGCCGCCGGTGCGCGTGTGGAGATAAACGCCGGTGTTGTCGCACTGCCAGATTTCGATGGTGGCGTTGCGGATGGGCGAGCCGCTGGCCGTGAGCAGCCGGCCCGAGAGCCAGGTGATTTCGCCGACGGCGGGCGTGAGTCCGTCGTTGATGACCACGAGGTCGTTGTCCGTGTCGAGCGGGAGCTTGTCGGGGTAGAACGGGCCTTCAGTCGCCTTCGGCGTGAGCGTGAGCTGGTCGGCGAACAGGCCGGGCACGGTGAACAGCGCCGAGGCAAAGGCCGCATGCCGCAGAAACGCGCGACGAGGCGAATGGATGTGGAAGGGCTGGGGAGTGGGGTTGGTTGTCATGGCTCGAATAGATACCGATGAAACGGCGCGGTCACGGAAAAGTTCGGAGACCGCGCGAGCAATGTTTTCCCAGCCAGCAGCGCGGCTGGCGCGGTGGCTGGTTGTTGTGAACCTCACGTCACTGAAGGAAGACGCGCCAGACCAGCAGCGAGCCGACCACCGCCATGAACCCGCCGGCGAGCGCGAACTTGCGGGCGTGGTTCTGCCCGGCAGTCATGCGTCGCTCCAAAATCCGCACGAGGAAATCCGGCCAGAGCAGGTAGAGGATGCCCTTGAGCGTCCACGCCCAGCCGAGGAGCGTCACGATCACGGTGACGTCCCACGCCCAGACGTTGTGGCCGAGGGCAATGACCGTGCCGAGGGTCAGGTAGAGCCAGCCGAGGAAGAACGGGAGAAAGCGGTTTTGCCGCCAGCTTTCGAGGAGGTCCGCCCACATCTGCGCACGGAGCCAATGCGACAGCCCGATGACCAGCAGGCCGACGGCGATCACGCGTTCGATGAGGAGCTCGACTGTCATTGGGGCGCCTCGGCTGAATTGGGTGGCATTGTGACGACGTCGCGGCCCCCAAAGAATCGGCTGACGAGGCCTTGCTCGGGAGCGAACACCCATGCCAGCACGAACAGGCCCGTCGCCGCCACGACCATCGCGGCGGCGAGGGAGCAGTTCAGCCAGACGCCCAAGTGCAGGCCCAGCACTGAACTGAGGGCGGCGTGCAGCACGGTGAGGGCGAGCATCACGGGGAAGCGGTTCGAGAGCAGCGTCGCGGTCGCGCCGGGGAGGATGAGCATGGCGATGACGAGGATGGCCCCGACCGCCTCGAACGCGCTGACCACCACCACGGAGAGCATCGCCATCAGCGCGTAGTGGACAAAGGTCGAGTTGATGCCCAGCGAGAAGGACAGCGCGGGGTCGAACGAGCTGACGAGAAGTTCCTTGTAGAACAGGCCGATGAGCAGCGCGACCACGAGGGTCACCACGGCCATGCGCACGACGGACGGCGGGCCGAGTTTCAAGCCGGCGAGTTCCACCATGCCTTCCAGCGGGATGAAGGCGATTTCGCCGTAGAGGACGCATTCCTGATCAAGGTCCACCTTCGACGCGAACAGGCTGATGAGGATGACGCCAATCGCGAACAGGCTCGTGAACGCGATGCCGATGGCTGCGTCCTGCTTCACGCGCGACTTCTTGTGGATGACCTCGATGAGCACGGTCGTCACCGCGCCCGCCACGAGCGCACCGATGAACATCGGCCACGAGCCGCGACTGCCGCTGATGAGGAACGCCACCGCAATGCCGGGCAAAATGCTGTGACTGATGGCGTCGCCGACCAGGGCCATGCGCCGGAGAATCAGATAATTGCCCACCAGTCCGCACGCCGTCGCGACGAGAAAGCCCATTGCGGCAATCCAGACCGAACTGGCGAAGTCCTGCGTCCACGGCGTGACGAAGATGCGGTGAAACTCAAATGGTGGAATGAGCTCGGTCATAGCGACCTCCCGTATCCCGGGGTTGCTTCGGGTTTCGCATCAAGCGTGACCGGCACAGCGGGAATCACCTTCCCGTGCGGGTCTTTCGTGGCGTAGTTCAGGCGGCGTTCCAGTTCGCGCACCACGACTTCGCCGAGGACGTGCTCGATTTTCTCGGCATCCTCGTGGACGTGGTCGGCGGCGATTTGCGCGGTGTGCGTCAGGTAGAGTTCCCAGAGACGGTGGTTGCGGACGATGGCGCAGGCAGTCTGCCAGCCGGCGGGCGTGAGGAAGAGCGCGTCGCCTTCGCCGGGAAGCGTGGCGAGTTCGTGGCGGGCGAGCGAGCGGGCTTGCAACTCGATTTCCTCCTCCGTCTCGCGGCGGCGCTCGGCGAGTTCGCTGAAGGAAACGCCTTCGCCCAGGAAGTTGCGCGCTTCGAGGACGTGGTAAATGGCCTTCAACGTGTTCTCGCGCTGGATGCGAGCGGCGCGGCTGCGTTGCCGCCACCAGCGCGCGAGCACACCGTGGCGCGGGCCGAAGAGGAACGCCGCACCGAAGACCGCCGTTGCTGCCAGCACCATGAAGGGGCCGGTGGGCAGGTTGTTGCCGAGGAACGAGAGGAACGCGCCGAGCGCGCCCGCCGCCATGCCGAAGAGCGAGGCGAGCAGGAGCATCCGGTGCATCCGGTCGGTGAGCAGATACGCGGCGGCGGCGGGCGTGATGAGCATCGCGGACACGAGCACGACGCCGACGGCTTGCAGCGCGATGACGACCGCGAAGGCGAGCAGCAGCATCAGCCCGTAGTGAAACGCCTGCACCGGCAAGCCCACCGCGCGCGCGAACCCGGCGTCGAAGCTGGTGACGAGGAACTCCTTGTAGAACACGGCGATGACGACCACCGCCAGCCCGGTGACGACGGCCATGAGTTGCACGTCCGCCGCACCGATGGCGGCAGCCTGGCCGAAGAGGAATTTATCAATGCCGCTTTTGTTCCCGGTGGGCAGGCGCTGAATCATCGTCACCATGCAGATGCCGACCGCGAAGAACGACGCGAGCACGAGGCCGAGCGCGGTGTCCTCCTTGAGCCGCGTGGTCTGCTTTATCAGATGCACCGCGCCCGCGCCCAGCAGTCCCGCAAGCGTCGCGCCGATGAAGATGGCGACCGGGTCTTTGCTCATGTTCCAGAGAAAGCCCAGCGCCACGCCGGGCAGCACCGCGTGCGAGAGCGCGTCACCGACGAGCGCCATCTTGCGCACGACTAAGAACGAGCCGAGCAGGCCGCAGGAAATGCCCAGCAGCATCGAGCCCAACAGCGCGTAGCGGACGGCGGGGTCTTGGAAGGTGAAGAAGCGGAGGGCTTGTTCCCAGAGGGAGGTCTCGGAGATGTCGCCGATGCGGGCGGCGTGGGCGGGGAGGGTTAGGACGAGGAGCGTGAGGAGTGATAAGTGAGGGGTGAGGAGTGGGTGCGCCGTGCGTAGCAGCAGCGCGGGCGATGCAGGGCTGGGAGAGCGGAAGGTCACAGGGTGCGATGGTCTGTGTCTGGCGCGTAGCGGCAGAAGGAGTCGGCACGGTTAATCATGCCTTGGATGAGGGCACCGATGGATTCCCACTCTGCGTCCAGCTCGCGGTATTGGGCGGCGGTGATGTAATTCCGGTCGAGCGCGTCATCGAGCCACGACTGCGTCTCGACAGCTTCTTCCAGCGCTTCGTCCAGTTTGCTGATGAAAGCGGCCTTGTAGCGGCGACGTGCCCACGCTGAAGCAATCATGGACTTCGGTGCGCGGGATGACCGGCGCATTTGGTCCGTGAGGGCGAACCGTTCGGCTTGAGGGAACGTTTCGGTGAGCTTGAAAATCCCGTTCGACGCCTGCCGCGCGCGTTGGTAGGCGATGAGTTCCCGAAAGGTTCGCGCCACCGGGTTCGCTGGTCGGACCGCTTGTGGTTTCAGTTTGGTGTGCATTGGCAACTCCTCACTCCTCACTTCTCACCCCTCACGCCCCCTTCACCCTCACTGCCTCCGCCACTTCGCTCAAAATCGTCAGGCGGCCCCCATACGTCTTCTGCAAGGTTTCGTAGTTGAACACTTCCTCCGTCGGGCCGAAGGCGACCACCCTCATGTTCAGCAGCAGCAGCATGTCGAAGTAGTTGCGCGCGGTGGGCAGGTCGTGGTGGACGACGAGCAGGGTCTTGCCGGCGGCGCGCAGCTCGTGCAGCAGCGCGATGATGGCGGACTCGGTCGCGGCATCCACACCGGAGAACGGCTCGTCCATGAAGTAAAGGTCGCTCTCCTGCGCGAGCGCGCGGGCGAGGAAGACGCGCTGCTGCTGGCCGCCGCTCAGATTGGAAATCTGCCGGTTCGCATAGGGGAGCATCTTGACCTTGTCGAGGCACTCGCGGGCGGTGTCGCGGTCAGCCTTCGTCGGGCGCTTGAGCAAACCCAGTTTGCCGTAGCGGCCCATGAGCACCACGTCCATCACGCTCACCGGAAAGTCCCAGTCCACGGACTCGCGCTGCGGCACGTAGCCGACGCGGCGGAGGTTCTTGGCGACGGGTTCGCCGAAGACTTTCACCCAGCCGCTGCTGACGGGCAGCAAGCCCATCGCGGCCTTGATGAGGGTGGACTTGCCCGCGCCGTTCGGCCCGACGATGCCGACGAGCTTGCCCGGCGGCACGACGAGGTCCACGCCCCACAGGACGGGCTTCTTGTGGTAGGCGACCGTGAGGTCGTGGATTTCGAGGGGCGGCGCGTCAGCCATGTGAGGAGAATTTAGCCGCAAAAGGGCGCAAAGAGCGCAAAGGAAATATCATCAAAAGGAATTCTTTGCGAACTCTGCGTTCTTTTGCGGCAATTCATTTCATCTGTCGCGCGCTTTCAGAAGCGCCACGAGATGCCCACGAACGGATTGAAGTCATCCGCCGCGCGGGTCACGCCAAGGTTGATGCCGGCGTCGAGCTGGATGTTTTTGGTCAACGCGTAGGTGAGGCCGAGGTCCACGGTGCCGACCCAGCTCGAACCGCGTTCGGTGCTGACGCTGCTGAAGAACTCCACGTAGCCGCCCAGGTCGCCGATGATGTCGTGGCCGAAGGTGACGGTGTTCACGAACTCCGGGTGGTAGCCGCTGCTGGTCGTGTCGCGCACGACATCGAGCTGCGTCATCAAGCCCATGCCCCAACCGGCGGGAAGCTCCACTGCGAGCGGCGCGATGAGGCCGAATTCGACCGAGCGATTGCCGTTGCCGAGCAGGTCTTGGTTCGTTGGCAGCTTGAGGTAGGGCATCAGCGCGAACGCGGTCGCGCCGCCGTCGTTGCCCCAGAGGTTCCACTTCATGCGCGTAGTGAAGTCGCCGAAGCCGCGCTGCTTCGAGACGCCAGCGGCGGGGTCGGAGGTGTGGACGTAGGTGTGCGGCTGCAAGACGAACTGCACGTCCAGGTTGTTGAGCAGGCCGACCTTGAGGTTGATGGGCGCGATGCCCCAGGTGCGGACAAGTTTGCCGTCGCGGTCGGGGTTGTGCTTATCGTAGCTGTAATTGACGAGGTCCATCTCGATTTGGAAATGGCCGGCGTCCACGGTGTAGGGCGACTCGGTCTTGTCCGGGCGGTCGGTGGACATCTCGCGCAGCCACTGCGGCGGCGTGGGGTTGAAGAGGTTGTATTGCGACTTGTCCGGCGGCGCGGCGGTGGCGAGCGCGGCGGTGGCGATGAACAGGAAGGCTGAGTTGAGAACAGGATTCATGTGTTGAGACAGCAGTTGTGTGGAGTTGGGAATTGAACCACTAACCGGCACTAACTGGCACTAATGGGGAATGAAGCGAGCAGCGCTTCAGCTTGCATGTGCTTCGTCTTCATTAGTGCTGGTCAGTGCAGGTTAGTGGTTAGTTGGCTACTTCAGCGCGCCGACGATGGTCGTGAGATTGTGCTTAATCATCCCCTCGTAAGTGCCGAGGTCGTAGCCATTCTCCATCTCGCCGGGCGTGCCCATGGCGTCGGAGAACAGTTCGCCGCCGACCTTCACGCCGGCGTCCTTCGCGATGCGCTGGATGGTCGCGGGCGACACGCTGGACTCGACAAAGATGGCCTTCAGATGGTTCTTCTTGATGAAGTCCACGAGCTTGGCCATGTCCGCGAGGCCGGCCTCGGTGACGGTGGAGACGCCCTGGAGGCCGACGACCTGGAAGCCATACGCGCGCCCGAAGTAATTGTAAGCGTCGTGGCTGGTGACGAGGATGCGGCGCTCCTTGGGCAGCTCGGCGGCCTTCTTGAGCGACCACTCATGCAGCGCGCGGAGCTTGGTGGCGACTTCCTTGCCGCGCTGCTCGAAGTGCGCCTTGTCCTTCGGCGAGAATTCACTCAAGCCCTTCGCGACGGTCTGCGCGCACAGCGCCCACAGCTCGACGTCAAACCACACGTGCGGGTCGAAGTGGCCCTCGAACTCGGGCGGCTCCAGCAGCTTCTTCTCCGGCACGCCCTCGGTGACCGGGTAAACGAACTTCTTCGAGCGCGCGAGCTTCGTGAAGATGTCGGTCATCTTCCCCTCGAGCACGAGGCCGTTGTAGAAGATGACCTCGGCCTGCTGGAGCTTGGAGACATCGGCAGCGGTGGCCTTGTAGAGATGCGGGTCCACGCCCGCGCCCATGAGGCCGGCGACCTCCACGCGGTCGCCGCCGACCTGCTTCACGAGGTCCGTGACCATCGTGGTGGTGGTGGTGACGCGGATTTTAGGTGCGGCGGCGGTGACGGTGGTGACGAGCGAGGCTGCAGCCAGCAGGACTGCGCATCGCAACAGACGGCTTCGGTTCAGTTTCATGTTCAAGGTCGCTGCCCGGCCGGTTGCTGGCTTGGGTCAGCGTGGGTGAAGGTAGAGGGAAGTTTGATTGGGTCAAGAATAATAGTTAGACTCGGCTAACTTAATCTGGATCGCCGATACCCGGCCAGTCCACCTGTGGATGCGTTCAAGGCCGGCGCTTTTGCCCGAGCGCCACGCCCGCCGCCACCAGCAGCATCGCAAGCCAGAACGTCGGCGTCACCGGCTCGCCGATCAGCAGCCAGGCCCAGAGCATCGTGCTGGCGGGGATCAGGCTGCCGAAGAGGAAGACCTGGCTCACAGGCCAGTGGCGCAGGGCGTTGTTGTAGAGAGCGAAGGAGATGACACCGCCGAAGACCGTGCAATATGCATGCACGCCCACGAGTCCCCAGCCGAAGGCGAGGCCACCGCTCGCGACCTCCCACAGCGCGGCCGGCGTGAGCCACGCCGCCGCGCGCCACATCGTGGCCGAGGTGATTTCCGCGCCGCTCATCGTCTGCGCCAGGTCGCGGCAATGGCGGCCGTAGAGCGTCCACAGGAAGCTCGCGCCCAGGGCCAGCAAATCGCCGCGCCAGTCGCCGCCGCTGGCCTGGAGCTTCGGCCAGAAGAGCAGCACGAGTCCGCCCAAGGCCAGCGCCGCCGCGCCGTAGCGACGCAGCGAGTCAAGCGTCGCGCGCGGCCCGCCCTCGCACAGCAGCGCCCACACCGGCGAGGTGCCGAGGCAAAGCGCGACGTGCGACGCCGACGTGAACTTGAGCGCGACGGTGAACGCCACGACATACACCGCCAGGCTCAGGCTAGACCGCCACCAGAGCGAGCGCCGTAGCTCCGGCGTGAGTGGATGCGTCGGGCCAAACCATTCTGTCCGGCGCAGCAGCACGTAGAAGATCGCCCCGACGCACCACATGCGGCTGCACGCGATCCACACCGGTGGCCACTCCTGCACGAGATACTTCACGCCGGTGTTGTTCGCGCCCCAGAAGAGGATGGCGCAGAACAGACCGGCGGCGATGGCGGAGTGGTTGCGGGTGGTGAACACGGCTGAGATTCAACGCAAAGGCGCAAGGACGCAGAGACGCAAGGGGATGATTGAGGCTTTCATTCCTCGCGACATTGGGACCTCGCGCCTTTGGGTGAAAGCGCTATGCCGAAAGCGCCTTCACCGTTGCCTCCAGGCTCGCGCAGTCGGCGACGTTGAGGACTTGTGTGGCCTTGTCTATCCGCTTCATGAAGCCGGTCAGCGCGGTGCCGGGGCCAAGCTCGATGAAGCGCGTGAAGCCTTGCGCGAGCAGGCAACGCACGGATTCCTCCCAGCGCACCGAGCCGGTGACCTGCGCGACGACCGTGTCCACGATGGCAGCGGGCGCGCCGTGCGGCTGCGCGGTGACGTTGGCTATGACCGGCACGACCGGCGCGGAGAGTGAAATGCTCGCGAGCGCCTCGCGGAGCTTGGGCTGTGCGCTGGCCATCAGCCGCGAGTGATACGCGCCCGCGACCGGCAACGGCAGCGCGCGCTTGGCCCCGCGCGCTTTCGCGAGTTCGCACGCCTTCGTGATTTTGTCCGCCTCGCCGGAGATGACGAGCTGGCCGGGGCAGTTGAGGTTCGCGAGTTCCACGCCGGCCTCGGCACAGACCTCGCGCGTCGGGCCTTCGTCGAGGCCGATGATCGCCGCCATGCCGCCCTTCGTCGCCTCGCAGGCCTCCTGCATGAAGCGCCCGCGCGCCCGCACCACACGCAGGCCGTCCTCGAAGCTCATCGCGCCCGCCGCCGTCAGCGCGGTGAACTCGCCCAGCGACAAGCCCGCCGTCGCCTCGAACTTCAGCCCCGGCACGCGCGCGCGGAGCAGCTCCAGTGCGACCCAACTTACAAGGAAAATTCCCGGCTGCGCGTTCTCGGTCTTCGTCAGCTCCGCCTCGGGGCCGTTGAAGCAAACCCCGGCGAGATCGTAGCCCAGCGCGGCATTGGCGCGGTCGAACAACGCCTGAGCTGCGGGAAACGCGGCGGCGAGGTCCTTGCCCATGCCGACGCTCTGCGCGCCCTGGCCAGCGAACAACAAAGCTGTCTTGCTCATAAAGTCCGGCGAGTGAACACGAGCGAAAATCGTTTTGAAAGTGGGAAGCGCATTGCGTATGCGCACGGTCCCGCCAACAGCGTTGACGAAGCCGCCACACTGTCCTTAAATCCGCGCCACTGGATTGACCCATTTCAACTCACAGCCCAACACCCACCATGCCTCCCAAGCCCGATTCCAAAGCCCTCGACACCAAGTCCGATTCCAAGGCCGCTGACGCCGCCAAGGCCGCCGCCACCAAGCAGCGCGACCTCGATGCCGCCATCTCCACCATCACCAAGAGCTACGGTGAAGGCGCCATCATGCGCCTCGGCGTGGCCACCGCGCTGCGCTCCATCGAGGTCATTCCCACCGGCGCGCTCGCCATTGACCTCGCGCTCGGCGTGGGCGGCGTGCCGCGCGGGCGCGTCATCGAGATCTTCGGCCCGGAGTCCTCCGGCAAGACCACGCTCATGCTGCACGTCATCGCCAACGCGCAGAAGGCCGGCGGCCTCGCGGCTTTCATTGACGCCGAGCATGCGTTCGACCCCGGCTATGCCAAGAAGCTCGGCGTGAACCTCGACGACCTGCTCGTCTCGCAGCCCGACTCTGGCGAGGAGGCGCTGACCATTTGCGAGACGCTCGCCCGCTCGAACGCGCTTGATGTCATCGTGGTGGACTCCGTCGCCGCGCTCGTGCCGAAGGCGGAGCTTGAGGGCGAGATGGGCATGGCCACGATGGGCATGCAGGCGCGGCTGATGAGCCAGGCGTTGCGCAAGCTCACCGCCATTCTCAACAAGTCGAAGACCACATGCATCTTCACCAACCAGCTCCGCGAGAAGGTCGGCGTCATGTTCGGCAACCCGGAGACCACGCCCGGCGGCAAGGCGCTGAAATTCTACGCCAGCGTGCGCATGGACATCCGCCGCAAGGAGACGCTCAAGGACGCCGCCGGTGCCGCCACCGGCAACCACGTCCGCGTGAAGATCGTGAAGAACAAGGTCGCGCCGCCCTTCGCCGAGGCCGAGTTCGACATCATCTACAACCACGGCATAGACAAGGAAGGCAGCATCCTCGACGTGGGGATCGAGAACGGCGTGGTGGAGAAGAAGGGTGCGTGGCTGCAATTCGCCGGCGACCTCATCGGCCAGGGCAAGGAAGCCGCGAAGAAGGCGCTCGCCGAGAAGCCCGACCTCGCGAAGAAGATCGTGGACGCCATCCTCGCCAAGCGCGCGTCGGCGGTGCCGGCGACTTAACAATCAGGTTGGGCGACGCCTCGCGCCATGACCACCACAAGCCAACAGACAAGGCGATACATTGCACGGATGTTTGCTCCATTGCGCTTTTTGCCGCACTGCCGTTCGGGCCTGTAGTGCTCGCGGCGATGCTGGCACGGGAGCCTTTGCCGGTCGTGGCTGTTGTCGGACTTGCTGCTTGGGTTCCGATTGGGGTTTTCATGTGGTGGCGTGCTTCGGATCGCATCATGGTTAAAGCCCAATACACTTGCCCGTGTTGTCAGAGCGGCGCTGCTCGATTCGAGCCTTCAGAAGATCGACGGTTCTTGTTTCTTGTGTGCCCGGCTTGCGGGTTCCGTGAGCGGTCAGCCGGGATTCAATTCGGCGAGAATTGAGCCGATGCTCGCGCCGCGGCTGCACGCAGTTCGTCTGGTCTGCTGGTCTTCTCCCTCTCCCTTTGCGGAGCAAGGGGAGAGG
>JBEBFV010000447.1:0-5310 GCA_040081795.1 Limisphaerales bacterium | reverse complement strand
CTTGCAACACCCGCGGTTGGTCCAGCGCACGCAACAGGTTCATGCCAAAAACCTACCACCAACCAGCGGCCATTGTCTATTACGCATAGAGTCTATTGTCACAACGGGCATAGGTATTCTCCTCGCGATTCCACCTTCAGTCCCCGTCTTTGGTCTCGCGCTGTTGCCATTGGTTTACTTCCTCTCCCGGATTCCTGCGGCGCGCATAGTGCAAGTCAGCGGCTGGCGATGGGCAAGCCGCTTGCGCCCAAATCACGTTGCTTCTGGTATGGTTGGGCTCGTGGTGGTGAGCACTGTGCTCTTTGTGATGTCTATGCACCAACTTGAAACCCGACACTTCCTTGCCTATTGGATTCTCAAATTTGGTTACATCGTCTCCGGGCTAGCAATGGGCATCGGCTTGACTTCGGTTTGGGAGGAACGCGTCGTCGCCGCTCTCGCACGAAAAGAGCACCCTGATGCCAATTTCTTCACTAGCGTTGTTCGCGCTAACTACCTCACCTTTGGAGCGGTCATGCTCGTGGCGGCCGTCGCGACCCTGCCGAAGCGTATGCAAAGTCCCGACTTCCTTGTCTTTCTACGTGACACCTTGGAGCGCGTTTGGAACAGCTTCGCATGACCTCATCACTCCATCACTCCATCACTCCGCAGCACAACCGCCGCGACTTCATGCTCCGATGCGGCGGTGGTGCAGGCGCGCTCGCGTTGTCCGCGCTGCTGGCGGATTCGGCGCGCGGCCAGAACTTCGCGCAGAACCGGAGCATTGACCTGATGCGTCCGCTCGCGCCGCGCCAGCCGCACTTCGCGGCCAAGGCCAAGCGCGTCTTGTGGCTTTTCCAATACGGCGCGCCGCCGAGCATGGACTTGTTTGACTACAAGCCAGAGCTGCACCGGCTCCACGGCAAGCCCGTGCCGGACAGCATCAAGAGCATCAAGGACAAGGTCGGCGGCGTCTTCAACTCGTCGAAGAACGAGTTGCTCGCCGGCCCGTGGAAGTGGGCGCAGCACGGCCGCTGCGGCGCGTGGGCGAGCGAGCTGATGCCGCACACGGCGAAGCACGTGGACAAACTCTGCTTCTTCAAGTCGCTCCACTGCGAATCCTCGAACCACGCGCCCGCCACCTACCAGATGAACACCGGCGTCATCCTCGGCGACCGGCCCAGCGTCGGCTCGTGGCTCACTTACGGCCTCGGCTCGGAGAATCAAAACCTGCCGGGCTTCGTGGTGCTGTTCCAGGTCGGCGGCTTCGGCGGCACGCCGAACTGGTCGAACGCGTTTCTCCCGGCGGCGTTTCAGGCGACCAAGTTTCGGCACGAGGGCGAGCCGGTCTTCAACCTACAGCCGCCCGCCGAGCTGGCCGGCACGCAGCGCGACACGCTGGATTTGATTCAAGCCTTCAACCAGCCGCACCGCGACGCGCGGCCCGGCCTGCTGGACCTCGACGGGCGCATCGCCGCCTACGAGCTGGCCTACCGGATGCAGTCGGCGGCGCTGGATGTGGGCGACCTCTCTGGCGAGTCCGCGGCGACGCTGGAGCTTTACGGCGTGAACGACCCGAAGCGCATCAAAGCCCAGTATGGCCGGCAGTGCTTGCTCGCGCGGCGGCTCCTCGAACGCGGCGTGCGCGTGGTCCAAGTCTATCAGGGCGTGGACAAATACGGCTGGGACGGCCACGACGACAACAAGGTTTACGCCGAGCGCAACGCCCACCAAACCGACCAGGCCACCGCAGCGCTGCTCACGGACCTCAAGCAACGTGGCCTGCTCGACGACACGCTGGTGGTGTGGGCCGGCGAGTTTGGCCGCACGCCGATGCTGCAAGGCGGCGCGGGCCGCAACCACAACCCCTACGGCTTCACCGGCTGGCTTGCGGGCGGCGGCGTGAAGGGCGGCCAGAGCATCGGCGCGACGGACGCCATCGGCCTGCGCGCGGAGCAGGACCCGAAGTCGGTGAAGGATTTCCACGCGACCATCCTGCACGCGATGGGCCTCGCGAACGACGACCTGTTCTTCGAGCACAACGGCCGGCCTGAGCGCCTCACGGGCGTTGCGGGCACGGGGAAGGCGATTCGCGAGGCGTTCGCTTGACCGGGGCGTTGGCCCATGCCGTTTCGCAATGAAACCCAGTGAATTACCCGGCAGCGTTGCACTCTGGCTCCCTCTCCCTTCCTTCGTGGAGGCGAGAGGGCCGGGGTGAGGGGTAGCCGCGTCGTCACAAGCGACCGCACCCCTCAACCGGCCTTCGGCCACCTTCTCCCCTCGCTCCGCGAAGGGAGAAGTCGAGCATTGGAAACACGTCGCAATTCGGAGGCGTTGCGGGGCCGACAGCCTGTCATTCGTTTGCCATTTTCCCCGCTTGGCCCACACTCGCGGCGATGCAACTCAACCTCACGGACCACGTCGCCATTGTCACCGGCGGAGCCAGCGGCATCGGGCGTGCGATCGCCCAACTCTTTGCCATCGAGGGCTGCAAGGTCGCGCTGTGGGACGTGTCGCCCGGTGTCAGCGATGTTGCCCGTGAACTCTCAGCCGCACACAAAACTGCCGCGCTCGGCTGCGTCGTGGACGTGACGCGACGTGAGACGATCGAAGCCGCGCTGCACGCAACCGAGACGAAGCTTGGTCCCGTCGAGCACATCGCCCACGCTGCTGCCATCGGCTCCGGCAAGTTCGGCTTCCCCTTCACCAACCTCACGCCCGCCGACTGGCCGCGCGTCTTTGCGGTGAACGTCATGGGCATGGTGAACCTCGCGCACGTCGTCGCGCCCCACCTCGTCGAGCGGCGGCGCGGCACGCTTGTCTTCCTCGCGTCCGTCGCCGGGCAGATCGGCTCGCAGACCGACCCGCCCTACAGCGCGTCCAAGGCGGCGAACATCAACTTCGCGCAGTGCCTCGCCAAGGACCTCGCGCCGCACGGCGTCCGCGTGAACACCGTCTGCCCCGGCATGGTGAAAACCCCGCTGAACGAATCCGTCTGGCGCGCGTGGCACGACCAGCAGCCGCCGGACAAACGCCGCAGTTACGAGGAATGGGCCGGCGAGAAAATCCGCGCGCTGCTCCCGCTGGGCCGCTGGCAGATGCCCGAGGACATCGCGAACATGGTCATCTTCCTCTCCTCCGACCGCGCCGCCCAAGTCACCGGCCAGACCCTCAACGTGGACGGCGGCTTCGTGATGCACTGGTAGGCGGTGCGGCGCTTCGCCAGCGCAGTCCGCACCACGCGACTGAACTGGGTTCTGGCCTCCCGCTTTGGCCACGAGTTCTTCATGTCGTTGCGAAATCCAAAATCGGTCCCAGCCGCGAGCGCATCTCCAGAACAAACCAAGCTCCGAAAAGAAGGCAGGCCGGCGGGAAGCGCGAACCTATGGACATACCCAAACCACCGTCCGGGCACCTTCGCCCCCGGTTGGGGAGAAGGCCAGGCTCACCGTGCGGGTCCGCCCGCCGTTGCAATCGGCCACGCACCGGACTGCGGTTCAACTTGGAACTTGGAACTTCGCCCGTTTCTTCCCATCCTCCGCTCACCGCCGATTCCGTGGGCAGCGGAAACCGCGGCTGAGTTGTGCAACCGATCAATTGGGCCGCATGAGCGAGACAGGCTACGACGCCGCTGCCATTCCACATCCGCAGTCGCCGCTCCTCACGGCGCTGCTGCGGGATGTCTCGCGCTCCTTCTACCTCACGCTGCGCGTGCTGCCGCGCCCCGTCCGTCCGCAGATCGGCCTGGCCTATCTCCTCGCCCGCGCCACCGACACCATCGCCGACACCGAGTTGGTCCCGCTCGCCGACCGCGTCCACGCGCTTCAGGCCCTGCGCGAGCGCATCGCCGGCACGCGGCTCATCCCGGTGAACTTCGGCGCGTTCGCCGAGCGGCAGAGTTCGCCGGGCGAGCGCATGCTGCTGGAACGCGTCGAGGAGGCGCTGGGCGTTTTCAACCGCTTCACTTACTCCGACCAGCAGCGCATCCGCGAAGTGCTCTCGACCATCGTCAGCGGCCAGGAGCTGGACTTGAAGCGCTTCCACGGTGCGTCGCAGAAAGGCATCGCAGCCTTGCACACGGAGGCGGAGCTGGACGATTACACCTACCGGGTCGCAGGCTGCGTGGGCGAGTTTTGGACCCGGATCACGCGCGCGCATCTCTTTCCCGTCGCGCCGCTGGATGAGGCGAAGCTGCTCCACGACGGCGTCCGCTTCGGCAAGGGCTTGCAGCTCGTCAACATCCTGCGCGACCTCCCGCGCGACCTGCGCCAGGGCCGCTGCTACCTCCCCCAGGAAAGCCTTCGCGCCATCAGCCTCCACCCCGCCGACCTCCTCGACCCCGCGAACGAGCCGGAGTTCCGCGCGCTCTATCACTCGTATCTCGACAAGGCCGCCGCGCACCTCGCCGCCGGCTGGGAATACACCAACGCCATCCCGCGCCGCTTCATCCGCGTGCGCCTCGCGTGCGCTTGGCCGCTGCTCATCGGCATCAAGACCGTCGAGAAACTCCGCGCCGTCAACTCCCTCGACCCCCAGCTCCGCGTGAAAGCCTCCCGCTCCGAGGTGCGCGGCGTCATCGCCGCCTCGGTGCTGCGCTACCCGTGGGCCGAGTCCTGGCGACGCCTGTTCCCAGTGTCAGACCCGCGCAATTCGAGTTGATTCACCCCTCACCCTTCGCTAAAACCTCCCCCCTATGCAGCTTTTCAAATTGACCGTGCTCGCCATCCTGCTTGCCGGCAGCCTCTGTTTCGCGCCGATCCTCTCCCGCGCCGCAGATCCCAAAGCCAAAGCCACCGCTCCCGCTGACAAGCAAGCACAGGCCGAAGCCGCCGCCCGCGCCAAGGCCGAGGCCCTCGCCAAAGCCGAGCAGGAGCGCAAGGCCAAGGCCGACGCCGAGGCCGCCCAGCGCGCCAAAATAGCCGCTGACAAAAAAGCCCAGGCCGATGCCCAGGCCAAGGCTGACGCCGCGAAGAAAGCCCAGGCCGATGCCGACCGCGCCGCGAAAGCCCAGGCCGACGCCGCCGCGAAGGCAAAGGTGGACGCCGAGAAGAAGGCCAAGGCCGACGCCGAGGCGAAGCGCCTCGCTGACATCAAGAACGCCAGGCAAGCCGAGGAGAACAAGCGAGCCGCAGAAATCGCCGCCCGCAAGGCGGACCCCGCCGGCTGGGCTGCCCGCGCCAAGTCCGACGCGCAAGCTGCCGCCGCCGACTCCGCCCGCGCCGCCGCCGAGGCCACCGCCGCGCAGACCGCCGAGAAAAATTCCGCCGCCGCCGTCCAAGCCGCACGCACCGCCGAGACGAAAGCCGCCAGCGACCTCGACCACGCCAAGTC
>JBEBFV010000067.1:0-18880 GCA_040081795.1 Limisphaerales bacterium | reverse complement strand
GTCTTTTTCAGATTGGGGGAGGGCATGGGAGACAAAGGCAATTCCAACTTCCAATTCGCCGATTTCTTCGAGCACGGGGCGCAGCTCGGCAACTGCGCCCCGTGTTTCCAAGCGCGCCGCGAGAGCTTCGAGCCGGGCCAGACGCGCCCGCGCACTCGAAACCATCGCCGCCCGCAGCGTCACGGCGTCGGGAAGGGATGGGCGTTGACCGGCGGGGAAGGGACGAACAACGAGACATTCACCTCGCAGTCGGGATCCGTGTTGGCGCGCAAAACGCGCTGCACCGTGTCTGCCACGATGCTCTCCGCGTTCTCCGGGAAGTTCGGGCGCGGCGGGATTTCAAACTCAACCAGGAGCTTCACCTTCACAGGGCACCTCGCTTCCAATTCCGGTGCCACTTGCAATCCCCGTCCCGGAACCGGCGGGCGATCGAGAGGCGCGCCCACTTCACCTCCGGCGGGGAAACGCGCCAGGACAAAGCCCATTGGCGCATGACGTAGCGACATTCAGGGCAGCTCTTCACAGCGCACCTCCCTTCCTGCGGTTCGCGGGGCGTGGCGAGTTGAGCAGGCCCAGCGCGGTGCGCTCCGGCGGCGTCATCGGCTCGCCGATGGTGAGGGACTCATCGAGGAGCAACACGCCGCGCTCGACGGAGCGGGTGAAGCTCATGCCGCGGGTGCGTTTCAAGCGGCGAAGCGCGCCGCGCGCCGGGGCTGACAATTCCAGTGAGGTCAGCTTCCGTTGAGGTTTTGGGGGTGATGTGTTGGTCATGTTGTGCGTGTTAATAACACGAACAAGAACGGATGCAAAGGCAATCTTGATAAATCCAGCAACGCTGCTACCGTTACCCCTATGACTAAGACCTCCTCGCCCACGAAACGCGCTCAGTTCGTCCGCTCGTTCCAGCCTTGGCCGGAGAACCGGAAGCGATTGGAGCTTGCCAGCCGCCTCGGCCTCAACATCTCAGAGATTCTCAACGAGGCGCTCGACGCGCGTTTTGAGGAGATTCTGAAGGCGAAGGCCAAGGCCGCAGAAGACCACGCGAAGAAACTGAAGAAGGAATGGACGCTGCAGGTTTCGAACCTGCGACCCCTACCGTGTGAAGGTAATGCTCTACCACTGAGCTAAGCGTCCACGAGCGGTGAGAGCGTAATAATGAGCCGCGCGAAGGCAAGCAGGTTTTCCTGGTCATTAGTTCGATTCTGCTGGTCTCCGCAATTCAACTTGCCGCGTCCGCCCGCGTTGCCCTACACCAAGGCGCATGAACTTCCCAAGGCAAGTGGTTCAGCTTCTCCTCTGCGCGGGCTTCGTTGTTCCCATTTGTTCCAATGCGCAGGTGGACCCGGAGAAGCGGCAGCTCTTCCAGCTCGGCTACAACCAGTCGCTGCAAGGGCTGGGGCCGGTGGCGGCGTATGCGTTTTATTACCTGAACATCCCGGACTGGCCGCGCGAGGGGCAGACGCTGCGGCTGGCGGTCGCGCCGGTGTATCTCGACAGCGAGCTGGCGTTCCGCGAGGCGCTCGGGCCGCAGACGCATCTGGCGTTCGGCGCGGCGGGCGGCGGATTCGCGGACAGCCAGTCGGAGGTGCGCGGCGGGAAGTTCATCAAGGAGGAGTCGTTCAACGGCCACGGCGGCGAGGTGAGCGCGAGCGTTTATCACCTGTTCAATCCAGAGTCGCAGATTCCCCTCAACGCGGTGGTGCGGCTCGCAGGGCATTACACGGACTATCAACAGTCGAGCCGCACGGCGGCGGGCTTCACGCTGCCGGCGGACACCGGCACGCTGCGCACGCGCGCGGGCCTGCGCTTCGGCGGGCGCGAGCCGCTGCTGACGCCCAACGCGGCGCTTGAGCTTTCCGCATGGTATGAAGGCGACTTCCGCGGGAACAGCGGGCGCTACGGGCTGGCGGGCGACCGCGTGACGGAGGCGCAGTCACACCTGTTCTGGGGACGCGCGCTCTTCGCCTACAAGGTGCCGGAGCGGGAGGACTATTTCTCCGTGAGCTTCACGGGCGGCACGAGCCTGAACTCGGACAGGTCCAGTGGCTACAAGCTGGGCGCGGCGCTGCCGATGTCGGCGGAGTTTCCGTTGAGCCTGCCGGGCTACTACTTCCAGGAAATCACGGCCCGGCAGTTCGCGCTGATGGGCGGGCTTTACACTCTGCCTCTCGACGCGCGGAAGCGCTGGAGCGTGACGGGCTTCGCGGCTACGGCGGTGGTGGACTACGTGGGCGGGATGTCGCAGCCGGGCGACTGGCACTCGGGCGTGGGCGGCGGGCTGGGCTACATCTCGGAGAACAAGGTCTGGGAGGTCACGCTGGGCTATGCGTATGGCGTGGACGCCATCCGTTCCAGCGGGCGCGGCGCGCACACGATCGGCTTCGTGGCGCAATACGATCTCGAAGCGCGGCGGACGCACAAGAAGGCGGCGGAGCCGGAGGTCGGGCCGGAGAAATCACGCGGCCTGGAGCGGCTCTTCCGTGGCATCTTCGGCAGGTGAGCCGACAGCCGGTGAAGTCCGGGTGAGAAGGCGCCTCTGGGTTGGACTATCTCGGTAGCTGGCATCAACCCGGGTGTCGGAGGCCGCGCTCCGGCCGTTGCAAAAGAAGATGTTGTCAGGCCGGTCTGGATAATTACTCTGCCACCATGAAACCCAAAAGCCACCGCTCCAAAAACATCCTCGTCCTCCAACTGCTCGCCTTGCTCGCAGCCACACCGCTGCTCGCCGCGTCCGCCGCGCCCGATGTGCAGCTCAAGCTGCTCGGCTCCGGCGGCATGCCCAAGATGGGCGGCTATTTCCCGCTGCGCCTCGGCATCTCCGAGGAAAAGCCCGAGGGCATCAAGAAGCTGCCCGCTGACCTCGCCGCCCCGCTCTTCGGCACCTTCAAGCTGGGTGCGAGCGACGCGCCCACAGCCATCGCCGTCGTGCTCGACGAGCCAGACGGCAAGCCCTCGCGTCTCCTCGTGGACGCCAACGCCAACGGCGACCTCACCGATGACCCGGCCCCGGTCTGGAACTCCCGCAACGTGAAGGGGAGCGACGGAAAGGACTACCAGCAGTTTTCCGGCAGCGCAAAAGTGACCGTGCCGCTGGGCAAGGAGCCAGCCATGCTGACCATTGCGATGTATCGCTTCGACAAGCGCGACCCGGCGCGCGCCGCGCAGAAAGGCTTTCTCTTCCATTACCCCGACTACGCGCGCGAGGGCGAAGTCAAGCTGGGCGACAAGACCTACAAGGCGCTGCTCGCCGACCGGATGGCCACGGGCGACTTCCGCGGCAAGGAAGCGGCCAGCTCCGGCGTGCAGCTCTTTCTCGACGTGAATGAGAACGGGAAGTTCGAGGCCGGCAGCGAGGCGTTCGATGTGCGCCAGCCGTTCAACGTCGGCGGCCAGACCTATGAAATCGCCGGGCTGACGGCAGGCGGCGAGTCCTTCCGCGTCCAGAAGTCTGCCAAGGTCGTTGCGGAAAAGAAGGCGGCCCCCGCCGCGCCCCGTCCCGAACTGCTCGCCGTGGGCAAACCGGCGACGGTGTTCAAGGCCAAGACCACCGAGGGCGTGGCGATTGATTTCCCCGCCAGCTTCAAGGGCAAGATCGTCCTGCTCGACTTCTGGGCCATCTGGTGCGGCCCCTGCATCGGCGAACTGCCGAACCTGACGGCTGCCTACCAGAAGTTTCACAAGCAGGGCTTTGAGATTCTGGGCATCAGCCTCGACCGCGCGGGCGACGAGAAGAAACTCGCCGACTTCACCAAGGCGAAGAACATGCCGTGGCCACAGGTCTTCGACGGCAAGTATTGGCAGGCCGAGGTCGCCCAGACCTACGGCGTGCGCTCCATCCCCACCGCCTACCTCGTGGACGGCGACACCGGCATGGTCATTGCGAACACCGGCCTGCGCGGCGCGGCCTTGGAGAAGACCATTGCCGACGCGCTTGCGAAGAAGAGCGGTAAATAAGCGCAGCGCGATTCATCGCGCGCCCCGCAGCGTCACTGCGACAGGTCGCGGTGGAGCCGGAGCAGGTAGTCATCGAGCGGCTTCCTCCGCTCGAACGTCTCGCGGAGCGGCGTGGCGACCAGTTGGCCGCCGACCTCGCCAGCCATGACGCCCGTCCTGCCCTCCAGAAACAAATCCACCGCGTAGCCGCCGAGCTTCGTGCCCAGCAGCCGGTCGGCCGCAGTGGGCGTTCCGCCGCGCTGCAAATAGCCGAGGATGACGACGCGATACTCATTCTTGCTGAGGCGCTTCAACTCCTCCGCCAGCGTGAACGCGCCACCCGTCTCGTTGCCTTCCGCGACGACGATGATGCTGCTGGTCTTGCCACGCGCCTTCGCCGTGCAGAGCCGCTCACAAATCTCCGCCACGCGAAACGGCCGCTCCGGCACCAGGATTTCCTCGCTCCCCGAGCTGATGCCGACGTGCAGCGCGATGAACCCGCTGTGCCGCCCCATGACCTCGATCAGGAAGAACCGCTCGTGCGACTCGGCGGTGTCGCGGACCTTGTCAATGGCTTCGAGCGCGGTGTTCAGCGCGGTGTCGAAACCGATGGTGTGGTCCGTGCCCCACAGGTCGTTGTCAATCGTGCCGGGCAGACCGATGAGCTGTCCGGGCCAGTGCCCCGCCAGCTCCACCGCGCCACGAAAGGTGCCGTCGCCACCGATGAGAACAAGCCCGTCAAGCCCGTGCCGTCGCAGGTTATCCCCGGCCTGTCGGAGACCAGCCTCCGTCCTGAACTCCGCGCTGCGCGAGGTGTGCAGCACCGTGCCGCCGCGCTGGATCGTGTTGGAGACATCGCGCAGGCCCATCGGGCGAAACTGATTTTCCAGCAGGCCCTGGTAGCCGCGCTGAATGCCGATGACCTCCAGTCCGCGCGCGATGCCCACGCGAACTACGGCGCGAATCGCGGCGTTCATCCCGGGTGCGTCGCCGCCGCTGGTCAGCACGCCGAGTTTGCGGGGATTGCTCATAAGACGGGGGTTTCTGCGGACGCGGCTGGCGTGGTCGAGGCAGCGGTCAACGCCAGTTTTGCCCGCTTCCACTTCCATTCCTCCACGGCGCAGAAGGCGCACGGCACGATGAAGAGGGTGATGAGGCTCACGGCCATTCCACCGATGGACGGGATGGCCATCGGCTTCATCACGTCCGCGCCGCGGCCGGTGGCCCAGAAGATGGGCATGAGGCCAAAGACTGTCGTGGCGATGGTCATGAGGCAGGGGCGGATGCGCTTCAGCCCAGCGTCAATGGTCGCGGCGTGGATCTCGGCGATGGAGTTGAACGCACGGTCCTTGAATGCGCCTTCGAGATAGGTGGCGATGACCACCCCGTCGTCGTCCACCACGCCGAAGAGAACGAGGAAGCCGACCCACACGGCGACGGAGAGGTTCACTCCCCACAGCGCGAGCATGATAAAGCCGCCCGATGCCGAAACGAGGATGCCGAAGTAGATGATGGGCGCGATCCACCAGCGCTCAAAGCCGAGGTAGAGCATCACGAACATGATGAGCAGGCAGACGGGCACGAGGATTTGCATCCGGGCGGTCGCGCGAACCTGGTTCTCGAACTGGCCGCTCCATTCCCAGTAGTAGCCGGCGGGCAGTTTCAGGCGGCCGTCCTTGAGCGCGGCTTGCAACGCGCGCTCGGCGTCTTCGACGACGCTCACCTCGTCGCGGTCGCGGGTGTTCATGGTCACGTAGCCGACGAGCAGGCCGCGTTCGCCTTTGATTTCCTGCGGGCCGAGCACGCTCTTGATGGTGACGACCTGCGCGAGCGGCACCTGAGCGCCGGTGCTGGTGGGCAGAAGAATCTTCTCCAGCTCGGGCACGTCCTCGCGGAACTCGCGCAGATAACGGACGCGAATAGGATAACGCTCGCGGCCCTCGACCGACTCCATGAGGTTCATGCCGCCGATGGCGACTTCGATGACATCCTGCACGTCGCGGATGCTCACGCCGTAGCGCGCGATGCGGTCGCGGTCTATCTCGAACTCCAGATACGGCTTGCCGACGATGCGGTCGGCGACGATGTCCGTCGCGCCGGGGACGTGCTTGAGGAGCTGCTCGATTTCGAGGCCGATGCGCTCCAGCTCCCGCAAATCGCTACCGTAAATCTTCACGCCCATCATCGCGCGGAAGCCGGTCTGGAGCATGACGAGGCGCGTTTGAATCGGCTGGAGCCACGTTGGCAGCACGCCGGGAATAGCGGTCTTGTCCTGAAGCTCGGCGAGGATTTCGCTCTTCGTGATGCGGCGATGTTCGGGCGCGAAGAAGGCCAGCGGCGCTTTCACCCAGCCGGGCCAGCCGGCGAACCAGCGATTCACGGGAACGTGCCGCCACTCGGACTCCGGCTTGAGGATGACGATGCTCTCCATCATGCCGATGGGCGCGGGGTCGAGCGCGGACTCGGCGCGGCCAATCTTGCCCACGACGCTTTCGACCTCCGGCACGCTGGCGATGGCGAGGTCTTGCTTGGAGTTCACTGCGATGGCGGGACCGAGGCCGGCCTGCGGCAGCAGCGAGGGCATGTAGAGGAACGAGCCTTCATCCAGCGGCGGCATGAACTCGCGACCGATGCCCGGCAGCACGCGGCGTTCGCGCACGACGCTCAGGCCGGCGGCCAGTTCGGTCGCGCGCTCGGGCTCCGTCTGCTTGCGCCAGAGCATCCGGCGATGCGCGGAGCCGTCGGCGTGTCGAATGGTCTGCCAGAGCAGTTGGTCGAGCTGCACGCGCGGTTCGCTCGCGCCCAAGTTCGCGAGCCACTCCGCAGGTTTCAGCGTCGTGCCGATGCCGAGCCAGATGCTCAGGCCGAGGAACAGAATCACCACCGGAGCGGCGAGGAAGGTCTTCTTGTGCCCAAGAATCCACCGCAGCGCCGGCTCATAGACGCCGGCCACGCGGCGCGAGACGGCGTTCTCCTCCAGTGGCAGGAAGCGCTCGCGCGTCATGCGCACCACCGCGAGCGCGACGATGACGCCGGTCGCGATGGCCATGGGCCAGCCGCTGTAATGGCTCGTCGCGCCCGCCCACATGAAGATGAAGTGCGTGGCCAGCGTGGCCACAAAGCCCAGCGCTCCCGCGAGACCCCAGACAGTGCGCTTCGACCAAGTCACCGGCCGGAAGAGGAAGTAGCAAATCAGCGGCACAACCGTCAGCGCAAGGATGACGCTGGAGCCGATGGCGAAGGTCTTGGTGAACGCGAGCGGGGCGAACAACTTGCCCTCCTGGTCGGTGAGGAAGAACACCGGAATGAACGACACGAGCGTGTTCGACACCGCCGTGACAATCGCTCCGCCCACTTCGCGAGCACCATCGAACACGCGTTCAAAGTGCGACTTCTTCGGGTCGCCGCTGGCGATGTGACGGTAGATGTTTTCCGTCATGATGATGCCCATGTCGGCCACGTCGCCGATGGCGATGGCCAGTCCCGCGAGCGACATGATGTTCGAGTCCACGCCGAACGCATACATGAGCACGAAGCACAGGCAGACCGACAGCGGCAGCGTGACGAGCACCGAGACCGTGCTGCGCAGGTGCAGCAGGAAAATCAGGATGACCGCGCTGGCCATGAGCGCCTCCTCGGTGAGCGCCTCCTTTAGCGTGGCGATCGTCTCCTTCACGATGTCGGTGCGGTCGTAGAAGGGGACGATACGAACCTTCGACATGCGGCCATCGGCGAGCGTCTTCTGCGGCAGGCCGGGTTCGAGCTGCTTGATTTTGGCCTTCACGCGCTCGACGACATCCAGCGGGTTCTCGCCGTAGCGCATCAGCACCACGCCACCGACGGCCTCCACGCCCGCCTTGTCCAGCGCGCCGCGCCGGAAGTCCGGGCCGAGCGTGACGGTGGCGACGTGCTTGACCTGGATGGGCGTGCCCTTCTCCTGCCGGATGACGACCTTCTCCAAGTCCTCGACCGACTTGATGAAGCCCACGCCGCGAATGAAAAACTCGAGGCCGTTCTTCTCAATCACCTTTGCGCCGACATCAATGTTCGCCTTCTGCACGGCCGTCGTCACGTCCATGAGCGAGACGCGGTGGGCGCGGAGTTTGTCGGGGTGAACGTCTATCTGATACTGCTTCACGAAGCCGCCGATGCTGGCGACCTCGCTGACGCCCTCGGTGGAGTTGAGCTGGTAGCGGATGAACCAGTCCTGGATGGAGCGCAGCTCCGCGAGGTCGAAGCCCTCGCCCTCGACGGTATACCAATAGACTTGGCCCAGCGCCGTCGCGTCCGGGCCGATGACGGGCACGACGCCCGTGGGCAGGCGTTGCTGCGCGACGTTCATGCGCTCGATGACGCGCGAGCGCGCCCAGTAGTAATCCACCTCGTCCTTGAAGATGACGAAGACCATCGCGAAGCCGAAACCGGACATGCTGCGGATGGTCTTCACGCCCGGCGTGCCGGTAAGGCTCGTGGTGAGCGGATACGTGACCTGATTGTCCACGTCCTGCGGCGAGCGCCCCGGCCAGTCGGCGAAGACGATGACCTGCTTCTCGCCGATGTCGGGAATGGCATCCACCGGCGTGTGTCGCAGCGCGTAGTAACCGCCGCCCAGCACCGCCGCCACCGCGAGGAGGACGAGGAAGCCGTTGCGCAGACACCAGCGGATGAGGGCGGTGGTCATGGATCAGGAAGCCCCGAAGGGGCGGCAGAAAATAGCCCAGGGCAAAGCGCAGCGACGCCCTGGGTTGGTCGGCCAAACGAATGCAAGCCCTGTAAGGGCGGCACAATCTTCTTCGAAGCCATGCCGGAAATTATGTCGCCCTTTCAGGGCTTGGCCGTTTCTCGCTTGATTACCCAGGGCGGCGCTGCGCTTGCCCTGGGCTACTATCTTTCGCCCTTTCAGGGCTTCGGATTGTGCGAACCGGGTCTTCACGAATTCTCAGTGTTTGTGCTCGGCGGGCTTTGGAGCGGCTTTCGGCATCGCGTGTCCTTCGTGGCCTGTGGGCTTGGTAACCGGCGCGGGCGGGGGCGCGCCGTGTTGGTGACCGGAGACCGCCGCCTGTCCCTGCGGATAGAACAGGCTCGCCAATCCCTGAACCTGAAACTGGCTGTCGAGCAGGAAGCCCCCGCGCACCGCGACGCGCTCGCCGCCGTTCAAGCCGCTCAGGACGGGATAGAAATCCCCCGCGCGCGAACCGAGTTTCACCTCGACAGGCGCGAACTGTCCTTTCGCCCGCTCGACATACACAAGCGTCCGCACGCCGCTGTCGAGGACTGCTGCGACCGGCACGGCGAGGACTTTGAGTTCGTCGGGCTTGGGCTGCGCGTTGGGGCCGGGAATCTTTGTCAGCGCCATGCCGCAGAGATTGCATTGGCCGGTCTGCGGCTGAAGCACAAGCGGGTGCATCGGGCAGGAGAATTGCCCCGCGACGCCGGTCGGGGCCGCGCGTCCGTCCGCCAGCAGCGGGATGCGGATGCTGGCGCTGGCGAACATGCCGGGCTTCAACGCGTGGTCGGTGTTCGCGATGTTCACGAGCACCTTCACCGTGCGGCTCTCCTCGGTGAGCACGGGGTTGATGAACCAGATGCGACCCGAGAAAATCCGGCCCAGATGCGCCTCGGTGGTGAGGTCCACGAGCTGGCCGTATTGCACGCGGCCCAGCTCGCTCTCGTAAACGTCGAGGTAGAGCCAGACCGAGTCGAGGTTCGCGAGGCGGAAGAGCATTTCGCCGGCCTTCACCATGCCTTTCTGCACGGCCATCCGCTCGGTGACGGTGCCGCGGCTGGGAGAGAAAAGCGTGACGCGCTCGCTGATTTTGCGGCGCTGCGTCAGGTCGTCCACCTGCGCCTGCGTGAGGCCCCAGCGGAGCAGCTTGAGGCGCGCTGACTCGATGAGGTTGGTGCTGGCGCGGTTCTCCAATGCGATGAGCAGCTCTTGCTGCGCCACGATGAGGTCCGGGCTGTAAAGGTCCACGAGGTGGTCGCCGGGCTGCACGTCCACGCCGGTGAAATCCACGTAGAGGCGCTCGATGTAGCCGTCCACGCGGCTGTTGATGACGGCGAGCGTGGTCTCGTTGTATTGCACCTTGCCGACCGCGCGAATCTCGTGCGTCAGCGGCCGGCGCTCGACGACAGCAGTCGCCACGCTGGCCATCGCACGCGCGTGGTCGGACAATTCCAGCATCGGCTCCGAGGCCGCCGCCGGGGCATTGGTGGAGGCGGACTTGCCTGCCGGCTTCGCGGGGATGAGAGGCATCGAGCAGATGGGGCACTTGCCCGGCTTGGGCAGGCGCACTTGCGGATGCATGGAACAAGTCCAGACCTGCGTGCCATCAGCAAGCACTGGCGCATCGCTACCGCCGCTGCGAAGGAAACTCATACCCAGCGCGCCACCAATCAGCCCGACGACGAGCGCGATGACGACGAAAACAGAGGTGCGAAGTGGGGTGAAGTTCATGGGGTGCCTCCGGGTTTGGTGGCGGGCTGGCGCGTCGGAAGAAAGGGCGAACCGGCGGGCGGAGTTCCGAGAATGACGAGTGAGAGTTCGGCCAGCGCCAGCTCGCGCTGGATGCGCGCCTCGACTTCGGCCAGTCGGAAGTCGAGCAGCGTGCGTTGCGCGTCAAGGAGATTGATGAAGTCGAGCTTGCCGGAGCCGTAGCTGGAGCGCGCGACATCGAGTGATTGCCGGGCTTTGGGCAGGAGGCGGTCGTTGAGCAGTTCGAGATTTCGCGTGGCCTCACGGAACATGAACGACTTCTCCGCAAACTCCACCGCCAACATGATTTGCTCGCCACTGAAGCGCGCGGCGGCGGCCTGCTTCTCCGCCTGCGCGGCGGCGATTTGAGCGCCAATCTTGTCCCGCCAGATTGGCAACGTGATGCCCGCCTGTGGCGTGAAGATGGTTGGCGTCGCCAACGGGTTCGCCTCCAGGCCGAGCGAGAAGTCCGGCACGCGCGCCTTGTAGGCCAGCCGGATGGAAGCATCGGCGCGGCGCACTTCGGCCTCCATCGCCTTCAGGCGCGGGTTGCGCGCGAGCGCGTCGGTGAGCAGCCGGTCGGATTTCAAATCCAGCGGCGTCGTTTCCAGCTTGCTGGGCAGGGGCGGCGTGGCGTCCTCTACTTTCAGACCCAACGCGCCCTTGAACTGCGCCAGCAGCGGGTTGCGCGAGTCCTGGAGGTTGGCGATTTCGTTGGCGAGCCGCTCCTGCTCAATCTGCGCCCGCAGCGCGTCCTGCAACGTGACCGCGCCGACCTCGTTGCGCGCGCGGGAGAGCTTCTCCACATCTGCCAGCAGCCGCAGCATCTCCTGGTTGACGGCGATTTTGGCGTCGAGGAAGTGAAGCTGGTAGTAAGGCTTCTTGAGGTTGAAGGCCGTCCGCAGCACGGCGGACTCGAAGGCAAAATACTTCACGTCGCTCTCGGCGGCGGCGACGTTCGCGGCGGCCCGCAACTTGCCGGGACCGGGAAAATCCAACATCAAGCCCGGCATCAGTCCCATCACCACGTCCTGAATGTCCGCCGAGAAAGTCAGGCGCGGGTCCGGCAGCGATCGCTCGACTGTGATGCGCCGCACGGAGGCCGCCCAGTCGTAATACGCCGCCTCGACCTGCGGCTGAGTGAACATCGCGTGCGTCAGGAAGTCGCTCAGCGGAGATTCGGCCTTCAACACGGGCAACTGCGGTCGCGCGTCGCCGGGCCGATACAGGGTCGTCACTGTTTCAAGCCGCTGTCCTGCGGTCTTCTCCTCCCGCGTCGGCACGCCGGTGCAGCCGACGAGCAAGGCTGCCAGACCGATGCAAACCCCTGCCCACCGGAACCAGCGGTCGTAAAAAACTCCCGTCGCGCCCTGATGGACTCGGGTTTTCACATGGTCTGGATACCTGCGCGGGCGGATGAGCACTCCCCGCGTATTGCCGGACACGGCGCAATTTTTGCGTCAGGCCGGGACGGGGGGAGAGAACCTGTGGCAGGCAATGACCTGCGACTTCAGCCGCTGAACCAATGCAGCTTCAGTTCACGAAGGTTAGCTCGTTGGTCTCCAGCATGACCTGCGCGAGCTTCTCCCACGGGTAGAGGCGCTGGCTCCGGGAAGGGGCGGCGAACTCACGCTGTGAACTCCACTGCTTGCCCGTCGCGGTGGGCGGGTTCTGCGTGGCGTCGAGCTGCTTGATAATCGGCGACCATGTGAAGTTGTCATTCACGCCGCCGGCCCGGCAGTCCACGACGAAGTCAACCGTCTCGCCCGCCTTCACCATCAGGCGCGGCACGGCCAGCGTGATCTCGTTGCGCAGCGCGACGCCACGCACAACAGAGCCTGCACCGCTGTAAACGATCTGCCCTTGCACGCCATCACTGTTCTGGCCGGTGTGCGCGAGCGCGCCCTCAATGCTCACGAGCATGTCGTCCATCGCGGTCCAGCGGCGGATGGCAGCTTGGGTGAGCATCACACCGGGATGGCCGCCGTTCGCGGAGAGGTGGAAGTAGCCCGCACGTGAATCCGGGATGCGCGGAGAAGCCTGGTAGAAGCGCGACTGCGGACTGTAGAGCAACGGCCAGAACGCGCCGACGCGTCCGGTGCGCGGGTCCAAGCTGCCGAGGCCGTATTCCCACGGCGGCTGGCCGGGCAAAGGCCCGCGCGGAGCAGACATCTCGCTGAAGAGATAGTTGAGCGCGAGCTTGAGTTCCGTATCCGTCGGTGGTCGCGAGTAGATCAGGCGATAGAGCATCTTCACGCGCTCCATGTCGTTGGGCAGGGATTTCAGATCGCCGCGCTGGACGGTGTTGCGCGCCTGCTCGATGACCAGCGGGCTGTTCATCATGAAGAGCGCCTGCTGCGGGACGACGGTGTTGTTCCGCTGGCCGGTGCTGATGTCCGGGTTCGCGAAGTCGAAAGCGCCGAGCATGTTCGGCAGGTTCGCGCGGTCCACGAGACCATACACGCTGCGGCGGTCGGAGTATTCGCCGTCGGCCTCGGGACGATCAAGGCGCTCGCCGGGGCCGCCCATCTGGAAGTTCAGCTTGCCGCCGATGTGCAGGATGGTGTCGCGCAGCGCCTCGAACTCCAGCCGCCGCCGGTGCTGCTGCCAGAGCCAGCGGTTCTCCGGGTCCACCTGCGCGAAGCGCGGGTTGTCCTCGCTGCTCTGCTGCCACGTGTGCGACAGCATGATGAGCTTCTGAAGCTTCTTCACCGACCAGCCGTGCTCCATGAACTGCCACGCGAGATAGTCGAGCAACTCCGGGTGCGTGGGCGGCTCGGCGCGGAGGCCAAAGTCATTCGGCGTCCGCACGATGCCCTCGCCAAACTGGTGAAGCCACACGCGGTTGACCATCACGCGCGCGGTGAGCGGATTGTCGGGCGAGGCGATTTCCTTCGCAAGTTCGAGGCGACCGCTGCCGTCGCGGAACGGCTCGCGGTTTTCCCCGGAGAGGATTTCGAGGAACTGGCGCGGCACGTTCGGGCCGCGGCTGCCACGGTTGCCCTTGATGTAAACGTAGCTGTCGCGCGGCTGTGACGAGTCGTTGAGCACGACTGCGCGCGGCGGTGCGCCGGGGTGCGAGGTTCGGAGGTCGTCCACCACGCGGGCAAGTCGTTGCTGCTCGGTGCGCGCGTTGCCCATGTTGCGCAGGCGCTGGAGCGAGGCCTCGACCTTCTCATCGGTGAAGAGATACGCGGGCGAAGCGGGGTCGTAGAGGACGCGGCGGATTTCCTCCTGCGCGGCATCGGGCAGGCCGGTGGGCGCGGGAGGGACGTTGGTGGAGCCGGAGCGCACGCGGCTGGCGTGGAGACCTGCGACTTGTGCCCAGCGCGTGTTCGCGTCGTTGAAGAGCCGCGCCATGTTCGTCGCCACGACCGCGATGGAGCCGGGCGGCGAGCCGAGCGCGCGGGCGACGAGCGGGTTCACTGGCTTGTTCGTGTCGCCACCGGCGCGCAGGCGCAGCGCGACGGGCGTGGCGGCCTTGAGGAAGTTCGTCGCTGGCAGGGCAGCGAACTCGTGCCAGACGGAGAGCACGGGGTGATGCGTGGTCTTCGCCTTGTCCAGCGCGTCCTTCCAGCCTGCGGCGACTGCGGGCAGCAGGTTGCGCCGCTGCATGAACTGCCCGAGCGACGCGGTGTTGGTCGGGTTGCTGAAGTCGTAGAGCGCTTTCAAATAGTCGCTGATGCGGAACACCAGCTCCGAGCGGGCGCGACCACGCAGGGCGTCCTCGAACTTCTTCAGCGCGTCCTCCGCCTCGGTGAGCGCCTTCTGATACTCTTTGAACGCCGGGGTGTCCTTGCTGACGGGCAGCTCGACGCCCTCGCGCGGCTCGGTGCTGCTCGCAAAGACTCCGTGCATCGCGTAATAATCCTTCGTGGGGATGGGGTCGAACTTGTGGTCGTGGCAGCGCGCACACGTCACGCTCAAGGCGAGGAAGCCCTTCATCACCACGTCAATGCGGTCGTCAATCAGGTCATCGGCGTTGTTGTTGAGGCGCGGGCCGAGCGTGATGAAACCAAGCGCAGCGAGGTCGCTGCGCGACGGTTGAGAGTTGAGAGTTGAGAGTTGAGAGGCGGGCGGCTTGGTCGTGGTGGCGTCTGGCTTGGCCACTTCTTCCCCGACCAATCTGTCCGCTGCGATCTGGAGTTTGGCGAACTGGTCGAAGGGGCGGTCGTCGTTGAAGGACTTGATCACCCAGTCGCGGTAGGTGTGCGAGTGGAGGTAGCGCGTCTCGCCCCGGTTGTTGTTGCGGCGGCCCGTGGTGTCGCCGTAGCGCGCCACATCGAGCCAGTGACGGCCCCAGCGCTCGCCATAGCGCGGCGAGGCGAGCAGGCGGTCGATGACCTTCTCGAAGGCCTGCGGGGATTCGTCGGCGAGGAAGGCGTCCACCTCGGCGAGCGTCGGCGGCAGGCCGGTGAGGTTGAACGTCGCGCGGCGGATGAGCGCGGTCTTGTCCGCGAGCGGCGAGGGCGCGAGTTGCTTGGCCTCCAGCGTGGCGAAGACGTAGTGGTCAATCGCGTTGCGCGCGAGCGGCGTCCAGTCCTTGCGAAAGTCGGGGACGATGGGCTTGAAGATCGGCTGGAAGCTCCAGTGCTGCTTCGGATCGGTGAGGGCCGCGCCGTATTTGTTCGGCGCGTCGGCGCGCGGGTCGGGCGCGCCCATGCGGACCCACGCTTCGAGGTCCGCGATTTGCGCGGCCGGAAGTTTCTTGTCGTCCGGCGGCATCTGGAGGTTGCGATCGCGATAGCGGACGGCGCGGATGAGAGGGCTGGAGTCCGGATTGCCGGGAACGATGGCGGGGCCGGAGTCGCCGCCTTTGAGCAGACCATCGCGCGTGTCCACGCGCAGGCCGCCCTTGACGCGCCCGGCCTCGGCGGAGTGGCACTTGTAACAATCCTTCACCAGCACGGGCCGGATTTTCTTCTCGAAGAAGTCAGTCTGTGCCGGCGTGAGCTTGGGCGCGGGCGCGGCGGTGAGGCTGGCAGCAACGGCCAGCAGGCAGAGTGCGGACGCGGATGCTTGTCTCGCGAGGTGTGGATTCAACTGAGAGTGCATCGGAGCAATGGCGCGTGAAGACTGGCTTTGGCTGTTGCTGGCGGAACAGTGCCCGTGCATCGGGCAAAACGCAACGGGGTGAAAGGCCTTACCCAGCGCTCCGCCAAGCAGAATTCCGATTGCCTCCAATACCGAACCGGGCGCATCATCCGACCGCAAACCCAAGCCAACCCATGAACGAGGGAGACGACAGCCACACGATCTTCATGCTGCGGGGCGGCGGCGTGGTGCCCACGGACAAGGCCATGGAAGGCGCGCTGGCCGCCGTCCAAGGCCCCGCGAAGACCGCTTCCGTGCTGGTGGTGGACGACAGCCGCACATTGCGCCGCCTGCTGATCCGCGCGCTCAACGACCTCGGCATCACCAACATCACCGAGGCAGCGGACGGCCGCGCGGCACTTGAGATCCTTCACGCCAAGGAATTCGACCTCGTGCTCCTCGACATGGAGATGCCGGAGCTGGACGGCCTCCAAGTGCTCTACGCCATCAAGGCCGACCCGTTCACGCGCTCCGTGCCGGTCATCGTCATCTCCGGCGCAGAGCAGCTGGAGAATGCGGTGAAATGCATCGAGATGGGCGCGGAGGATTACCTGCCCAAGCCCTTCAACGCCGTGCTGCTGCGCGCACGGGTGATGTCCTCGTTGGAGAAGAAGCGCCTGCGCGACCTCGACCGCGTGCGGCTCGTGGAGCTGCAATACGAGAAGGAGCTGCTGCAGCTCGAGAAGGAGAAGTCCGAGCATCTGCTGCTCAACATCCTGCCGCGCGCCATCGCCGAGCGGCTCAAGGGAGGCGAGCGCACCATCGCCGACAGCCATCCGCAGGTGACGGTGCTCTTCGCGGACCTCGTCGGCTTCTCCCTGCTTTCCCGCAAGACCGGTCCGCAGGAACTCGTGACGATGCTCAACGAGGTCTTCTCGCACTTTGACAAGCTCGCCGAGCGGCACGGCCTCGAGAAGATCAAGACCATCGGGGACAACTACATGCTTGTCGGCGGCCTCCCCCTGCCGCGCGAAGACCACGCGGCAGCCGTGGCCGAGATGGCGCTGGACATGCTCGACGACGTGGCGCGCATCAACCAGAAGAACCAGCGGCAGATCAGCATCCGCATCGGCATCAACTCCGGGCCGGTGGTGGCGGGCGTCATCGGGCGGAAGAAATTCACCTACGACCTCTGGGGCGACACGGTGAACCTGGCCAGCCGAATGGAGTCCGCTGGCCTGCCCAACAGCATCCACGTCTCGCCCAGCACGCACGCGGCGCTGGCGGAAAAGTTCACGCTGGCCGAGCGCGGGCTGGTGCTGTGCAAGGGCGTCGGCGAGATCACCACCTGGTTCCTCACCGGGCGGAAGTGAGTCCGGCCATGGACGCAAAGTTGCTTGCTTGACCCGGCGCAACCGTCCCGCCGTAATCGCCCGAATCCTTGACCGGCCAGACCGGTCTGAACACACACCATGAAACTGCATCGCTCCCTCCTCGCACTCGCCACCGTCGCCGTCCTTGCCGCGCTCCCCTCGTCCGCCGCGCCCATTCCCGACAGCGCCCGCATCAACGGCTTCGCCATCGGCTGCCAGGCCTACAGCTTCAACCGCTTCACCGTCTTTGAGGCCATCGAGAAGACCGCCGAGGCCGGCGGCAAGATCATTGAGTTCTATCCGGGACAGGCCCTCACCAAAGAGGATCGCACCATCAAGTGGAACCACGACGCCTCCGACGAGGTCATCGCCCGCGTGAAGGAGAAGCTCGCCAAACACGGCGTTCGCGCCGTGAACTACGGCGTCGTCAGCATCCCGAAGGACGAGGCCGCCGCGCGCAAGGTCTTCGAGTTCGCCAAGAAGATGGGTTTCTACGGCGTCACCACGGAGTCCGTGGACAACCTCGACCTCATCGAGAAGCTCGTGAAGGAGTTCGACATCCGGGCGGGCATCCACCAGCACGCCAAGCGGTTTAAGAAGGAGCGCGACGCGCAGGGCAACCAGGTCATTGATCCGAGCTACAAGGTCTGGGATCCCGAGTTCATCCGCGACCAAGTGTCCAAGCGCGACCCCCGTATCGGTGCCTGCGCCGACCTCGGGCACTGGCAGACCTCCGGGCTGAAGGCGATTGACTGCCTCAAGATTCTCGAGGGCCGCATCATCAGCCTGCACGCCAAGGAGCGCGCCGCGCTGGGCACCGGCCAGCACGACACCATCTTCGGCACCGGCGTCACGGACATGGCCGGCGTGCTCGCCGAGCTGAAGCGCCAGAAGTTCACCGGCAACATCTCCATCGAATACGAGTTCAACTGGGACAACTCCGTGCCGGACATCAAGCAGTGCATTGACTTCGTGCGGGCCTGGAAGGGGAAGTAATCAACCGGTTGAAAGTTGAAAGGGTTGAGGGGCTGCCGCCCTTCAACCCTTCTCGCTTTCAACCCGCCTGCGAAGTTGCCCTGTGCTACGAATCTGCGCTACGGCGCAGACCGAACCACGCACCACGCACACACCACGAGGTTGTCACTCCCGCGTTCTCACGCCACACTGCCCCCATGTCCGCGCCCGCACCCTTGCTCCGCCTCGCGAACGTCACCAAGCGCTATCCCGGCGCAGCAGGCGGCGACCTGCCCGTGCTGCGCGGCCTCTCCCTCGAAGTCGCGTGCAGCGAGACCGTCGCCATCGTCGGGCCGAGCGGCTGCGGCAAGAGCACGCTGCTGAACCTCATCGGCACGCTCGACCTGCCCGACTCTGGCGAACTCGTCCTCGACGGCCAGCGCCTCGACACGCTGGATGAACTCGCCCTCGCCGCCACGCGCAACCGGCAGATTGGCTTTATCTTCCAATCGCACCACCTCCTCCCGCAATGCACCGTGCTGGAAAACGTCCTCGTCCCCACGCTTGCGTCCGGTGACACCGCCAGCCGCGCGCAGGCGATGGACCGCGCCAAGCAGCTCCTCACCCGCGTCGGCCTCAGCGAGCGGATGAACTACCGGCCCGGCCAGCTCTCCGGCGGCGAACGCCAGCGCTGCGCCGTCGTCCGCGCGCTCATCAACCAGCCCAAGCTCCTCCTCGCCGACGAACCCACCGGCGCGCTCGACCGCGCCACCGCCGACTCGCTCGCGGCGCTCCTCCTCGACCTCAACCGCGAGCAAGGCACCGCGCTCATCGTCGTCACCCACGCCCCCGACCTCGCGCGCAAGATGGGCCGCGTGCTGGAGCTGCGGGATGGCGCGCTCATCTCCGCATGAACCCGAGTTGGCACCGCAGAGACGGGAAAGACGCAGAGGAAGGCATTTTTCTGCGGCGATTCTCTGCGTCTTTCCCGCCGCTGCGGTGCTCTCCCCTTCCATGACCCTCCGCACGCTCATCCTCCGCAGCCTGCGCTTCCACGCGCGCTCGCATCTGGGCGTGCTGCTGGGCGCGACGCTGGGCAGCGCCATCCTCA
>JBEBFV010000066.1:0-18882 GCA_040081795.1 Limisphaerales bacterium | reverse complement strand
CGCTGAAGCAGGAGGAACTGCTGCTCGGAGCCGAGGCCGCCTTGACTGATGCGACCGTTGGCCTGTGGCAGTTCGAGTCCAGGCCCAGCGCGTTCAAGGACGCCACGAAGCACGCCAACGACATCCAGCTCAAGCCCACCGGCGCGAAGGCCACCGCCACCGCCCGCGCCGCCGCGATGGCCGACCTCTGCCACGTGCTGCTGAACGCGAACGAGTTTGTGTATGTGGACTGAGAGTCGCCAGCAAACGCAGCCGGGTTGGTCATCCGCCGCCGCCTCGGGAGGCCCGGAGGGCCGTCAGAAAGTAGCCCCGGGCGTCAGCCCGGGGTCAGCGTTACGGAATGCAAAGCCCCATCGGGGCGGCAGAAATTTCTTTCGCCCCTCCGAGGCTCAGACGCTTCTCGTATCTCACCCCGGGCTGACGCCCGGGGCTACTTTCTCCCGCGCCTCGGGCGCTGCTTCCCGAGAGTTCGCCCGCATTGGTCTTAACTGAATCCTCACATGAACGATCCACGCTGCTACCGTTACGGCCAGATTTCCTCCCGCCGCGACTTCCTCACCAAGACCGGCGCGGGCTTTGGCGCGGTCGCGCTGAGTTCGCTGCTCGCGGAGAACCCGCTTTCCGCCGCACCGACGGCTCCGGGCGTCTCGCCGCTCGCGCCCCGGCTCGCGCACTACGCGGCCAAGGCGAAGAGCGTCATCTTCCTCTTCATGGAGGGCGGACCGAGCCACCTCGACACGTTTGACCCGAAGGAGTCGCTGAAGAAACACGCGGGCAAGCCGTTGCCTCCCAGCTTCACCAAGGGCCTCATCACCGCGATGGGCGAATACAACTCGCCCATTTTCCCCGACCAGCGGAAGTGGCAGCAATACGGCCAGGGCGGCCTGTGGATTTCCGACTGGTGCAAGCACGTCGCCGAGTCTGCCGACGACATCGCCGTTCTTCGCTCGTGCTGGGCCAACGGCATCGTCCACTCGAACGGCGTCTGCCAGATGAACACCGGGTCCATCCTCGCGGGCCGGCCCTCGCTCGGGGCGTGGGTGACCTACGGCCTCGGCACGTTGAACCAGAACCTCCCGGCCTTCGTGACGATGCAGGACAACAACGGCACCGTCGTGAACGGCCCGCGCAACTGGGGTGCCGGCTTCATGCCCGCCGTCTATCAGGGCACGCGCATCCTGCCCGGCAACGAGCCCATCGCGAACCTCAACACACCCGAGGGCGTCAGCGATGAGCAGCAGCGCGGCAAGCTCGATTTCCTCAACGCCGTCAATCGCCAGCACGCCTCCGCGCGTCCGCAGCAGTCGGAACTCGACGCCCGCATTGCCGCCTACGAACTCGCCTTCCGCATGCAGGCCGAGGCCCCCGACGCCGTGGACCTCTCGAAGGAAACCGAGGCCACCAAGAAGCTCTACGGCATGGATGATTCTGTGGCCGCGCCGTTCGGCCGCATGTGCCTGCTCTCTCGCCGGCTCGTCGAGCGCGGCGTGCGTTTCGTGCAGCTCTACAGCGGCGCGGGCAGCAAGTGGGACGCGCACAGCGGCATTGAGAAGAACCACGGCGACCGCTTCCGCGAGACCGACCAGCCCATCGCCGGGCTGTTGAAGGACTTGAAATCGCGCGGGCTACTGGACTCGACGCTCGTCATCTGGGGCGGCGAGTTTGGCCGCACGCCGATGAGCGAGAAGGGCAACGGCCGCGACCACAACCCGACCGGCTTCACCATGTGGATGGCCGGCGGCGGCGTGAAGGGCGGCCAGGTCATCGGCTCCACGGACGAGTTCGGTCTGCATGCCGTCGAGGACCGGATGCACGTCCACGACCTGCACGCGACGATTCTCCATTTGCTCGGTATCAACCACGAGCAGCTCGTTTACAGCTACAAAGGCCGCCCCGAGCGCGCGACGATGAACGAGGGTGAGATTTATCGCCGCATCACGGGCTGACGAATGAACCGTCAGCTTCACCCGGCCGCGCTGCTTCTCGCCGTTGCGCTCGGAACTCTCCGTCTGGCGGGTGCCGAATCAGCCGAATCAACTCACGCCGCCTTCCTCAAGCTCCTTGAGCGCCCGCGCGTCGAGCTGGCCCCCGAAGTCAAACCACCCGCCGGCACGAACGGCATGCGTGCGACGCACTTTTCCTTCGCCGCCGAAGCTGGAGTCCGCGTGCCGGGCTTGTTGTTGAAGCGCGCTGAAACTCAAGGCCGCCGCCCCGTTGTCATCGTCCTGCACGGCACCGGGGCGAACAAGGAGAGCCAGCTCTCGCTGCTGACCGATCTCGCCAAGCGGGGCTTCCTCGCGGTGGCGATTGATGGCCGCCACCACGGCGCGCGCACCAAGGCGGGCAGCGGTTCAGCCGATTATCACGAGGCGATTCTGAACGCGTGGTTCGGCAGCAAGAAACTTCCCTTCCTCTACGACACCGCGTGGGACGTGATGCGGCTGGTGGATTACCTCGGCACGCGCGACGACGTGGACGCTGCGCGCATCGGACTCATCGGCTTCTCGAAGGGCGGGATGGAGGGCTACCTCGCCGCCGCCGCTGACCAGCGCATCGCGGTCGTCGTGCCGTGCATCGGCGTGCAGAGTTTCAAGTGGGCGCTGGACAACGAGAGCTGGCGTTCGCGCGTTGACACGTTTAAGCCTGCCATCGAGGCCGCCGCCAAGGACGAGGGCGAAACGGTCAACGCCGCGTTCGTCCGCCGCTTCTACGACCGCGTGGTGCCCGGCATCTACGGGCAGTTCGACGGCCCCGCGATGCTCCCGCTCATCGCACCGCGCCCGCTGCTCGTCATCAATGGCGACGCCGACATGCGCACGCCCATGCCCGGCGTGAACGAGTGCCTCACCGCCGCACGCGCTGCCTATCGCGCTGCCGATGCCGAGCCGAAACTGCAAGTCATCCTTCAGCCGCAGACCGGCCACAAGGTCACGGTGGAGGCGAGGCAGGCGGCGGTGGATTGGTTTGTGAAGTGGCTGCGGCCGTAGGGGGGACACTCCTGTCCCCTCGTCAAGAATGCCCCAACGCGCTGTAGCGGCGGTCTGTGACCGCCGGAGGCCCGTCCATCTCCTTTGGTGTTCTTGCACCACCCCTCGGCGCTCGTAGAGCGCCGCTACAGCGAGTGGTCGGCGGACAAGAGTGTTCGCCTTACGAGACTGGCACCAAGTTCTCCGCCACGTTCGTCCGATACGCCTTCACCGCCGGAATCACTCCCGCCAGCGCGCTCAGACCGATCATGGCCGCAGGTGCCCACGCCAGAATCGGATGCCACGCCAGCGGCTCCAGCACCACACCAGTCTCCGCCCGGATAATGCCCGCAGCCACGGTGGTAATGCCCAAATACACCGCAAACGCCGCGACCATGCCCAGCACCGCGATGGCCGCACACTCCAGCACGACGGCGAGGAAGATGGTGTGCGCCCGCGCGCCCAGCGCCCGCAGGATGGCGATGTCGCGGCGGCGCTCGTTCATGGAGTTGTAAATGCTCGCGAGCACGGACCCGGTGGCGACGGCGGCGACGAGCCACGCGACGAGCTCCAACACGCGGTCGAACCACGCGATTTTCCCGAACAGCTCCGCAACCACCTGCGCGATGGGCCATGCGAACGTCAGCCGGTTGCCCTGCTTGTTATACATCAGCTCCAGCCCGCGCCCGGCGATGGGGTTCTTGAGCTTCACCAGCACCGCGCTGATCTCGGCGGCGCTCTTGGCATCGTGGCCCTTCATGTTCTGGATGCCTTCGAGCGGAATCCAGATGACGCGGTCGGCGGGCGTGTTGGACGGCTCCAAGATGCCAGTGACGACGTAAAGCTCCTCGTGCTTCTGCTTCTCGTCGAAGTTCAGCCCGTGATACGGATGAAACTTGTCGCCCACCTTGAGCTTCAACTGCCGCGCCGCGAAGCTGCCGAGCACCGCCTCCATGTAACCGGCCGCGAACGGTTCTCCTTCTGCGACGCGATACTTCCGTCCCGGCGCGTGCTCGACGGCGAAGAGATTGGTCGTCGTGCCGACCAGCCGATAGCCGTGGTAGTTGTCCCCGACTGCGATGGGCAGCGCGAGCGCGACGGCGGCGTTCTTCGCGATGTCCTCGTAGTCGGTCCAAGGCAAATTCCCCGGAGAGGCTTCGAGGTGGAAGATGGCGTTGAGCACGAGTTGTAGCTTGGCGCTGCGCGCGCCGAGCACGGCGTCGAAGCCGGCGTTCTGCTTCGTGAACGCGTCGTTGGACTGCGTCTTCACCACCCAGACCGCCATGAGCAGGCCGCCCGCAAGCGCGATGGATGCCGCCGTCACCACCGTGGAGAGCAGGTGCTGGCGGAGGGACTTGGCGACGATGAGGGGGAGAGTCATGTTACTTCGCCGCGCGGTTCAATATCCCCAACTGCTGCACGCTCTCGAACTGCCCGAGCACCTCGCGATCGTGGCTCACGAGCAGGAGCGCGGCGCCGTTCTCGCGGCAGGCTTCGCGGATGAGTTTGAGCGACTCGCCTGCGTTCGCGTGGTCGAGGTTGCCGGTTGGTTCATCGGCGAGGACGAGCTTGGGCCGGTTCGCCAGTGCGCGCGCGACGGCGACGCGTTGCTGCTGGCCGGTGGAGAGCTGGCGCGGCAGGTGGTTCAGTTTCGCATCGAGGCCGACGCGCTTGAGCAGCGCTTTCGCAAGCTCGCGGTCCTCACCGGGTCCGAAGCTCATGCCGAGCAGCACATTCTCCAACGCGGTGTAGCCTTGGAGCAGGTTGAAGGTCTGGAAGATGTAGCCAATCGTCGTGGCTCGCACGCGGTCACGGGCGGACTCGCGCAGGCCGGCGAGTTCGAGGCCGTTGAGTTTGATGGAGCCGGCGTCCGGCGCGAGTATGCCGGCGATGAGATTGAGGAAGGTCGTCTTGCCCGATCCGCTTTCACCGCTCAACGCGACCTGCGCCTGCGCCTCCAGCTTGAACTCCGGCACGTCCACGACCGTGTGCGTCCCGCCGTCGGGTGCGGCGTAGGACTTTTTCAGTTGGATGATTTCCAGCAGCGGCATGGCAATGTGCGGCGAAGCGTCGCGGGGAAATGGTAGGAGTCAACCGTGGAATGCGTTCAGGCCAGCGTGCTCGCGGGCGCTGAGGCCACGGCGGTCGAGGCGGCCTTGCCGCGCGGACGGAACAAGATGTCCACCACATTGCGGACATACTGCTCGTCGGTGATTCCTTCCGTGGTCTCCGGCGGAAACTCAACGAGCGACTTGAAGTGGGCCGCCAGCTCGGCGAACAACTTCACGCGCGCAACAGGATCCAGTTCATCCCGCCGCACCAGAGATTGCAGCGCAGCTTGCGCCTCGGCTGGCGAGACGCGCTGGCGCAGGCGTGCTTCGAGGTGCGCGTGCTCGCGGAGGGAGTTGAACTTGCCGGCGAGCAGTTGGTCGAGGTCCGGCTGTTTCGGCTGGGCCAGGCGGACGACGATGGTGTTGGCCGCGAGGTCGCCGAGCCGTTGGGCGCGCCGGCTGAGGAAGCACGCCGTGCCGCCCACCAGGTAGAACGCCGGGAGTCCGTCCACGAAGCGCAGCAGGTTGCGGATGACCACCTGGCTGAACTGGAGCTGCAATCCCTGCACGTCCATCACGCGCAGGCGCAGCAGCCGTTTGCCGAGCGTCTGGCCGCGCCAGAGCCACTCGCAGGCGATGCCGTAGCCGATTTGCAGCACGAAGAAGAGGAGGATGAGCACGGCCTGAATCACATCCGGCTCGATCCAGCTCAATAGGCCCAGCAGCAACGACAGCACGTAGGACGCAGCGAACACGACCGCGCCATCCACCGCCCATGCGAGGAAGCGCGACACCGGCCCCGCCAGCGGCAGCGAGAAGACAATGCCCTCCGGCGTGCGGATGAGAAGGGTGTTGGTCTTCATCCTGAAGGGCTTTGAGTTTGGGGTTTCGAGTCTGGAGTTGCCGGCGACTCTGCCAACGCCAAACGCGAAGCTTCGAACTCGGAATTTTTCTTCTCCGTCCCCGACCGCGCGAGGAACACGGCGAGGAGCGCAAGCTCGACCGTGCCGAAGGTGATCTTCGCGAAGTAGGGAATCACCGGCTCGTGATACTGCGACAGAAACGCCTCGATGAAGCCGGCCCAAACCAGCATCACCGCGACGCCGATGATGAGCGTGACCAAGTCGCCCGCGACCGCGCGGAGCCGCGCACGGAAGGACACGCGGCTGCCCCAGCCGACCATCGCGCCGCCGAGCACCAACCCGGCCTGGCCCGCGATCAGGATGGCCGGGATTTCAATCGAGCCGTGCGGCAGCAGCCAGCCGATGAGGAACTTCACCTGCCCGGCCAGCACGTAGTCCACCACGACGCCGCCGAGGATGATGCCGTTGTAGAACAGCACGACGATGGTGCCCACGGCCCACGTCATGCCCAGCGCCATGGTGAAGACGGAGACCTTCGTGTTGTGCGTCATCAGCATCGTGGAGAATGAGCTTTTCCCGTCCTCCAAGTGCCGCCCCTGGATGCGCTCCTCCTGCTTCACGCGCTCCGCCGGGTCCATGTTTCCGTGGCCGAACGGGAGCAGGACGCCCTTGGCCTCCGGGTCAAGCGCCACCGCGCCGATGCCGAAGAGCGTGCCGACAATCGTGATCACGACCGAGAGCCACCACGCGCCCGCGTGCCGGCGGAAGGTTTGCGGGAACGTCTTGAAGAACCAGTCCATCGGCGCGAGGCGGTGCGGCTTCTCGCGTGTCTCGTGGATCTCGCCATAGGCACGGGCGACGAGGTTCTCCAGGTAGCGTCGCGTCTCCGGCTCGGCGGCGAAGGTGACGATCTTGCCAAGGTCCGACGACGTGCGCTCGTAGAGATAGTGCAGCCGCCGGAGCTGCGGCAGATCAAGCTGATGGCCGGCGTCGCTCTCCAGCTTGTGAAGGATCGTTTCCAGCTCGGCCCAGTAAGGCCGCTCGGCGGAGACAAATTTTTCCAGGTCAATGATCACGGGTCAGATCAGTTGCCTCCGCTTGACCGCGAGATACTGAGTGACGAGCTGCACGCTGAGGCGCTCGTTGTCCAGCAGCGAGAACTGCACGCCGCGATGCTGGAACTTCTTCTCCAGCTCGCGCAGGTTGTGCCAGAGGATGTGCCCGCCGAGCCGTTGATACACGTCATCCACTTTCGTCACGTCCGGCGCGGAGAACAGCGGCTGCGCGCCCGGCGGTTGCATCATGTTCACCAGCACGAGGTGCTGGCCGGAGAGCAGCTCGACGTTTCGCGTGAACTGCTCGGCTAGCAGCGGGTCGTCGAGCGCGGTGAGGAAGACCAGCAGCGCGCGCCGCCGCAACCGCAGCCGGATGAACGCCGTCAGCTCGTCGAAGTCCGGCGAGACAAGCTGAGGTTGAAGCGTGTAGAGCGCGTCGCGGCAGTGCGCGTAGTGGGCCTTGCCATTCTTCGCGCGCACGAAGGACTGCACGCGGTCGCTGAAGGTGAGTAACCCGAACAAGTCGCCTTGCCGCTCGGCGGCAAGGCCGAGCACGAGTGCGGCGGTGATGTAGCGCTCCAGAACTGAAGTTTTCAGTGTGCAGTGTTCAGTATTCAGTCGCGAGTCACCCGAAGCGCCGGACTTCTCCAACTGATTACTGAACACTGAAGACTGAACACTGGCCTCTCGTGCGCTCAGGCGCGACGCGTCCACGATCACATAAACCTCCTGCGTGCGCTCGATCTGGAAGACCTTCGTCACGGGCTTGCCACGCTTGGCCGTCGCCTTCCAGTGGATTTCGCCGAAGTCGTCGCCGGGCACATACTCCCGGAGCTTCTCGAAGTCGCGCCCCTTGCCGACCTGCCGCAGCGCGTGCACGCCGAACTGGCCACGGTTCAGGAAGAGGGCGGCGACGCCCTTGCGCTCGGTGAGCAGGTTTGGATACACGCGGATCTCGCATTGCACCGGCTGGCTGGCGCGCAATGACCACAGGCCCAGGGGGGAATTGCTTTCGAGGAAGCAGCGGTCGAGCACATAGTTGCCGCGCTTGAGCGGCGTGAACGGCCACACGAGTCGTGACCGCTCGGACTTCGCTGGGAGCAACGCGGTGAGGTCGGCATGGGGCGAGGCCAGTTCGCGCGGCCACGCGAGGCCGAGCCGCACCTCACGTCCGCGCTGCGGCTCGTTGACGACGTGCAATTCCAGCTCGCCCGGCCGGTCTTTCGAGAGCCGCACGACTTTGGGCAGCTCGACGCGCAGGCCGTCCAGCCCGCCGAGGCCGACCACCGCATCGCACACGGCCAGCAGGACGAACAGCGCCGCCACGCCGCCGCCCACGAGCGACCACTCCGGCAGCGCCACCGCCAGCGTCGCGAAGGGCAGCGCGAGCAGCGTGAACCAGGTCAGCAGGCGGGTTTTGGGGGCGAGGGTCATGCGGAAATGGCCGATGACCAATGTTCAATGCCCAAAGAATGACCGAATCCGAATGACCCATCTCGCAACGCCCCGAACGTCACGCCCGTTCCCGCATTGGGCATTGGACATTGATTGGTCATTGGGAATTGGGAGTTGGGCGTTCTCAGCGCGGCACCGCGATGCCTTGCAGCACCTTCTGAATCACCTCGCCGACGGTCACGCCCTCGATTTCAAACTCCGGGCGCAAGATGAGCCGGTGTTCCAGCACCGGCGTTGCCATCGTCTTGATGTCGTCGGGCGTCACGAAGTCCCGGCCGGTGATGGCCGCCTGCGCGCGGCTGGCCAGCAGCAGCGCCTGCGTGGCGCGCGGGCCGGCGCCCACCAGCACGCTCTCGTGCGCGCGGGTGGCGCGGACGATGTCCACCGCGTAGGCCGTCAGCTCCTCGCGCAACGTCAGGCCGGCGAGCTGGGCGCGCAGGGCCGCGAGCGCGTCGGCGGTGATGACCTGCTGCACCGCGCCGCCGGCCAGCGTGGCCTCCGGCGAGTCCGTGCCGAGCGTGCGGCGGGCGAGTGCGAGCTCCTCGTCGCGCTCCGGCGTGCGCATCGTGATCTTCAACATGAAGCGGTCTTTCTGCGCCTCGGGCAGCGGGTAGGTGCCCTCGTATTCGATGGGGTTCTGCGTGGCGAACACCGTGAAGTTCGCCGGCAGCGTGTGCGTGTCGCGGTCAATCGTCACCACGCGCTCCTGCATGGCCTGGAGCAGCGCGGACTGCGTCTTGGCGGGCGCGCGGTTGATTTCGTCGGCGAGCAGGAAGCTGGTGAAGACCGGCCCCTTGATGAGGTTGAACTCGTTGCGCGCGAGGTTGAAGACGTTCGTGCCCGTGATGTCCGACGGCATCAGGTCGGGCGTGAACTGGATGCGCGCGAAGTCGCAGCCCAGCACATGCGCGAGCGTGCGCACGAGCAGCGTCTTGGCGACGCCGGGCACGCCCTCGACCAGCGCGTGCTGGTTGGTGAAGACGCAGATGAGGGCGCGGTCCACGACCTCGGCCTGGCCGATGATGACCTTGGCAACTTCGGCGCGGGCGCGGGTGAGGGTGTCTTTGAGTTGTTCGATTGGCTGGCTCATAAGGTTCGTGTTGCGTGTTGCGTGTTGCGTGATTTCCCGGGCGCGCATCCTGGACACGCAACACGGAACACGCAGCACGGCTATTTTCGTTCGTTCAAAATCCTGCTCAGTTCCAAATACGCGTCCGCCGGCCGGCGCTCGCGCGGCGGCAGGGCTTCCTGCGCCTGCACCACGGCCTCCATGCGCTGGCTCTTGGGGCCGAGATGGGACTTCCAATGCGAGTGCGACTTGCGCCACTCGGCGAAGCAGGCGGAGAGTAGGACCGGCGCGGGGATGCTGCGGCGCAGCAGGTTCACGAAGCCGGAAGCCGAATCCTTGCCGGCGACGTGCCCGCCAATCTCGATCCCATCCTCGTCGTGCGGCGGGACGAGGCTGGTGCCGTTCTTCCACACGAACAGCAGCGCCAGCACGAACAGCCCGCCGAACAGGCCGTGCAGCCGGTAGCGCCGCGCGAGCGTGGCGACGCCCGGCTGGTTCTCGACGCCGAGATGCGTCTCGTCGAAGACCACGCGGCGGTTCGCGCCGAGGAGCCACGCCAGCAGCGCTGTCTGCCGGTCCTTGCGCAGCGCCTCGTTGCTGAAGGGATACGAGTCCGCGCAGAAGACCAGCGAGCCGCGCCCAAAGTCCCGCTCGATGACGACGGGTAATTCCACCCGCGAGTAGTTCGTCCGCCACGGGCCGCCGACCTCGCGCTCCCGCGACGGAGCCTGCTCCACCCGCACGTAGTTGGTGCGCCAGCGGGCGTCCAAGTTCGTGAAGTGCAGCGCCGTGTGCCACGCGAGCTTCGCCGGCAGCCCGTCCGGTCGGCTGACCCGCTCCGCCGTCACCGGCTGGGCCACACCCGTCCCGTCGGTGGCGAGATCGCGCGTGGCGAAGGACACGGCCCACTGCTCGTGCAGCTTCACGGGGCGCAGGGATTCCGGGATGCGGTCGTCGTCCTTGCCGCCCCGGCGTGCCTTCGGCTTTTTCGCCGGCTCCTGTTTCTCCGGCTTGGCATTGGGGGAGTTTTTGTCGGCCGGCCTCTTCTTGCCGGGTTCGGCTTTCTTTCTTTGGTCCCGCTCCGCTTCGAGCTGGCGGTAACGGCTCTCGATGCCGAAGGGATAGAACGCAAACACCACGCGGCCGCCCTCGCGCATGAACTGCTCGAGGTCGCGCACGTCCTGCCGGCTCATCTCCTCGACCGCGCGGTGCGGCGTGCCGAGCACAAGCAGCGTGGCGTCGCGGCCACCGCCGGCCTTGGGGAGCGGGTCGAAGAGCGCGGTAGCCGTGACACCGGGGACTGCGCCGAGGCTCTCCAGCAACGCGCGCGTGCCCAACGGATCGGCGCGCAGCGAGGAGTAGGGTGGATAGATGTCGCCGGCATCGAAGCGAAGCTGGAACAGGTGCGCGACGCCGAACGCGAACGCCGCCAGGAGCGCGGCGGCCAGGGCGAGCATCAGGTTCGCGCGGCGGCTCATGACGCGGGCCTTCCGGTTGTGCGGATGCGCTGGACGTTGCCCTCGAACTGCGACACGCCGTCCTGCGTGACTTCGTGCAGCCCATACCAGGTGCGGTCGAAGGCTCCGACGTTCTCGGCGAAGGCGCGTTGCAAGTCCGGCCAGGCGCGGGCGCGGCGGCGCAGCTCCAGCTCGTAGTCGCGGTTGCTCTTGAAGCGCGCGATGACCACCAGCTCGCGCTGGCCGAGGTGCGCGAGGCTTGCGAGATACATGGCGCGCAGCGCCAGGCGCAACTCACCGCGCGCGGCCAGCTCACGCGCGAGCTTGAGCCAGTCGTCCTCCGGCAACTGGTCGGCGGTGACGTTCTCATCGGCCACATCGGGCCGCACGGCCACGGCCTGGACGGCCACGACCGGACGACGGCGGCGATCGCGGAAGAGGCGGAACAAGAGCACGCCCAGCACGCTCAAGGTCACGGCGAGCAGCATGAAGACCAGCGTCTGCGCGCCGCCGTGCCAGTCGCCCCCGGCCTCGCTGTTGGAGGGCTTCGCACGAAACCATCGCTCGAAGAATTCCTTCAGCCAGAGGAGGGCCTTGAGAAAAACGTCGCGGACGGCCCTGAGGGCGTTGGTGATCACCTCGGCCGCCTGCTCGATGAACTTGCGCAGCCAGCCCGGCTCGCCCTGGGCGGCGCGCTCGCGGGGTTGACGCCAGACAAACTCCGGCTGGTTGAGGACGCGCTCGATGGCGCGATTCAGCTCGGCGGGGGCGACGGCGGGTTGAACCTCCGGTGCCGCCGGCCTCGCGGGCGCCTCCGCCTCGGCGGCGCGGGCGGCGAGGTCACCACCCGATGCGAGGAAGCACAGCGCCACGGCTGCGAGCGTGCTGCGGGCCAGCCGCGCGCGGGCGATCTCCACCTTCAAGTCCTCGCCGTTCTGAAGCGAGAGGCCGTAGAAGCAGCGCAGGAGATAGACGGCCTTGACCAGCGGATCGAGGCACAGCCAGGTGATGACGCCGGCGGTGGCGAAGAATGTGGTGTTCCCGATGCTCCAGCCGGGGCTGCGTGTGAAGCTCGTCTCGACGCCGAAAAAAATCTTGAGCAAGGCCGGGCCGATCTGGAGGCCGAGGATGACGTTCACAAACACGAACAGCCCGAAGAGGAGAAAGATCGCCTTCAGACTCCAGCCTTGCACGGGCCAGCGCACCGCCTCGGCTGCGGCGCGGCGGAGGGCTTCGCGCAGGCGGGGCGATTCACCGTCGGCGAGCAGGACGAGGTTTTGGTAGAGGGTGAAGACGACCGGGAACGGGATGGCGACGACGAGCGCGATGGGGAGCAGGAGGAGGCCGGAGCTTTGGAGCGCGGTGTGGACGATGGCGATGTTGGCCGCGCGGCGCAGCGTCCAGCGCGACGGCTCCGAGCCGGTCAGTCGCGCGCGCAGGCTGGTGGCGAAGGCGGACTGCCAGCACTTCATCCAGACAAAGAGCACCATGAGCAGCAGCGCGCCGGCGGCGCAGCGGGTCTCCGCGAACGCGCCCCGGCTCATGTCCGCCCAGAAATAGAGCAGGGCCAGCGCGAAGGGCACGGCGCCGAGGTAGTATTGCAGGAACGCGCTGATCGGCGCGCCGCGCAGCAGGTGGGCCGCCTCCTCGAACAGGTCGAGCGCGGGCGTCCCGGCGGTGCGATGGGCGTGGCGGGTCATCGCTCGTCGAGGAAGCGGACCTTCCAAATCGTGCCTTCGTGGAAGTCAGCGGGCAGCGACACGAGGAGTTGACCGGCGGAATAAATGCACAGCCAGCCAAGGATGAAGCCCGCAGTGACGGCAAGCGCACGGCCGATCACGGCGACGGAGAATTTGCGGTCGAGGCTAGCGCCCGATTCCTTCCGCAGGCAGGTGGCGCAGATGACCTTGCCGTCATGCTCGGTGATGCACTCGCGGCAGAAGAACTGCGCGCAGGCGGGGCAGCGGGCCGCTGCCTCGCGCGCGCCGTGGTTCAGGCAGCGATGGGAGAGCAGTTCAGCCATGAGGCGGAGGCGCGGGTGGCGGTGAGGGAGGCGCGGGCGGAGACGCTGGTCCGGCGGTCAAGTCTGGCGGAGCGGGTGGAGGCAACGGCGCGGCGAGCGGCGGCGGGCCGGGTGGTTGTGCAACCGGTGACGACGGTGGCACGGAGCCTTCCCCGTGAAACCGCCGCAGGGCCAGCACTCCGGCCAGCCCGAGGCCGATGGAGAAAGCCCCGCTGATCGCATAGGTGATCATCAGCCACGGAGCCAGCAGCGGGTCAATGGAGGCGAAGTGCCGCATCATCGCGACTTGATCGTCCGCCACGCTGGGGTTCTGCACGACGATGACGACATACTGTGCGATGCCGAGAAGGAAGCAGACGACGAAGTAGCCCAGCGCGGTCCAGGCCGCGCGAGTGAGCGCGGGTGGCAGGCTGGAGCCTTGCTGACGGATGAGGGCGACGATGCCCATGACGACCAGAGCCAAGATCAGGAACATCTGGATCACGATCAGCGCGAAGTTGTGCTGGAAGATCAGCAGCAAGTTCAGCGCTCCGTCGGCGGTCAGCAGGCCGAAGAGCCATGCGTGCGCGGCACCCCGGTAATTGCTCCTGACCAGCGGCGGCGGGGTCATGCCTGGACGGAAGGCGGGCATCGGACGCCGCCCGGTGGCGAGCGCGGTCGCCAGCGCGTCCGACTCCGGCAGTTGCTCGCGCAACAGAGTTTGGGCCTCCTCGTTGGTGAGCGCGCCCTGCGCCTGCTCGATGAGCGGCTTGAGGCGCGCGAAAACTTTCCGCGCGGTGCGCAGGCGTCCGAGCGAGGGGAGCATCTCGCGCTGCACGGCGGTCTGGATGAAGCACTCGGAGGTCGGACCGATGATCGAGTTGACGAGCAGCAGCAGGCCGAAAACCCCCGCGAAGGTGACGAGAATTCCGAATCCAACAGGGTCGTTCACCTGCGAGGAGAACAAGGCGAAGAGGGCGGTGAACAGGCTGAAGGTGATGTTGAACCAGAAGCCGCGCCATGTCTTGCGCAGTTGCAGTGCCTGGATGTGGCGGAAGTAGAACCGCTTCAAGTCCTGGCTGGTGACGGTGGAGTCCACCAGCAGGACGTGGTCCGCCGCGAGCCAGAGCTGCGACTGCCTCACGGCCGTGGTGATCAGGAAGTTGCCCTCGCGGCGGACACCGCGACCGGGCAGGCGGGTGTATTCCTTGGCGGTGCTCATCGGGAGTCGCGGTTCATTTGGAGACGAACAGGATGACCACGGTGATCCAGCCGATGATCTCCATGACCGCGAGGGTGCCGGCCAGCACGAAGCGCCATTTGCCGGGCCGCACGTAGTCGCCCGGCGCGCTCCAGTAGCGGATGCAGAGGTAGAGGGAGATGGGCGCGCCCGCGATAGAGGGCCACAGCCCGATCAGCAGCGGCAGCGTGGCGCAGAGCAGCGCGGCGCGGTCGTAGAGGACACGGTGGTTCTCCAGGCTCCTGAGTTTGCCCTTCGTCTTCCCTAGGTTGAGGCAGGTCGGGCAGAGGTGCTGGCCGTTCAGCTCCACGTCGCACAGCGCACAGACGAACCGCCCGCAGCCCTCGCACGGGACCACGGCGCGTTTCTGGGGGTGGAAGAAGCAGCTCGCCTCGCCCTCCGTGACGATGGTCTCACCCAGGGCGGCGGCGGTTTGCGCGCGGAAAAGGGCGGGGAAGACCTCGGTCTGGATGGGCGCAGCGCAGGCGGAGCAGGGCCGCAGCCCGCCGAGGTTGAAGAACTCGCCGCCCAGCGGGGCTCGGCACTTCGAGCAGATGAGGCTGGCCGCGTTCATCCCCGGGGCTTCACCCCACCTTGATCACGCGCGTGTCGCAGATGCGGTCGTGCAGGGCGCGCTTCTCGTCGTCGAAGGCGGCCATGATGTAGCCGCCCAGACAGATCATCGCGCTGAGAAGTTCCGCGAAGGCGCGCCCGCAGGCCTTGGCGTAGCTGACCTTGCTGCCGTCGGCATTCACCACGCGGAGCTTGCAGGCCATCTTGCCGGGCGTCGCCCCCGTCATGCCGATGAAGATGGTCTTGTAAACAACCTCGAGACCGAACCCGAGCACGTAAAATAGCGCGAGATAGGCCGGGTTCTGCGCCAGCCCGCCGGAGAACGCCAACCCCAGCACGAAGCCCATGATGCCGCCGATGATCTGCAGCAGGATGCCGTCGATGAACTTCGCGCCAAAGCGGATCCAGAACGTCGCGTAGGTCAGTGTGCCTGGCTGCGCCGCGCCTTCCTGCATCCGCTGGACGAACGCCGGCTTGCACGCGGCGCAGACGAACTGCTCACCGACCCGCATGACCTGGTCCGCACTGAAGGTCTGGGCGCATTGCGCACACACGACACCGCCCGCCGCCGGTGTCGCCGCCGCACCGCCGCCGCGCACATCACGATACGCCTGCCAGTTGGCCATGCCATCGCTCCAGACCATCGTGTCATCGGTAACAACGCCGTCCTTGGCGAGGGTGTGCAGTTGATCTTCGGTGACGGGTCCCTTTTGCTCCTGACCGACAGCGTAATACCATGACATTTGAAACTCCTTGGGTGGTGGTTTGGGGACTGATGCTCGTGCTTTGCGGTTTGGGTGCGGGTGACGCGCGTTGATGTGCCAGAGCCGCGCCGCCTTGCCAAGCAGATTTGCGCCCGGCTAGCGCGCCTTCACCACGCGCGTGTCGCACATATGGTCGTGCAGCGACCGCTTCTCCGCATCAAAGCCGGCGATGATGTAGCCGATGTAGCAGACCAGGCTGCTGACGATCTCGCCGAAGGCCCGGCCCCAGGCGCAACCGAAGCTGGGCTTGGTGCCGTCGGACTTGACGACCTTCAGGCCGCACACTTTCTTGCCGAGGGTCGTGCCCCAATAGCCCACCAGCACCGCGTTGTAGAGGACGGACAGCGCCATGCCAACGAGCTGGACGGCCACTTGGACCAGCGGCAAGAACACCAGCGCGTCCGATCCGCGCCGGTTGAACCCGCCCGAGGCCACCACTCCGATCACTAGCAGAATGCCAATCGGAACGCTGAGGACCAGGCCGTCAACCAGCTTGGCGCAAAAGCGAATCCAGAAACCCGCATACTCAAGCTCGCTCCGTCCGGCTGTCGCGGATCCGATCACGGCCCGCGCGTCGGCGGGCAACGGCGGCATGGCCGGCGCGGCGACCGTGCGATAGGGCTGCCAGTTCGTCAGGCCCTCGCGCCAGACAAGCGTGTCTCCGGTGATGACGCCGTCCTTGGCGAGCGCGTGCAACTGCGGCTCGGTGACCGGTCCCTGCTGTTGCTGTCCGATGGCGTAATACCAGTTCATGGGCGGGCTGTTGAAGCGCGCGCATCGTCTGACAGACGCGGCCAGTGAAGCCAAGCCTTTCTTCCCGCTTGCCAGCGCGCGGCCCTTCGCAGAAACCTCCGCCATGCACCGCCGCCGTTTCCTCGCCGCCACATCCGCAGCCGTCGCCACTAGCTCGTTCCTGACCCGCGCCGCCGAGGAGACTTCGCTCGCCAGCTTCGATCACGAGATGGAGAAGTTCATCGAGGCGCGCAAGATGCCCGGCGGCGCGCTCGCCGTGGTGAAGGACGGACGACTCGTCCACGCGCGCGGCTACGGCTGGGCGGACAAGGAACGTCAGCAGCGCGTCGAGCCGACCTCGCTCTTCCGCATCGCCAGCATCTCCAAGCCCGTCACCGCCGTCGCCGTGCTCAAGCTCGTCGAGCAAGGGAAGCTCAAGCTCGACGATCGCGCCTTCGACTTCCTCGCGCTCAAGCCCCTGCCCGACGCGAAGCCCGACCCGCGCCTGCGCACCGTCACCATCCGCCAATGCCTACAGCACACCGGCGGCTGGGATCGCGACAAGAGCTTCGACCCGATGTTCCGCCCCAAGCTCATCGCCACCGCAGTCGGCGAGGCCGCGCCCGCCGGGCCGAGCGCGGTCATTCGCTACATGATGGGACAGCCGCTCGATTTCGATCCCGGCACCCGCTACGCCTACTCGAACTTCGGCTACTGCGTGCTGGGTCGCATCATCGAGAAGCTCACGGGGAAATCCTACGAGGACTACGTGAAGGAAGTTGTCCTCGCGCCCGCCGGCATCAAGTCCATGCGCCTGGGTCGCTCGCTCGAAACGGGCCGCGCGCCGGGCGAAGTCCGCTACTACATGCCCGAAGCCGAGACAGCCGAGAGCGTCTTCCCCGGCCTGCCAGCGAAAGTCCCATGGCCCTACGGCGCATTTAATCTCGAAGCCATGGACGCGCACGGCGGCTGGCTGGCGAGCGCCGTGGACCTCGCGCGCTTCGCCGCCGCGCTGCACGAACCGGAGAAATGCCCGCTGCTGAAGCCGGCGACTTGGCGCGAGCTGCACGCCGCGCCGCCCGCGAGCGTCGCGCGCACCGAGGAAGGCCCGATGAAAGGGACTTACTACTGCTGCGGCTGGCTGACGCGCCCCATCGGCGGGCAGCCGGGCAAGGCGAACTACTGGCACTCGGGCAGCCTTCCCGGCACATACACGATGCTCGTGCGCCGCTGGGACGGCCTGAGCTGGGTGATGCTCTTCAACCAGCGCAGCAAGGATCGCAAGCTTGATGGCGAGATTGATCCTGCGCTGCACCGCGCCGCCGACGCGGTGAAGGACTGGCCGAAGGAAGATTTGTTTCCGCAGTTCCGGGCGTAGCCGCCGAGGTGAGGAGGCGGACCCTGAGACACTTCTGACGAATCCGCCTCCTCACCTCGGCGGCTACGGTGTTTGCTTCGCCACCGCCTCCAAGTCCGTCAGCTCCGCGCGTTCACGGTTCTGCGCCACCAGGTCGCAAATCATCTCCACCGTCCGGCACTCCGGGTCCACCACGCCGAGACAGCTCGGGTGCGCGAGGAAGTCGAACACCAGCCCGCGCTCAATGCAGCTTTCCACCGCCGCGCGCGTCACGCGCAGGAACCAGTCGAGTTTCCAACGGCCCGTGCGGAACGCGCCGATGTCGCTGATGGGGTTCATCGGGATTTCCACCAGCCCGCCCGGATAGCGGAACGGCTGCGCGTCCGCCTGCGCACGCACGATGTCGGCGACCAGCGCCGCGTCCGGTTCTTCGCCGGGCTTCGCGGCCACATGGCTTGGATATTTGGAGCTGCACCAGGTGAAGCCGAGTTCATGCAAGGTCCGCTGCACTTGCGGCGCATCCGCCAGCCCGTTGCCGAAACCGCCGGGCGTGCGGAATCCATTTGGCGCGACGCCGAGCCGCGACCTCATGGCCGCCGTGCATTGGGAAATGTTGTCGCGGATGACAGCCGTCGGCTCCTTTCCCGCGATGAGCCACGGCGCGCGTTGGAAGCGAAACTGAATCTGGTCCGCCGTCGCCGCCTTCACGTTGACGTGGTCGTAGGTGTGGTTGCCCACGCGATGGCCGTCGGCGACGAGCTGCTTCAGCCAGTCCACGTTCTCCTGCTCCAGCGCGCGGCCCACGAGGAAGAAATGCACCACGCCGCCGCGCGCCTTCACGCGGCGCGCGACCTCAAGCGCGTAGCGCTTCGTCGGCTCGTCGAGGTTGCCCTTCTCGAAATCCCAATGCGTCTGCTCCCACGTCGGGAAGTTGCGGGACATTTCCAAGTCCAGCGTGATGGCGATGCGGGCCTTTCGCGGAGCTGCGGCTGAGACGCGATGGCCAAGCGCGAATGAACTCGCACCCGCTGACACTGTGCCGAGGAATTTTCGCCGGCTGGTCATGGCCTCGGCTTCTCGATGAGCACCACGGGGCGAAGGATGCCACCGAGCGAAAGGTCGGTCATGCGGGTGTGGTCCACGCGCAGCGCGAGGATGTTCTCGCCGGGTTTCACAGCGGCGGTCACATCCACCTCGAAGGGCGTGCGGGACTTGCCCAGGCCTTCGCGCGCAGGCTTTGCGGGCGGGGGGGGGGGGGGGGGGGGGGGGGGGGGGGGGGGGGGGGGGGGGGGGGGGGG
>JBEBFV010000446.1:0-5316 GCA_040081795.1 Limisphaerales bacterium | reverse complement strand
GGTGGAGGGGCATGGGGGTGAGTGATTAGTAATTAGTGATTAGTTTCAGGTCGGGGGTAGCGGCCGAGGACGGCGATGCACAGGAACCCAAGTCCGGCGAGACGGACAGCAAGATGAACGCCGGGGGAACATCCTCAACGCCCGAGGCACCCAGCTTGGTTAAATGCCAGGCCACGCCGAAGCTGCCGACTCCCAAGAGCAGGCAGGCCAGTCGTAAAAAACTCGTTGCGCGCGCCCATTTCATTCGTTGTTCCTCATCGTTGATGCCTCACGACCTAAGCTCGGCGTGACGTAGGAAGGTGCGGCGTGGAGTGAGGTGGAGGTGCATGGGGAGGAGTGGTTAGTGATTCAGCTCGTCTGCCACTCTTCATTGAACCTCTCTGTAACAATGCCATCTGCAAAGAATCCAGAATCCCACAATCGGAAGTGAACTCCCGGCTTCGCTGCCTCTCTAAAACCCTCTGGCCAGATGACACGGCAATCCACTTCCAACTCATCGCCCTGCTGGAACTGTCCGGCGCGGTCAATCCACATGCCCACTGTGTGCAGGCCATCGACTCCATCCATGCTCATTGGAACTCGTCTGTGACCACTCTCATCAAAACCGAAAGTGCGGCGGCGACTCTGCCCATGCTCTGCAAAGGTAAAAACCAGATGTGCTCGAAACTGAGGATTTGGGCGTGGCATAGGCAGTCACCTAACGATCCCAGTTCAGTAACCCGGCCTGCGGGACGCGTGGAATGCAACCGGAGCACGATGGTTGGGTTAGCTGCGCACGGTTAGCATGCATATCAACTCATCGAAGTGAAAATCTCGGCGACAACCTTGTCGTCACGAATCAAAGCGTAGCCTTCCATCCCGCAACGGGGAAAGAACTCTGTCCATGTCTCCTGCGGCGTGCGGAAATACCAAAGCTCGTCACCGTCTCCCATCTTGTCCTTGAACAGCAGCCACTGTTCATCAAGCAAATCGTCCTGGGCAATCCGCCGCAGCAACGAAGCGATGATGGACTGCTCAACCGTTTGCTTCATCCACTCTTTATGGGTGGGGCGTGCTGTCATGCTAACATTGCAATTGAGCGACTCGCTTGTCGCTAATCAAGGTGCCGCTGGAAGGCCAAACCTTACGCCGTCACTCACGCCCGCAGCCCGAAGCCGAGCACTTCCCGGCAGTGCTTGATGCTCCGTTCGACTTCGCCGAGCTGGTAGTCCTGCTGGGCTTTGTTGCCGTCCACGCCCGCCGGTGCCTTGAACGGCTCGATCTTCCTGCCGCGCTTCGCCAGCGCGATGAAACGCGCGAGGTCGCTGGCCTTGGCCTTCGGGAAGGTTTTCCAAATGTCCTGCTTCCAAATCGCGAACTCGCGCGCGAAGCCGGAGATGGTCTCGATGTGGACGGCGACGCCGGGGCAGTGCTTCTCGAAGTGGTCGAAGAACGCGGGCAGGTCTAGGCAGCCCTCGCCCATCGCGGTCCACTGCACGGTCACGCCGTTGGCGGACTCCCAGACCATGTCGTCGCGCAGGCTGGTGGTGAGGACGTAGGGGGCAAGGGTTTCGAGGCTGGCCATCGGGTCTTCGAGGGTCCAGGCGGCGTTGCCGGAGTCGAAGTTCACGCCCACGAAGTCTTTGCCGGCGGCTTCGACGAGTCCCTTCAGCTCCCACGCCTGCATGTCGCCGGCGTGGTTCTCGACGGCGACCTTCACGCCCGCGTCCATGGCGCGGCTGCGCTGGGACTTGAGCACCTTCACGGTGTCGGCGATGCGCGCCTCGATGCCGCCCTCGGTGCTGCGGTCTTCCTGCCCGCCGAGGACGACGCGGAAGGCCTTCGAGCCAATCGCCTTGCTCATGCGCAGGCCGAGCGCCAAGTGCTCCTCCGCCGTGCCCCAGTCCTTTTTGAAGCGCTTCGCGGTCGGGCAGATGCTCCATGAGCCGAGTTCGAGGGTAATGCCCTTGCCGGCGGCGTATTTGCGGACCTCGGTGAGCGAGGCGTCGTCGTGCTTGCCCTCGAGCGGGCCGAAGTCGGTGATGAAGAGCGAATCGCAGCCGAGCTTCTCCGAGTAGTCAATGAGCTGCCGGGCGTTCCACTTCATGGCGCGCACGGCGAAGTTGTCGAAGCCGAGCTTGTGGTTGCGCTTCTTGGCGGGAGCGGCGCTGGCGGGCAGGGCGGCGAGGGTAGCTGCGGTGGCGAGGGCGAAATGGCGACGGGAGAGTGGGTGGGCGTTCATGGGCCGGAGCTTGGCAAAGGTTCAGGTGCGTGCCAAGCGCGCGGTGGGAGGCTAGTCCCGGTCCCAGAGCGAGAGGGAATTGCCCGCCGCAAACTGGAAGCCGATGGCGCTGGGCTTGATGGACTCCGCGTGGCCGTCCACAAACCCGGCGGGGGTCTTGCCCACGTGTCGGGCGACCACGCGCACCGGCGTGGTGGTGTAGGTGCCGTCCGTGGGCGGACGGAAATACACGGCCGAGGCGAGCGGTTTCTCCACCCACAGATCCGGATCGGCGTTGATAGGAGTCACGAGATTTCCCGCGTCGGCGAATATCAGCGTGGCACTGGGTTTTGCGACTTCGACCTCGCGGGACTTGGTGGTGCTGCTGGCGGTGAAGGTCAGGCCGCCGGCTCCGGCGCGGAAGCTCATGCCGATGCCCAACGGGTAGCCGCTGGCTCCCGGAGTCGTGGAACTCGCCACTGTCGTCGAGTCCACTTTTAGGGCCGGGCAGTTGAAAATCTTCGGGTCCGGCATGGTGCGTTCGATCTGATACAGGGTGTCCACCCACCAGATTGCCGTTGGGGCGGGCACGATGAGTTTGGCCACGGCTGGGTCGCTCGCCGCGATGCGGTCGCGCCACAGCCGCAGGAACTCGCCGTCGTGGTCATCGAGATACAGCCGGCTGGCGAGGGAGATTTGCCGGTTGTTGCTCAGGCACTTGATGCCGACGGCCTTCTTCTTGGCGCTGGACAGCGCGGGCAGAAGCATCCCCGCGAGGATCGCGATGATGGCGATGACGACGAGCAGTTCGATGAGGGTGAAGCCGGGCGAGGGGCGGCGAAGCGGTTTCATGCAGGGTCGTTGGCAAATGTCGGAGACACGGTAGCCATGCGCCGCCGACCAGTCCACCGAAGTCTGAGGGGCGCGCAGAAGCGCCAGCTCACTCCCCGCTTTCCGTCGCCCGCGCGGCCCGCTAGGCTCGGCGCACCGATGGGCTTCTACACGCTTATCCACTGGGTGTCGCTCGTGCTGGCAGGGGCCACGCTCGCGATCCTGCTCGTGGTCGTGGTGCGCCAGTCGTTCCGCAACCGCCGCACGAGGCGCGACGCGCTTCGCCGCCAGTCGCTGATGGCGCTGGCGCTGGAATACATCGAGGAGCCGGAGTTTCTCCCCGCGTTCAAGGCCCAGCTCAAGCCCGAGGACCAGCGGCTGCTCGTCGAGCTTTTCGCCGAGCTGCTGCCCAAGGTGCGCGGCGACTACGCGGAGAAGGTCGTGCATCTCATGCGCGAGATGGGCCTGCGCGACCGCTGTCTCGCGCAAATGCACTCGCACAAGTGGTGGAAGCGCGCGGACGCCGCCGCCGTGCTGGGATGGTTCAAGGACCCCGAGGTCATCACCGCGCTCGAACGCGCGCTCGACGACCCGCAGGTCGAGGTCCGCCTCGAAGCCGCGCGTGCGCTGGCGCAGCTCAAGGCCGTGCAATCCGTCGCCGGCCTCGTGGCGCGGCTCGCGGTGGTGGACGCCACGCACTCGCTCGGCGTGAAGGAGATATTCCGCTCGCTCGGCCCCGGCGCGGTCACGGAACTTCTCGGCGTGCTGGAGAGCGATGTGCCGGAGCACGTAAAGATTCTTGCCACCGACGCGCTCGGCCACATCGGCGACCCGCGCGCCGTGCCTGCGCTGCTCAAGCTCTTTCACAAGCCCGGCCGGAAGGACGGCGACACCATCCACGAGCACAAAGCCCGCCGCGGCCGGGCATACTCCGAACGCAGCCAGCCGACAAATGCGTCCGTCGCGCTGCGGCTCGCCGTGATGCAGGCGCTCAGTGTGCTCGTGGACCCGCGCTCGCTCGACGCTATTCTCACCGCGCTTGAGGACCCCATCTGGGAAGTCCGCGCGCAGGCCGCGCATTGCGCCAGCCAGCTCGGCTCCACAGACGCGATCCCCAAACTGGAAACGCTTCTGCACGATGAGCATTGGTGGGTGCGGTTCCACGCCGCGGAGGCGCTCTTCAAGCTCGGCGAGGCGGGCGTGCAGGCGTTGCTCAAGACCGCGCGCGGCACCTCCGCGCGCGCGGCGGACATCGCGGCCGGGCTGCTGAGGGAGAAGGGAGTGGCGGTGTGAACCCGAACGAGAGGAGCAGGATTAGGATCAGGATTACGAGCAGGAGAGAACGCCTGCGGTCGCTTCTTACTCTTGCTCCTAATCCTAATCTTAATCCTGCTCTCCCCGCCGCATGACCCTCCTCTGGTCCATCGCGCGATTCCTGAACGGCTGCGTCCTCGCGCTGCTGCTGGTGCAGAGCGTCATCTACCTCTGGCAGCTTGTCGTCGCGTTCCTCGAGCTGCGCCACCATCGGCGCGGAGCCTCGCGCGCGGACCCTTGGTGGATGCTCACCAGCGGCGTCGCGCTGCCCATCTCCATCCTTGTGCCCGCGCACAACGAGGAGGAGACCATCGTCGAGAACGTGCGCTCCATGCTCGCGCTGCACTACCCGGATTTCGAGGTCATCGTCGTCAACGACGGCTCCAAGGACCGCACGCTGGCCGTGCTCGTCGAGGCGCTGGGCCTCTCGAAGATCGAGCGCGTCTGGCACGCGGACGTGCCGCACCAGGAAATCCGCGCCCTCTACGGCAGCCCGCGCCACCCGCGCCTGCTCGTCGTGGACAAGGTCAACGGCGGCAAATCCGACGCCCTCAACGCCGGCATCAACCTCTCCCGCTTCCCGCTCTTCTGCGCCGTGGACGCCGACTCCCTGCTCGACCACGACTCGCTGCTGCAAGTCATGCGCCCCTTCATCGAGGAGCCGGAGGAGATGGTCGCGGTGGGCGGGCGCATCTGCATCGTGAACGGCTGCACCGTGCGCGCCGGCCAGGTCGTCGACATCGCATTGCCCGCGCGACCGCTGCCGCTGCTCCAGAGCATCGAATACATCCGCGCATTCCTCATCGCGCGCCTCGCTTGGAGCCGGCTGGACGCGATGCTCATCATCTCCGGCGCGTTCGGCCTCTTCAAACGCAGCGCGGCCATCAAGGTCGGCGGCTACAGCCACGACACCGTCGGCGAGGACATGGAAATCGTGGTCAAGCTCCACCGCCATTTCCGGGAGAGCGGCA
>JBEBFV010000445.1:0-5325 GCA_040081795.1 Limisphaerales bacterium | reverse complement strand
CCTCACCCCAACCCTCTCCCCTTGCTCCGCAAAGGGAGAGGGAGAAGAAACGTTCTTCGACCTTGCCAGCAGATGAACAACAACCAGAAAACCTCAGCGGCGCTGACGGGCCTGACGGTTCTGTTCGCCACGATGGCGATCGCCTTCTGGATGACCGCGCGCGGCGGCACTCTGGTTGCGCTCAAGCCGTCCGCATCTGGTCCGACCTACACCAACACTGCCACCGTGCGACTCTCGGTCGCGGAGTTGACGAAGTCCGGCGGCGATGTGTCAGGGCTGGACTGCTACGCCTGCCACAGCAAGGACAAGCCGGTCGCGCCGAAGTTCGATGCGGCGGGCGTCCTGATTCCCTCGGTCGCGCATCGCGATGTCGTCTTCTCGCGGATGAACTGCGCGGCCTGCCACGCGCCGGAGGAGAAGGTCGAGCTGAAGTTCGATGCCGAGGGAAAAATCCTTACGCCGGCTGCTCACACCAACGACGTGGCGCGTCATGGTCGCACCATCGGCAACGACCACTGCTTCAACTGCCACGACCCCACGAACCTCGCCGAGCTGCGCACCGCAGGAGGGAAGAAGCTCAAGCTCACCGACAGCACGTTGCTCTGCGCAAGCTGCCACGGCCCAAGCTACCGCGACTGGGAGTCGGGCGTCCATGGACGGCGCAATGGTTTTTGGAACGCGAAGCTCGGCGCGACCGACCGCAAGGACTGCACGTCGTGCCACGACCCGCACGCGCCCATGCTGCCGCTCCTGAAACCCCTGCCGCCGCCGTTCCGCGCGGCCTTGAAAGGACACTGACATGGCTGCCAACGCTTCATTGCCGAACCTCGCAGCGTCGCCGCTGCCGGAAGGCACCAGCCGCCGCAGCTTTCTCCGCACGTCCGCCGCCGTTGCCTCCGGTCTGGCCGCGATGGCGGCGAGCCTCGCGCCCTTGCGCGAGTTGAGCGACTTCGGCTCGGTCGAGGAGTTCCTGCAAAGCCACTACAAGGAACTCACGCCCGTCGAGATGGAGCAGGCGCTCGCGCGCATTCGCCGCGAGGTCGAGAAGCAATACGGCCTGCGTCCGCATGTGCGCGACCTCAAGCCGATGGACGGCGTCGAGTTCGTCTATTGCCTGAACCTCACGCGCTGCATCGGCTGCCGGAAATGCGTCCACGCTTGCGTCGCGGAGAACAACCAGTCGCGCAGCCCGGAAATCCAATACATACGCGTGCTCAAGATGCCCAACGGCACATTCGACATGGAGAAGGGCGATCATCACTACAAGACGCCCACGGTGCCGGAGAAAGGCTTCTTCTACATGCCGGTGCAGTGTCACCAGTGCAAGAACCCGCCGTGCGTGAAGGTCTGCCCGGTGGACGCCACGTGGCAGGAGAGCGATGGCATCACGGTGATTGACTACGACTGGTGCATCGGCTGCCGCTACTGCGAGGCCGCGTGCCCTTACTTTGCGCGGCGCTTCAACTTCGCCGAGCCGGGCATCCCGAAGGAGCAAATCAATCCCGACATGGCGTATCTGGGCAATCGCCCGCGCCACAAGGGCGTGATGGAAAAATGCCACTTCTGCATCCAGCGCACGCGCGCGGGCAAATACCCGGCCTGCCTCGAAGTCTGCCCGACGGGCGCGCGCAAGTTCGGCAACATCCTTGACTCGGCGAGCGAGGTTTCTCAAATCCTCCGGCACAAGCGCGTGTTCGTGCTGAAGGAGGAAGTCGGGACGCTGCCGCGCTTTTTCTACTACTTCGACGTATGACCCGGTCGTTGAAAAACTTTCTGAGTTTCCTCGGGCGCTGCGGCCAGCTCGCCTGCGAGGGCGACTGGCGCTACTACGCGTGGACCGGCGTGCTGTTCGCCCTCTGCCTCGTTGGCCTCAACGCCTACGCGAAGCAGTTCGTCCACGGCCTCGCGGTCACGGGCATGACCGACCAGGTGACGTGGGGAGTTTACATCGCGAACTTCACCTTCCTCGTCGGCGTGGCGGCGGCGGCGGTCATGCTGGTCATCCCCGTTTACGTTTACAAAAACGAGGAGCTGCATGACCTCGTCATTTTCGGCGAGCTGCTGGCCATCGCGGCAATTCTCATGTGCCTCGCCTTCGTGATGGTGGACCTCGGCCGGCCGGACCGCTTCTGGCACATGATTCCCGGCATCGGGAAGTTCAACTTCCCCGACTCCCTCCTGAGCTGGGATGTAATCGTGCTCAACGGCTACCTCGTCCTGAACATCTACGTCTGCGCCTACCTGCTCTACTGCCGCTATGCGAAGCAGCCGCCGCGCAAGTGGCTTTACCTGCCGGCCATCTTTATCGGCATCGTGTGGGCCATTTCCATTCACACGGTCACGGCGTTCCTCTACGTCGGCCTCGGCGGACGGCCGTTCTGGAACTCCGCCATCATCGGTCCGCGCTTCCTCGCGTCCGCGTTCACGGCGGGACCGGCGCTCATCATCCTCGCGCTGCAAGTCGTCCGTCGCGTGACCGCTCACGCACAGGCCGGGCCGGAGGAGACCGCAACGCCCGGGCCAGAGCCTGTCATCCGCGCGGTAACGTCGGATGACCTGGCAGCCCTAGCGCAAGCCCTCCCGGCGTTCGGCGAAGTGCCGCGCCCCGTCCGCCAGTCGCTGTTCACCGCCGCGAAAGTTCTGGAAGTGCCCGCCGGGTTTACGCTGTTGCGGCAGGGCGCGCCCGGTCAGCACGCCTATTTCGTTCTGCAAGGGCGCGTGGCCGTGAACCGCGCCGACAGCGGCCTGACGCGCACCGTGCGCACGCTCGGACCGGGCGAGCAGTTCGGTGAGATTTCCGCGCTCAACGGCACGCCGCGCACCGCCACCGCCGTGGCCGAGGAGCCAAGTTGCGTGCTGCGCCTGCCCGCCGAGGCGTTGCGGCAGTTGATGAAGACGCCCGAGATGGCGCGCGTCGTCCGAGCGCGGATGCACGACCGCCTCATGATCAGCGACCGCGCGCTGCTCACGCTCCGGCACATCGTGCAGGTGGCGATGATCATCAACGTGTTCCTGCTGGGTAATGAGGTCTTCAAGGAGTTCTACACCGGCAACCTCCACGTCAGCTCGGCGCAATACCTCTACTTCGGGCTGCACGGCCACCACGCGCTCGTCCCATGGATCTGGACCGCCATCGCCTGCAACCTCGTTGCGCTCGTGCTTCTCCTGCTTCCGATCAGCACCAGCCTCAAGTGGCTCGACCTTGCGTGCGTGCTGGCCATCGTCGGCATCTGGATTGAAAAGGGAATGGGCCTCGTCATCCCCGGCTTCGTGCCGTCGCCGCTGGGCGAGATCGTGGAATACTCGCCCACGCTCAACGAGACCCTCATCTGCTTCGGCATCTGGGCGTTTGGGCTGCTGGTTTACACTGTGCTTCTGCGCGTCGCCGTGCCGATTCTGCAAGGCCGTTTCACGCGCGCCACCTAGCCATGGCAACTCAACTCACCGCCGAAGACGCCCGACAGTCCCTCCACGACCACGTCGCCGCCAAGGGCGATGAAGTCCGCGCCAAGTTCGGCCCGAACATCGGCTGGGCGGAGCTCAACTGCCTGCTCGAAGACCGCAAGTTCGTGCGATACCCGTGCATGATCGCGTTCGATGCCACGCCACTTCAGCCGGACGAGTTCGCCTATCCCGAACCGCTTGGGCAACGGCCCGACGCCGGCTTCCGTATCTGCGTCCATCCGCGCTTCGAGGCTGACTTGGACGCTGTGCCGGCGTTGGTGCTCTACCAGTTGGTCGCGGTGAACTACGGCGACTTCGCCACGCCCGAAGACGCCGAAGCGTTCGGTGCCGCCGCGCTGGGACTCGAACGGGATGAGTATTACCGGACCCTGTGCGCGATGGCTGACAAGCTCCCCACGGCGGCGGCAGCGTAGGGGTTTCCGGCATCATCCACGGCAGCGGTGCTCAATTCGCTTGGCAACAACCACCGCCGTTGCTACTCACCCGCCCGCGACAGAACCCGTCGCGTCCGAAATCCCGGTCACAACCCTGTCTCCACGCACGAAGTCTATGCCAGAAGTTGAAATCCCCACCGAGTCCGGTAACAGCGCTGACAAAAAAGTCGGCATCAAGATCGCGATCATCGCCGTCGTGATGGCCATCGTGTCCTCCTACGGGAAGAATGCGGCGAACGACATGATCATCAACGAGGTCAAGGCCTCCAACGGCTATGCTTGGTATCAGGCCAAGCGCATCCGAGGCGCACTCAACGACCAGGCCATCAGCCAGATCGACCTCGACTTGCTCGCCAGCCCCACCGACGCCCAGCGTGAGGCCATGGGCAAGCTCAAGAAAAAGCTCCAGGAGAAAAACGCCGAATACAAGAAGGAGAACGACGACATTCTCAAGGAAGCCGACACGACCAAGGCCGAGGCTGCGCTGGCCGGCAAAAAAAACGACGCCTTCGACCGCGCGGAGATCGCGCTGCAAGTCGCCGTGGTGCTGTGCTCGCTGACGCTTCTCACCGGCAGCGCCGTCTTCGCCCGCGCCGGCGTTGGATTGGCGGCCCTCGGCGTCGTGCTTGCCGTGATGGCGTTCTTCAAGACGCCCGACCCGACCAAGGCCGAGGCACAGCCATCCTCCGCTGTGACTGCCCCAGCCAAGCCCGCCGAGACGACGGACATTCCGGCGAAGAAGTGACCGACCTGAACCTGTGAAGTCTGACCGGGCACGTTTGCCTTCATCCAGGCTCACCCCGCTCTCGTTCGCATTGCACGGAAGCCGTTGAACCCCCTTGCGTGCGGCTTTCCCTCCGCCGGACCGGCCTTTCCGCGAGTCGGCTCACGGGGAACATAAGCCCCGTTTCCTCACCCGCAATCGGGACTAGACCGGAGTGCGCTGCACTCGATAGGGCCTACGTTCCCGCAGTCTTCGGCGCAGCTCGGAGGGACAGGCCGGAGACTGCGGGCCGGCCTCGTCCGGCCTCCCGTTCTTTTCATTCAACGTCACTCATTATGAAAAAACTCCTGCTCCTCCCCTGCGCGCTGGCGATGCTCTTCGCCGCCGGTTGCGCCTCCATGCACTCCAGCGGACACAGCGTCGCCAAGTCGCCCTGGCCGGACTTTGCCGCCGCCAAGGCCGCGTTCGACGGCATCACGCCGGGCCAGACAACCATCACCGAACTGCGCACACTCGGGTTCGACCCCTACGTGAACCCAAACGTCCGAATCCTGAACTACCTCGACATCCAAAACCGTTTCCTGCCCAACCAGTCCATCCGCCTCGAGGACTTGCCCGCGCCCGTGCGCCAGTCGCTCGACGGCAAGGAATCCTCGGTGGCCTATGAGCTGGACCTGACCGTGGTGAACAGCCAGCGCTACG
>JBEBFV010000065.1:0-18966 GCA_040081795.1 Limisphaerales bacterium | reverse complement strand
TCAATGTCCTGCTGTGACACAAGGCCGGGCTGTTCCTTCGCCACGCTCGCGATGCGACCGAACGTCAGCTTCACCTCGGCGTGGGTGGCTTGCGCGCGTTTGATTTCGGCCTCGGCGCGGCGGATGTCCTCGTCAGCACGCAGCGCGTCCTCCTGCGCCTTGACCACGTCCTGCTGCGCGCGCTTCACGGTGGCACTGGCACGTTCGAGGTCCTCCTTCAACTCCGGCACCTCGATGGTGGCGAGGAGCTGGCCGGCCTTGACGCGGTCGCCCACGTCCACGTTCATCGTCTGCACGAAGCCAGCGACCTTTGCGTGCAGGTCAATGTCCTGGAAGGGGCGGAACTCCGCGTCGAAGACGACTTCGCGGGCAATGTCCGCGCGCGTGACTTTCGCCACGGCGACTGGCGCGGGAGCTGCGGCGGCGCTGCCTTTGGAGGCTTCGCTGCCGACGGCTTTCTTGCACGCGGTGCCGGTGGCGGCCAGCACGAGCGCGGCAGCCAGGCCGAGCCAGGTGGTTCGGGAATCGAGGAGTGTCATTAGTCTATCCTGCATTTGGTTTGCCCTTGGTTTCATCCGATGTTTCCGCGAGCGGGAGCAGCACGCGGAACCGCGCGCCGTGCCCTTCCTCGCTCGCCACTTCCACCTGCCCGCCGTGCGCGGTGCAAATCGCCTTCACGATGGAGAGGCCGATGCCGGCCCCGCCCAGCTCGCGTGAGCGGGCCTTGTCCACGCGGAAGAAGCGCTCAAAGACATGCGGCAGCGCGCCACTGGGGATGCCGATGCCCGTGTCCGTCACTTCCAGCAGCGCCTTGCCGACATGCGGCGCGGCGACGACCGAGAGCGTCACGGAGCCGCCCTGCGGCGTGTATTTGATGGCGTTGTCGAGGAGGTTCACGACGACCTGCTTGAGGCGGGCGCGGTCGCCCTCGACGCTCACGGCGCGCGGGGCGAGGCAGTTGAGCGACACCTGCTTGTCCTCGGCGAGCAGGCTCATCTGCTCGGCGGTGCTGGCCACGAGCTGGCCGAGGTCGAACCGCACCGACTCGGCCTGCGCCTCGCCCGCGTCGAGCCGCGAGAGCGCGAAGAGATGCTCGACAATCTTGGCCAGCCGTTCGACTTCCTCCAGCACGCTGCCGATGCGCTCCTGTAACTCGGGTGCGCCGTCAGTCTGCGGCAACATCGCCTCCAGCTCGCCGCGCAGGATGGTCAGCGGCGTGCGCAGCTCGTGCGAGGCGTCGGCCATGAAGCGGCGGTTGTGGCTCAAGGCCTCGTCCAATCGGGCAATCATCTGGTTCAGCGCGGTGGAGAGCCGTTCCAGTTCGTCGCCGGTGCGCGGCACGGGCAGGCGCTCGCCGAGATTGTGCGAGGAAATCTGCTCGGTGGCATGGATGATTTTTCGGACCGGCTCCAAGGCCCGCCGGGCGAGGAACCAGCCGCCGCCCGCCGCGCCCGCCAGCAGGAACGGGAACGCCAGCGCGAACGTCACCAGCCACTCGCGCAGCACCGCCTGCACCGGCCCCAGCGACGCGCCGACCTCGACACGGAACGTCCCCGCCGCCGTCGGCACGGGGCCAGTGACAATCAGCAGGCTTTCACTGTCCGGCGGCGACTCCACGCGCGCGTAAACCCGCGGCCCCGTCGCAGCCGAGGGCGGCACCTTGGCCGGGTCGAAACTCAAATCCGTCGGCACGCCACATACGTAGAGGACAGTGCCATCTGGCCGGGTCACGCGGATGAAGCGGTTGTTCAGCTCAGGCGCGTAGCTCTCGCGGATTTCCTGGATGACGTGCGCCTCGCCCAGTTGCGCGACGCGCGCCACGAGCGTCTCGGAGATGACGCCCGCGCGTTTGGTGTGCGTCTCGCGGAGGTTTTTCTCCAGGTGATGCTTCATGCCCAGATACATGAAGCCGCCCAGCAGCACGAAGCCCACGGCCATGACGCCCGCATACCAGGCGGTAAGCTGGAAGCCAATGGAGCGCGGATTCATCCTTGGGTGTCCTCGCTCAGGCTGTAGCCCACGCCTCGCACGGTGCGGATGAGCTTGGTGGCAAAGGGGTCGTCCACCTTCGCGCGCAGGTGGCGGACATACACGTCCACGATGTTCGTCAGGCCCTCGAAGCTCTCGTCCCAGACGTGCTCGATGATCATGGTGCGCGACAGCACGCGGCCCGCGTGGGCCATGAGGTATTCGAGCAGCGCGTATTCCTTGCCGGTCAGTTCAATGCGCGTTCCCGCCCGGCGCACCTGTTGCGTGAGCCGGTCCAGTTCGAGGTCGGCCACGCGCAGGGTGCTGCCTCGTGCCACGGGACCGCGCCGCAAAAGCGCCTTCACCCGCACGGCCAGCTCCGCGAAGGCAAACGGCTTGGTGAGATAATCATCGGCGCCCGCCTCGAAGTTCTCGACCTTCGTGGCGGTGTCATCCTTGGCGGTCAGAATTAGAACCGGCACGTCGGGCGTGTGCTTGCGGATGCGCTTGAGCACTTCCGTGCCGCTCAAAACCGGCAGCATGAGGTCGAGGATGACGGCGTCGTATTGGAAGCTGGTGGCGAACTCGCACGCGCTCTGCCCGTCGAAGGCCAGGTCCACGGCGAACCGCTCGGCGCGCAGCCCGCGCGCCACAAAGTCCGAAACCTTCCGGTCATCTTCTGCCAGCAGCAATCGCATGTTGTGTTCGACCGACAGCGTCAGCCCCGAACATTAAAGAATTCCGAACGGAACATTAAAAGCCGTTCAGAATCGAGGCGGGTGCTTGTCTTCAGTGACGATGCGAGCGTATTGGTTCCAGCACGAAGACAACAGCCAAAGACCATTCCGACAGGAGTTATTGGCTCGTGATGGGGTTGTTTTCCGTCGCCGTGCTCGCCTTTGTATTTTCCAACTAGGAGCCAGCCCGCGAGCCCCGGCCTTTGAACGCATGGTTGCGGGACTTGGGCGCAGCCGAGCCTAACCGGCGCACCCGTGCCGAGGCAGCCCTGCGGCGGATGAGGAAGCCGATGCCACCAAGATTGCGGCGTCCATCAAGGGCGACCCCAATGTGGCGATCCAGCTTCTCATCAAGGTCGCTGGCAGCATGCCCCGGGTGCGTGCCCTCAATGAGGGCGGCGGGGTGAAGTCGGAGCAGCCCCAAGAGGGCGATGGACGCTGGGTATGATGAAAACACTTTTGCGGCCTGTTGCCGCCGAACTCAGCGCACCGTGTGCGGTGAGGCAGTAAACAAGAAACAAGAAACGGAATAACGACTATGCCTACCTACGGCACCGCGACCCGTGCTAATCCCCGTCTTGGAGTCCTTCGTGGCTTCAAGGGGAATGAGCCGCAGTCGCTCAGTTACTCCGCCAAACCCAAGGCCAGCGAGGGTATCTTGTCCGGCATGTTGATCTCACTCGATAGCAGTAACGAGTGGGTCAAAGGCGTCCCTGCAGGGAAGGTTCCCTACATCGCCTACCATGACCAGGCAGATCTCACCGTTAGTTCCATTGGGTTGCTTCTCGGGCTCTCATGCGCCGGGGACTACGAAGTTCAGACGGCGTTCTTCCTCACCTCGGCAACCATCGGCGGCGGCGTCCCCCTCATCCCCGAAGTCTCCGGCACTGCCGGCGGCAAGGGCCATTTGGCGGTCGGCCAGGTCAAGACCACTCCGGTGGTCACAGTCATGACCGACGTCGTGGGTTTCACCACCCGCGCTGGGAAGATCGACACGGCCAACATTGACAGCAACTCGACGCGCGACAGCGCCGGCAAGGTCCTGGTTCTTACCTGGATGACCCGGTGGATTCCTCGCACGCCGGCGTTCGAGCTGGCCTAAGCATCAACCGCAATTCCGAAAATCTACAAGATCATGGAAACTGAAATCCTTACGCCGGCGCAAATTCGCCAGCACAACAAGGAGCTTCTGCAGCGGTTGCGGGATCACGATCAGGGCGAAGTCAAATTCGCCTCGGCCGAGGGTTCCAAAATGCTCAAGCGCCGCATCTACGAGGAAGGCTTCCTTCGCAGGATCCTCCCTGAAGAGACCGTCACCGATGACGACCTCACGCCCCAGCTGTCTCACGAGTATCCGTGCATCCTGAAAGGGATGGAGGGACTGAGCAAGGGAGCGACCCAACTCGTAGCGACTAGGAGGTGCGAGCCGAAGTCACGGACGGTGGCCCCATGTTACCCGTGCAGCGCATCAATGCATAGCCCGCTCAGCGGCTTTGCGCAGGCTCGGAGCCTGATGCCGAAGTGCTGGCAAGGGTTCTCGCAGCAACTTCCTCCCTACAGCTCCTGCCTCCAAGGAGATCTTGTTGAAAATGGGATCGCCCCGTTCGTCCTTCAGGAAATAGTCGTGAAGATACTCCAGCCCCGCGAAGTCGTTCTGAACGTGGGTCCACGCCCTTCGACTCACGATTCGCCCGGTCATCGGGGTGCCCATGGAAAATAGTCGTGCGATGATTTTTGGGGTCCCGCGTTCACGCCGACATTTGTCGTGGAGGTAGCGCATCTCCTGGACCTGGCGTTCAGTTAGTTTCGCCTTTGGGCATCGCTCGCCCTTTAGCTCGCGGATGTCGAGCTTCTCCAACGGCATCGGCTGCACATCGGGAAAGTCTTCATCTCGAACGCGCTTCCACGACTTACAACGAACTATGCTGGCCACTGCGGAGTGCGTCATTCGATAAAATCTGGCGAGCCCGATATTGATGCCAGCTACGCCCTGATGCTGCCGAGCGGTTCTGCGGATGCAAACTACCTCCTCGGGGGTGCGTTTGGCAGTGTGGCACTTTTTGCCGTGAGTGGTGTGGCCGGCGGCGTCTCTGTCTTCACAGTTCTCCCGTTGTGTTCCTTCCCGGAGATGGAATGGGTTCACACAGCCTGGATTGTTGCATTTGTGCAACATCCCAAGGCTCCGGTTCGGCCACCACCCCCAAATCAGAAAGAAAATCACATGACTGGCCAGCGTGGGGCGTCCGTTGACCTTAATCTTCGGATACCCTTGGTGCGATTTCGTGCCTTTCCACTCCCAGCAGTGCTTCGGATGATTCTCGTCCCAGATCACATGTTTGAAAAACCTCTCAGCCAAGTTCTCCTCGGTTCCCAAGCACGGGAGGCCGATCGCAAGATGAGCCGGGTTGCAGCACGACTTGTTCTTGCACTTGGGGTGCAGAACTGCTTGCCCTGGCCCCGGCTGTTCGCCGGTCGCCAGTGCGTAGGCGAGAACGTGGGCGAAAACCGTAGCCCCACGTAATTTGAATCGTGGATGGCCACTCTGCGCACCGGCGAGCCAAGGCCAGCACTCGTCCGGCCCGTGCCGATCAATTTTTGAATGGAAACGAGCTTCGTCGCGCGGATTGAGTGGCAGGGTGATGGTTTGTCTGTTTTGTCTTTTCATGTGCTTTTGTCGTGTATGGTTTGCAATCGAACTGAGAGTGAAGAAAGAGGCTACTTGGCCTCGGCGGGTGCCCCCGAGCCGCTGCCCGGCACGGTGGGGCTTCCCTTCAAGCGGATTTCCGCCAACTGGGTTTCTAAAACGGCTTCGATCTCCCTGAGCGCGGCAGGGTAATAGCGAATGATCGCTGCGACGTAAGCTCGGACCAGAGCCGCTGGTTCGATTGATGTGGCAGTCGTTGCTTTAGCCTTCGGGGTGACGGGAGTGCTCGTGTTGGTGGAAGCAGCGGTTTGCTCCGAATCCCTAGGGTCGGCGCAGGTTGATTCCTGCGGCGGCACGGCTGGATCGCCCGATGCCGGAAGTTTGGCCGCCAGAGCTGAAACCGGTCGCACTTTATGGAGCTTGCCGTCGCGCCCGATCCGCTGAGGGGGCGAACTGTTCGCCCCCCCGGACTTGCGCAGTTTGGCAACGAAGCGATCCGCCACTCCGCACAGATCGGCGATGACCTTATCGCCCCAGCAGTCGCCGAGCGTGTTCAACGCCAAAGTCACGGCCCTGCGCTTATCCGCGTTTGTTCGTCGGTAGCCATGCGTCCTATTTGCGCCCAACGCTACCTCCAACGCCTGCGGCCAAGTGGCCTCGAAAGCGTCAGCTTGGATTTCGGTCCATCCTGCACGTTTCGCCGACTCGTGGCGGTGGAAGCCATCCACCGTGTAGGGGATGTTGTCGATCATGGCGACCAGAAGTGGGGGCAACTTCGCGTCCTTCAGCATGGCTGCGGCGTAGTCGCGGACCACGGCTTGATTCAAACCGGCCCGGGTTTGAAGTCGCTTGTCGGCGACGATCTCCTCGACCGAAAACTTCCGCAGCCGGGTTCGCGGCTGGAAGCGGGTCCGGTTGCCTGAACCGGGGGTGAGAGATTCGGCGGTCATTCCGAGCCCTCCTGCCGTGACTGCGGCTCTTCTGCCCCGGAGGGAAGCCCCCGGATGAACTCCATGAGGCTGTCATACGACACCCATCTTATCCCAGTTCGTGCCCCTCGCCGGCGAAGCACGCGGCTCTCGACCTGTGGTTTGAACCCGTTTATTACGGTCGGTAAGATCAGTCCGCACAGACTGGATCTACTGAGTCCCGACCACGGGCATCTCAGGCCGGGTGGCGGCAATCGAATCCATTCGGGCCGCACGACGGGGACGTTGCGCAATAGGCTCTCGACCGTAGGCGGTGCGATGGCGGGTTTGTCATTGTTCGGCGTTGACGGGCGACACGGTGCATTCATGCGGCCCGCAGCGAATCACGAAATGCCCCCTGCTGTGACTCCCTGAAAAAGCAGCGACAGAAAGTTGTCACTGCGAGACAAGCCCTCCCAGCCCGAGAAGGAGCCAGTTGCCTTAGCGCTTTGCCAAAGTCATCTCACCAAGGAAACGGCGAATTGAGGTCAACCAGGGGTAGTCCCGACTTGGCGAGGCTCCTGATCACCCGCTTGAGCTGTCGTTGAATGACTTCGCGTTCGCGGCTGGGAAATAGTGGGGCTAAGTGCGGAAAGCGGGTGGGGAACTTGCGACGCCGTGCTTCTTTAGCCCTCAGTTGCTTGCTGTAGTGTCCCCAGAAGTCCGACTTCTCTGGCTTTCCATTGCTGTCTTCGCGCACAATTTGCCAAGCGACCGCGTGCCACGCGGTCCACGATTGTTGTGCCCCAAAGTCCGGCAGATCGGTGATGGCCTTGACGATCTTCTTGGACGGTGTTGGGTAGGGTGGTGGATCCGAGATAACTTCTCGCAGATGGGATTGCCGAAAATGCTCAATACGCAGCAGCAGGACCATAGCGGCCCCTCGGAGCGCCTTGGAACCCGGTTCACCTTCTCCTGACCCATGCTGGATAAGCGAAAATGCCACCTCCTCAGTAAAGAATGGTTTCTCTCCCAAGCCTATTTGCGCTTTGATGCGCTCAAAATCATGCCGATAAACGCTAGACTGCGACGCTAACACTGGCCACCTCACGCAATGTCCTGCGTATTCCTTCAGGAGTTCCGGCCTATTCAGCGCGACCTCATTGAGCATCATCACTCCGCTCGTGGATAAATGTGCAAGCGCTGCAGCTGCCCGTGGGTCGCCCTGATTGATCAGGTGATGCAAGTGCCTCATCAATGTTGCAGTGAAGAGGTATATCGTGTTTGCAGGGTCTGCCGTCGCTGCGGAACCCCCGGCTTGCTGGCGGGAACGCTCGTAGACGTCCAAGAATCGCTGCATGAGAGCCCCGGCAAGAGCTTCCGGCTCGGTAGGCAAGCTGTTGCCCGCCACCTTACTCACTGTAAAATCGTGGATGAGCAAGGTGTCGGGGTGGGACCTGCGACGCGGACTGCTTGCGTAGCGAACAGCCCCAGCCTGTTCGGAGATTTGCACGTCTGAACCATTATCGACGGTGGCCATGGCCGGATACTCGTGGGTGCTCCGGCACAGGCAATGACGTTTTACACCATTCCGCCGGGGCGGCAGTGACTGTGCAGCGAACACGGGGCAGATTTCTATTGAATGGATGACTTGATACTCACAGCGCGAATCACCAACCGGGAGGCGCATTCCGCCGGGACCGAGCACATGGACATCACCTGCCCGCTTTGCGGCCAGCCGACGCCGACGCCGACGGACATTCTCGCCACGCGGGCCACCTGCGTCCGCTGCGGCCAGTCCTTCGCCTTGGATGCTCTGCCCACGATGGTGCCGGCGGCTGCGCCGACGCCGGACTTCGGCATCGCCCGGTTGGTCGAGTTGGCGAAGGCTGCCTGAAGCCGCACGAACCGATCTCGGTGTGCGTCCCCCTGGAGTGACCAAGGCATCGTCACCCGCTCCAAGCCGGCGACCGGTGATGTGGTCTGGTCGGAGCGCGTGGAGGGGGAATTCCTTGGTGCCCCGTATGCCCCGGTGACAAACTGTTCGCCGTGGACAAAAGCGGCTAAGTTTTCGCGGTTGCTGTCGGGGACAAGTTCCAACTGCTCGGCTCGAACCCGCTTGGCGAGCTGTGCCAGAGCACGCCGGCCATTGCCGGCAGGCGGATGTTCATCCGCACCTGGTCGCAGTTGCATTGCATCGGGGCGAAGTGAACCAGGCCTTAGACTTGGCCACGGCAAGAAATCCTGCCAACGAAACCAGCTGCACATCGCCGCACCAAGGCGGCACAAGCGACGACTTCTCGCCACCGCGCTGATCTCGCCCGGCAATCGTTTGCCACCCGTCGCTCCATCTGCTCTCCTGCCGGTATGCACACTGAACGACTGGCAGACTCGCCAATAACCCGGTGCGCGACCATGGGAACGCGGCGTGGTTGGTTCGCGGCACTTGCCTTCATCGCGCTGAGTCTCGTTACCAATTCAGCCATCGCCCAGGAGAAGGCCGGCGAACTGCAGACCATCCACGCCATGGTCGGCGAGATCCCTGTTCTGGTCATCGCGCCGAAGGAGACCAAAGGCCGCCCCTTGGTGATCTGGCTCACCGGCTTCAGCGGCCAGAAGGAATCAGTCGAAGCACCGCTCCGGGAGCTGGCCAAGCGTGGATTCGTGGCGTTGAGCTTTGACCCTTACCAGCACGGCGAACGCCGCATCGAATCCAGGGAGGATCTGGTCAAGCGCGTGCGCGGCAACATTCGCCGATACTTCTGGCCGATCCTGGCCCGCACGGCGGAGGAAACTCCCAAGGTCATTGACTGGGCGGTCAAGACCCTCGGCGTGCGCCCCGAGGTAGGGATGGGCGGCATCTCCATGGGTGGGGACATCGCAGTGGCGGCCGCCGGGGTGGACCGACGGATCATCGTGGTGTCCGCGTGCGTCGCCACGCCGGACTGGCTGCGCCCCGGCTCCTTTGAACCGCCTGGTGAGCCGGACGCCGCCGCGCAGGCCGACTACGACCGGCGCAATCCGCTCACCCACCTGAAACTCTATGCCCACCGGCCGGCCATCGCGTTTCAGAGCGGGGCGGTGGACAAACAGGTCCCGCCGGATGGCGCAACGCGATTCGTGGCGGCACTCAAGCCCCTTTACGCTGAAGCGGCCGACCGGCTGGTCGTGGACCTGGAACCAGACGTGCCCCACCGCTTCACCCCGCGCATGTTGGAGAACTCGATCCAGTGGTTTGCAAAGCATTTGAAACCGTGAAGCAGGCTTCTTCCGCGCTCGGGTCAGCACGGCCCATGGGACGTGCGTCCCGGCGCGGAGCGTCGGAGCGGGACGCAAACGGGGCTGAACCACTTGGAGCAGCGCGGGTGGACTACTTGCCCTTTGCCTTCGCAGGTGCAGGCCGTGCTGGCGCTGTCGGATCCTCCGTGGGGCTGCCGTGCCAGAGCGGCGCGATGTTGTGCGTGTTCCACTCGTCCCAGGCCCGGCTGAGTTGCGCGACGATCCGGCCTTCAGTCGCCAACTACGCCAAGGTGCTCGCCAGTGTGTTTTCAAAATCCCCGTGAGGCTGAAGGGGAGCATGCACGATCTGGACCGTCCGCTGGGCCGCCGCTTCGACTTCCCGGACTCCACACCACCGGGTTGCTAAACTAGGGTTCACGCCCCGGGCGTTCCGCGTGCGGCCTGCGTGCATGCCCACGCAGGGTCGAGATTGCTGCGGATCAGATTGTTGATTCTGAAGTGCGTATCCCGGTCGGCTGGAGAAACCCCGTCCAGCACGTGTTTGCCGAGATTGTCGTAGCGTTCAAACACCCCCTTGATTCTGCCCACGCCGGCGTCCGTGATTTTCACGAAGTTCTTCCCGCGGCCGCCCTTCCGCTCGACGAGCCCCTGACCGCTCAAGACGGCGAGCCGTTGCGAGAGCAGCGTCGCCGTCACCGTCTGCCAATGGACCAGGCCGGTCTTCAACTCCTGATAGGAGACGAAACCGTTCTCGTCGGCTGACGGGTCCTGCCCGCCGTTCTTGGCGCAATAGAGGTCCACGAGCACGTCGGCGGTTTCGATGGTCAGCCCTGAACCACTGAGGACCGAGAGATGGATCTGCCCCACCAAGTCCCGCCGCACATCCAGAATGCTGAGCAGATTGTCGATCGGTCCCTCCCAGGCAATCGGATTCAGGCGGTCGAGCGCGTGCAATCGGAGTTTCTCCCGGATTAGTTGGTTGACTCGGAGATGCGTGCGCAGGTCGGGCGGTTTCGCGCCGGCCGTGACCCGTTGGGCGAGCACGAGACAATCGTCCCAAACTCGCCTGGCGAGCTGTTTGCCCGGACCGGTGGTTCGGAATCCGCAGGCACGCTCGCCCTTGGCGGTGACAGTCTCGACCCAGCGTTTCTGGCGAAAGCGCTCCAGTTTGCGCGAGACATGGGCCTGGCTACAGTTCAGCTCCCGTTGCAGTGCCGCTTGCGACACGGCTCCGCCGCCCGGGTTGAGGTGATCCCACTGGAGCGCCGAGGCCCCATAAACCTCCAGCAGCAGGAGCGCTTCTTCGTAGGAGAGGTCAGCGGCGGGCAGAATCTCACCACGCAGGCGGCGGGCGATTTCCCGCTCGGCGATAAAAATTCCACCCAGGCTCACCACTCCGAATCGGGGACCGATAATCTTGTTCACGGGGCTAACGATTGCCATGAGCGCCAGCGTAGAGCAAGTGTTAGGTTAAAGGAGGTAACATATTTAGATTGCGTTTGGTATATCTAGCGGTTATGGTGCCCCCAGATCGTGCTGGGGCCGGCAATGTCCGCCAGACCAGCACCCGAATTCACGCTGCGTTGCAACCAACCCTGAACTCAATCGAAACCATGTCCCTCACGACCGAACAATTTCGCCGCTCGTTCTTCTACCCCGGCAGCGGCACGGATCTCCAACCGCTCCTGCGCTTCTCGGCGCTGACGGACACGTCCATCAGGTGCTCCTCCATGATCCGGGACCGGATGCCTACGTGCTGCTGGACGGGCGCAAGCTCACCGTGTTCGCCGGCTCCGACGAGGCTGCCAGCACGCTACTGGCCGAGCTGGTTGAGCGGTTTGGGCGGACGACTGGATGACTGAATCAGGAAACTCGAAACCGACCACCGACGATGACTACCAAGTATTTTCTCGACGCGAATGGAGCCAAGACCTTCCGACTGCAAGGGCAGCCCGGCGAAGGTCACTACGAAATCGCCAAACATGTCTTGGCGCAACCGGCGGGTTCGGCCCCGGCGACTGAGACCGACGGCAACATCGCGGCGGTTTACGAAGCCATGTTTCGCCTCGGCTATGTGCGCGTCGTCGAGACCGAGCGGACGCTGGAATACGAGTCTCCGCGCAAGCTCACCACCGCCCAGCGCCGTTTTTTCAAGAATCAGGAGCGCAGCGGCAAAACCGTGAAGCAGGTCGCCGAGTCCACCCAAAGAGCCGCCGGAAAATGCGGAACCTCGCACCGGAGCCTGTCCGTGGTGAAGCCAGATACGCAGCAATGACACTTTTGAACCGACAACCTCAAACAGATCAACCCTATGCCCGACTTTGACATTGATACGGCCTTGATTTCTCAGCGCGAAGAGCAAGAGGCAGAACAGCAACGTGCTGCCGAAGCCGCCCAGAACCCGCCCCGCCGGCTGGTGCCGGTCTGCCCGCTGCGTCGCCACTTGCGCCAGACTGCCCGCACGACCTTCTTCTATCCGGGCTGCGGCGTGGACTTTGGTTTCCTGCGCCAGCTCCACGAGTATTGTGACACCTTCGTCTATTGCGATTACGGACGCGGCATCGCGGAGGTTGAAGACCCCGCTTATGGTTTGAACGCCCCTTGGCACGGCCTTGAGATTCACAGCTCACGTGACCTCGATGTCTCCCACCTGAACCCCGGCTGGCTCTACGATCCACCCCGCCTCACCGCCGGAGAAGTCCAGCAGTATGAGGGGGCGTGGTATGGGAAGGACGCACGCTGGGGCCGCGAGTATCGCCTGACTTTGCGCGACGACCCGCGCCAGCGCGAACTGACGCTGTTCTACCTGCACGTCGAGGCTTACGCGGCCTACGTAACGCTTTTCAAGCTGCAACGCATCGCCCCGTGGGGCATCGCGCTCGTGGGTTCGGACTACGGATTTGCCGGCTGCAACTGGATCCACAACCGCCAACGCACCACTCCGCTCGGCCGCGCCGTGCACGAGAATCGCGCCAAACCCCAAGTGGTGGCGCTCGGCGCGTATTTCGCCATCCCCTACGACTGGGACTGGACTGGTCCACACAAGGATTTTTCCCATGTGAGCCCGGAGCGGCTCCGTTTTCTGACACGCCCGAAACCGGCCCGCCGGCCACGCGGAGCGGCCTGCCATTCGGTGGCTGAACCCTGAATTCATTTTTCCCATGGAAGCCTCTCCCCCCTACCTCGAAAACCTGCCCGCCGACGAGTCGGTCTACTTCCTCACGCCCGTGCTGCGGCACTTCGCCCACAAGCCCTATCACGTTCACTCCGCGGCCGTGCGCTGGAACAAGCCGCTCCTCGTGGCGGAACTCAAGTCTCAGTTGATCCGCAGCAAGGCCGGGCACTGCTTCGACGAGGATGTGCCGCCCTTGGTCCGTCAGCGTGAGTTGCTGTTCCATCTGCCCGGCGACGTATTTGTCCACCTCGATGAATACACCGTCCATGTCCATGCGGCGTGCCCCACCGTGGCCGCCCAGGTGCTCACGGATTTGAACCACCGCTTCGCCAAGCCGCCGAAGGCGGGACTGCCAAACTACCATCTTCTCAGCTACGGGCGCGAAGGGGTGCAACGCCACCCAGTGTCCTTGACGCGTGCGTCCCTGCACTCGCCTGATGACCTAGCTCTCCACTACGGCAACGACTTTGTCCTCTGGGAGGCTGAACTGATCCAGCGCTTGCAAAACCAGCCCAACGGACTGGTGGTGCTGCGCGGCGACCCCGGTGTGGGCAAGACGACGTTCCTCCGCCACCTGATGGCGCGGCTGGGCAAGACGCACCGTGCGTTCCTGGTGCCAACCTCCCATTTCAACATGCTTGGCAGCCCGGAGATGCCAGTGTTCTGGGCGGCCCAGAACTACCGCTCCAGCCTGAACAACCTGCTCATCCTGGAGGATGCCGAGGCGCTTCTGGGAAAGCGTCGCGGAAGCAACGACGACCAGGTGAGTAACCTCCTGAACATGAGCGACGGGCTGCTGGGCGACTCCATGAAAGTGCAGATTGTTGCCACCGTGAACGCCTCGCTCGATAAGTTGGACCCGGCCATCACGCGCCGTGGCCGTATGCTCGGCTACCGCCAGTTCCGCCGCCTGACGCGGGCCGAAGCGCAACGACTGGCCGAAGCCAAGGGCCTCACGCTGCCCGAGGGGCCGGAGTTCAGCCTCGCGGACATTTACCGGGGGATGGACTCCACCGATGGAATTCCAGCCGAGCCAACCATGGGCTTTCGCCGCTAACCCAGACTTCCAAACATCCGCCGCCCACCACGCCGATGAGAGAATTACCCTTCCACCACGAACCGCAGATCACCGCGTTGGTTTACGCCTATCGCAAGCAACTCAAGGACGACCCGACCGGCCCGGAGGGCACGGTGGGCGAATACGCGGACAAGCTTGCCAGCTTGAGCTATGACGAACTGCTCGACCGCCTGCTGGTGGCGTGCCCGGACAAATTCGGAGAGATCGGGCTGAACTATCTGCCGGCAGGTGAGCGGCTTCAACGCCTGATGGGCCTCGCGGCGGGAGACCTCCGCGGTGAGACCCACTGGCCGTTGATCGGAGATTTCTTTGACTCCTTGCGCAGCCGTAGCCAGGACTACGTCGTGGACTTCGAGGCCGCCAGCGAGGCCATCATCACCGCGTTCAACCAGCGCCTCACCGCCGAACAGCAGGAGCGCGTGAGGGCGGACTTGATCCACGAATTTGAATTCGCCGATGTAGCCGAAGGGAAACGGCTCTCGCCAAGGTATATCCACTTCACCCCCAGCGGCGAATACTACTCGGCCTGGATGCTCCACGTGCTGGGGACCACCGTGGGCAAACTCAGCGACCTGGTCTATCCCCGGTGGCTGACCCGGCCCGGCGCGATCAACCAGATGCTGGGCAGCACCCGCATGCACTCCGTAATGCTCACCTTGGACTTCCGCGTGGATGCCCGGCAGTATTGGGAACCCACCTCCGATAACGTCGTTGACCCGCTGGGTGCGTGCCTCTACGCCGGGCCGGACAGCCCGCAGATCGTGCTGTTCCTGCATGCCATAGCCCGGGCGGCGGAAGAATTGGAGCGCCCTTACCATGTGCACGAACTCGGCCAGCTCGTGTTCCTGCACGAGTTCGCTCACCTCGTTCATCTTGGCCGGAGCGACTTGGACGGCCTGCTGAATCCAGCCGCGCCGGAACCGTGGAGTCGCCAGGACTGGGTTGAGCTGGTCTCCCAGTTGTTTACGTGGAGCGCCATCAAAGACGACGCCAAGCTGGCAGCCCTGTTCGAGAAGCTGACGGATATTTCGCCGCCAGCATACCAGACGTGGCGCACCCTGACGGACTGCTCGCTGGAAGACTTCCGCGCCTACCTCTGGTTGCTCAGGCGCAATGGCGCGGGGAAGAACGGCTTGGCATTTCAGGAATGGTTCTGCGCCGAACACTCGCAGCTGCCTCCGCTCCCGAAACCGCAGGACCACAAAAACCCTTCTCAGCGACAGCCCTGACTGTAACCGTTCTGGAAATCATCGTTGACCTATGAGACGCAAATACTTGGCGAGAGACGGCACCGTCCGCACGCCGACGGCCGCGGAACACAGCCACCCCGGCATGGCCAGGACCATCCTTGGGCCCGACTGGCACGGAAATAATGACGACACCTACGCTGCCATGTGGCAGGCGGGCTGGGTGCGCGTCGTCGAGACGGACACCGAGGTTCATGGCGAGAAGTATCTCGATGGTCGTCCAGTGCCCTTTGACGCGCTGCCGCCGGAGCAGCAGGGCTGGTTCGAGGAAAAGATCCGTGTGAAAGGCAAGCTGTTCATCTGGAACTCGCAGGAGTTCGCGGCTTCCCGCGAAGGCCACCCTACGAACAAGCAAAGCCTGCACCCCTGATACCTATGCCAATTCCATTCGAAGCATTGCCAACGGCGGACCTCATCGTCGATGAGGTCTATGAAGGGGGTCCCCAAAATCATGCCGGTGCTGACCCCATTTGCAAACTCCTGAGCGGGGTTGGAAACTCGGGGGGATTCCGGTATCCGGGTCGAAGAGAGCAGCCGAGATACGTCGTCCTCTATTCTGATGGCGACAATCAGGACTGGCCAGACTCCATTGATTACCAGCGCGGCCTCTTCCGTTATTACGGTGACAACCGCCGTCCAGGTCACGAGCTTCATGACACCCCTCGCGGCGGCAACTGCATTCTCCGGAATACTTATGAACAGCTTCACTCGATGCCGCCAGTTCGCAACTTGATTCCCCCATTCTTCATTTTCTGGAAACACCCGACGCTCAACAGTCAACGATCCGTTCAATTTAAGGGCCTCGTGGCGCCAGGGCATCCCAGCCTCTCGCAGACAGAAGACTTAATGGCGGTATGGAAGACAACCGGTAATAGACGCTTTCAAAATTACCGTTCCGTGTTCACCGTCCTTGACATTGCGGTCATCGATCGTCCCTGTCTTCAGGAGCTGGCTACCAATGGGGGCTGGGCTCCGGGTCGCGCACCGGCAGCCTGGTCCGAATGGATCGAAACTGGGAGATACGTCGCCCTGCACGCGGAACCCACTACTGTCATTCGCACAGCCGCCCAGCAGACACCCGAAACTCCAAGAAAAATGGCGATTCTCGCAGCAATATACGAATACTTCCGAAATTGGTCCCGCGGATTCGAGTTTTTCGCAGCCCTGATCTACCAAATGCACGACCGCCGTGTCCTGATCGACCAGATAACCCGTGGTGTGGTCGATGGCGGTCGGGATGCTATTGGCCGCTACACCCTCGGCCTAGAGTGCGACCCAGTCCACGTCGACTTCGCACTCGAAGCGAAGTGCTATGCCCCTGAGATTGGCGGACGGCATCCGACAACGGTTGGCGTGGGCGACGTTGCAAGACTGATTTCTCGCCTGCGACATCGGCAATTCGGTGTCTTGGTGACGACATCCGTAGTTGCACGTCAGGCCTACACAGAGGTGCGTGACGACCGACATCCCATCATCATCATCTCTGGAAAGGACATCGTGGAGATCCTCATCGGCAACGGCTACAGCACCCCCGTCCAGATTCGAGCGTTTTTGGAAACCGAGTTTCCTCGCGGCGGACAACAAGTGCGTTAACTCAAGTTGGCCAAGGCCTTGAGATCGGGCTGGGGTTTTAGCTGCTCGATGACACCTTGTCCGTTCGTGCGCCGATTTCTTTTCGGGCTGAGGGCGGTTACCTTACCCCCTGTGGCAAACTCGCGCCGATGAACCTCAATCTGACTCACCGTGCCAGTTCTTCCAACCGGGCGACCAGCCAAACCATCGCCAGCGTGTCGAGCTGGCAGTAGTCCTCAAGGTGCCGGCGCACGCGGTCCCGCTCCTCGGTGCTGACATCAGTGAATGTCACGCGGACAGGGTCGAGCCGCGCCGGCCGAAGGCGGTGTTGACGACGAAGCCCGCGCCCTTCGCTTCGAGCCGGACATGATACTCCTTGTCGCTGGAGCCCTGGCGGTAGTAGAGGCTCGTGGTTTTCAGTTCTTCCATCGTGGCTGTCATGGGGTTCCTTTCTGTGGTTGGTTAGTGGATGATGTGACCGAGAGAATCGAACCAGCGCCCGGTATCAATCAGGCAGCAGGGCTGGTCGGGATAACGCGCCTTGACCTGCTTCTGGTAGGCGAGGGCGTCCGGCTTGTTGCCGAAGGAGCGGTCGAAGAGACCGTGTTGGGCGGCTCCGTCCGGCGGCATGATGCGCCAGCGGAAATGATTGCGGTAACGGACTGGGCTGCGGGGTTGGAGTTCAGGCATGGTCGGAAATGAAACGGGCCGGAGCGCGTGAACGCCCCGGCCCGTCTGGGGTTGGGTTGTTGGGGTTGAAAATCTGACGAAGCACGAAGGTGCGCGGGGGCGTGGTTGACCCAATGCGGGTCAGGGCGGGGAAGTGTCTCTGCGCGAACGGGGGGAAACGAACGGGCTGGCGTGGGCGTATCTACTAACCGACTAACTGCCTTCTGCACCGTCAACTGACTTGACTCAACTGACCGACTTGCAACCGACACTGTCAACTAACACTCACGCCCACGTCAGCCACACCGGAAGATAGCACACGTCCGCCCGATGCAAGGGACATTTTTGGAGAAGGACGAGAGCCGGGCACCTGTGAAGATGCCCGGGCTCCCGGGTTGGTTGTTGGGGTTGTCAGTGCCAGGATTTGCATTCGACCAGGTGGCTGCACATGGAGCACTGCATGCCGGGTGACGGAACGAAGACCTGCCGGCTGAGTCCTTCCGCGTAGCTCTCCATCTGGCGGAACAGCCGCGTCTGCTGCGGCTCCGTCATCGGGCCTTGCTGCGTGACCACGAGCTTGGGCGTCTTGGTCTTCACCAACTGGTGCAGGTCGCGGCCGCCCTCGGTCTTGCCGGTGTTGGCCCGGTAGAGCACGGCGTAGCCACTGAGCTGCACTTCGTTGGTGTGGATCGCCTTCTCGTCCGTGGGCGTCTGGCCGACGGTCTTGTAGTCCACGATGCGGCCACCGGCCCGCACGAGGTCGAGGATGCCGATGAGCTTGGGCAGGCCGTGTTTCGTGAGGTCAGCCTCGGCGGAAACCTCGACGGCCTCGGGGAGTTCGTTCGGCGGAATGGGCGACGCCCGGAAGTAGAGGTCGAGCAGTGACCACGCGGTCTGCTGTTCCTCGGCTTCCTCGCCATCATCCCACTGCACCGGCGCGTTCTGCTGGTCACTCTGCCAGAGCGCGTCGAACTGTTGCCGCAGCGCCTTGGGCGTGAGCACCTGTCGCCGCCACCGCGCTTGGTTCCACAGTTTGAGCACGCCATGGACGGTGTGCCCAACATAGAGCGCGGCCGTGCGCGGCTTGGTGATGCCCAACACGTAGCGGAAGTAGAACTTCAGCCGGCAGGAGAGCCAGGTGTTCAGGCGCGACGCGCTGACCGTGGCGCGGAGTTCGTCGAGCGAACGCGGCTTGTCTGCCGCAGGTGCAACGGTGGCGTTCATCGGATGGCGTAATTCGAGCGTTGCGGCCCGTTGCCGCGCTGCCGGGGATACTTCTCGAACAGCTCCTCGATCAGCCCGGAGGCTTCGAGCGTGTTGAGCTGCTTCACACCCTTGGCGAACCGCGCTTGGGCGAGCTGCTCGATGTCGTTCTTGTCGAGGCGGTTCTCCGCCACGATTTTCACGATGAGCGCCTGCTGCTTGGGCGAGCAGTTCCAACGGTCGGTGTGACCGTTGCCATTGCCATTCCCGTTTGTCGGGCGATGGGCGTTGCCGTTCGTCGGCGCGTGGCCGCTAACACCATTCGTCGGCGGGAGCCAGCCGGGCTGCTGGAGTTCGCGGTCCACACTGGCCTGGAGCAGCGCGTGGAGCCGCTGGCTCTCGGGACCTACCTGCGTGAGGTCGGTCAGCTCGGCGCGGAGCGTGAGCATGTATTGATGGCTGCTGTAGCCGGGGAGACCAATCTTCTTGCTGTAGTTGGCTTCGATGATGACTGACATGTTGGTG
>JBEBFV010000444.1:0-5357 GCA_040081795.1 Limisphaerales bacterium | reverse complement strand
CCGTCACGTCCTGGGCGACGGGGATTTGCGCTGCGAGCACAGCCTGTTCGGCGGTGAGGTCGCCGGTGCGGACGAGTTCGTTCAGGAACTCAGCGGGCGGCGGGGAGAAAAACTGGGTGGCTACTTCAACCCGCGAGACCTTCGCGATGATGCGGTTCGGCGTGACGATGTGCCCGGCGGCGTCGCGGTGAATGCCCGCGACGCGGAAGCGCACGACCGGCAGGGTGAGCCGCAGGTAAGCCGACGCCTCGATGAGCCGCAGCCCGCGCCGGATGAAGAGCTTTGCGACCGCGTCCTCCAGCTCGGATTCGTTCGGGCTGTGGATAAGATTCACGCCGAACGGCAGGCCGGGAATCTCCGCTTGAAGCCGGTTCAGCGCCGCCTCCACGCGGTCCTTGCCCAGCCCTGCCGCGCCGAAGAAGCCGAGCATTCCACCTCGCGCCATCGCCTCGACCAGCTCGACCGATGCAATGCCATTCGCCATCGCCCCCGCCACATAGGCGTAGCGCAAGCCGTGGTCTCGCCGGAAACCCGCGTCCCCGAGGCTGGCCAAGACCTGGGCGACCGATGGCACGCCGGGCCGTTCGCCAGAGTCTGCGTGCAAGTCAGCACGGCCCCGACGCGTCGCCGCGGTGGTGGCCGTTTTGGTCTCGGTTTCTAGCTCAATCATCGCCTAAGCCCCGCTTCGGACGGCGCGTTGGGCGCGGTCTTCAGGGAAACGCCGGCCCCATCGGCGGTTCGTTCGCGAGGCGGCGGGGATTGGAACAGGAAACGGCCCCGATTAACCATCAAAATGTTCGGCGAACTGAGGCGCTTGCCGGCTCTTTTCCGACCACGAACTCCCGCTGAAGGATTCACTTGCCTCGCCGTCCAAACCGCCGACAATTTGACAACAATGAAATCCTCAATCCTCTCCCGCCGCACTGCGCTCAAGGGTCTTGGTGCCACACTCGCGCTCCCGTGGCTCGAAGCGATGGGGCCGATGACCAGTTGGGCCGCCGGCAACACGCCTGCCAGCAAGGCCGCGCCCAACCGCATGGCGTTCCTTTACGTCCCCAACGGCAAGAACATGGTGGACTGGACGCCGAAGGCTGAAGGCGCGCTTCCGGAGGAACTGCCCGCCATTCTCCAGCCAGTCGCGCCGTATCGGAACGACTTCTCAATTCTCACCGGCCTCACCGCTGACAAGGCCCGCGCGAATGGTGACGGCGGCGGTGACCACGCCCGCGCTCTCTCGGCTTTCCTCACTGGCTGCCAGGCGCGCAAGACTGACGGAACCGACATCCGCGCTGGAGTCTCCGTGGACCAGGTCGCGGCCTCGCGGCTCGCGGATCAGACACGGCTTGGCTCGCTTGAGATCGGCACCGAGGCCGGTTCGATGGCGGGCAACTGCGATTCCGGCTACTCCTGTGTCTATTCCTCCACGATGTCATGGCGCTCGGCCACCCAGCCGCAGCCGAAAGAAGTGAATCCCAAGCTCGTCTTCGACCGCTTGTTCGGTGCGGGCTCCGCCGCCGAGCGCGCCAAGCGCGACGCGCAGCGCAAGAGCGTGCTCGACCTGGTGAAGGCTGACTTCAGCGATCTCAACGGCAAGCTCGGCCGCAGCGACCAGCGAAAGCTCGACGAGTATTTCTCCGCCATCCGCGACATCGAGCAGCGCATCGAGCGCGCCGGGAAATTCGCCGAGGCCAAGGCACCCGAGGGCTTCGCCACGCCCACCGGCATCCCGGCGACTTACGAGGAGCACATCAAGCTCATGGCCGACCTCATGGTGCTGGCCTTCCAGACCGACACCACGCGCGTCTGCACCTTCGTTCTCGCAAACGAGGGCAGCAACAAGCCGTATTCGTTCATCGGCGTGCGCGAAGGTCACCACGACCTCTCGCACCACGGCAACGACATGGAGAAGAAGGCGAAGATCGCGCAGATCAACCGCTTTCACACCACCCAGCTCGCCTACCTGCTGGGCAAGCTCAAGTCCGTGAAGGAGGGCGACGGCACGCTGCTCGACCACACCATGCTCGCCTACGGCAGCGGCAACTCCGACGGCAACGCCCACAACCACGACAACCTTCCGCTGCTGCTCGCCGGTCGCGGTTGCGGCACGCTCAAGCCGGGTCAGCACGTCGTTTATCCGAAGGACACGCCGCTGAACAACCTCTGGCTCTCGATGCTCAATCGCATGGACATCAAGACGCAGCAGCTCGGCGACAGCACGGGCGAGCTGACGCGCCTCGCGTGACGTGACGGGGACACTCCTGTCCCCGAGTCCATCGCAAAATCGGCCGCACCGCGGGCAAGAGTGTCCGGTTCACTTTCACTCCATGAAACCCCACCTGCTGCTCGCCGCCTCGCTTGCCCTTTCGTTCACGCTTCAAGCCCAGACGCCGAAGGCCACTCCGAAGCCCGCCAAGCCCAAGGCGAAGGCCGAGCCTGAAGTTTCCTATCCGCCAACCATTCCTGGCGGCAAGGAGATCGTCACCGACATCGCGTCAGAATTTCTCCAACCACCCGCCACTCTCCGCTCCGGCGTCCTCATCGCGAAGACGCCGCCGACCGTGGACTTCGCCTACTACCCGGGTCAGACCTACCGCGGCAACCCTTGGTCCAACTGGGGCGACAGCCTCTTCGCCAATGGCAAATACTACGCGTCCATCGGCGACCATCTCGCGCCCGGCGGCACCGCGTTCATCTACGAGTATGATCCGGCGACGAAGAAGTTCCACCAGCTTCTCGACGTGAAGAAGCTGCTCGGCCTGCCCGCTGGCCGCTACTCACCGGGCAAGATTCACACACTGCTCACGCTCGCGCGCGACGGCTGGATTTACTGCGGCACGCATCGCGGCGGCACGCGCGCGACCGACGGCGACAAGGATTACAAGGGCGACTGGCTCATCCGCGTGCATCCCGTCACCGCGAAGGCCGAGCTCGTCTCTGAAGGTCCCGTGCCCGGCCATTGCATCCCCACCGGCCTGGCCGATCCGCAGCGGCTCATCTTTTACGGCGGCACCGAGCCGGAGGCGCGCGCGGGTGAAACCAACGTGACGTTCTTCGCCTACGACCTCGCGGCGCGGAAGATGATCTGGTCCGGCTTCGGTGGTCCAGCCCGTGCGATGATGTTCTCCCCATCGAGCGGGCGCGTCTGGTTCAACGCGGATGAACTCACCGGCACGAACCTCGTGCGCTTCGACCCCTCGAAGCCCGGCAAGCCCACGCCCGTCCCCGGCACCATCGGCCTGCGCGCAGCGAGCGGCGAGACGCCGCAAGGCATCATCTACACTGTCTCGCACGCGCGGAAGGACACCGATGCCCAGCTCTACGCCTTCCACACGAAGATCGAGCGCATCGAAGTGCTCGGCCCCGCCGCCATCGGCACGAACCAATACACCACCTCGCTCGATGCCGACCCGACCGGGCGCTACCTCTACTACTGCCCCGGCGCGCATGGCGGCAGCGAGCTAGACGGCACGCCCGTCGTGCAGTTCGACACGAAGACGCGGACGCGCAAGGTCATCGCGTTCCTGCATCCCTTCTACGAGAAGAAGCATGGCGTGATGCTGCGCGGCACCTACAGCGTCGCGCTCGATGCGAAGGGCGAGACGCTCTACATCACCTGGAATTGCAGTCGTGGCACGAAGGTCTGGGATTCCTGCGCACTGACGGTTGTCCACATTCCTGCGAGCGAACGCCGGCTTTGACCGGAGCGCCGAACGGCGCGTTGACCTTCCCCGCCCCCGCCGCCATCGTTCGCGCGCGAACATGGCTGCTGCCTCACACTCCCGCGAAACGCTCTCCCAGGAACTGCAGCGGCTCGTCGAGAAGGCGGCCCCCGACGCGCCGCTCACGCTCAACGTCCTCCTTGCGAGCACTGGCGGACGCGGCCTGTTCCTCGTGGTCATTCTCCTGTGCTTGCCGTTCATCACCCCGATTCCGCTGCCTGGCGTGAGCATGGTGTTCGGACTTGTCATCGGCGTGCTGGCGGTGCGGCTGGCGCTCGGCCTGCCACCGCGTTTGCCCAGGTCGCTCGGTGAGCGTTCGCTCGAAGGCCGGATCATGCGGAAGGTCATTTCCGCCAGCGTGAAAATCCTCCGCGTCATCGAAAAGCTCGCCAAGCCCCGCCGCTCCACATGGCTCGCGTGGCCTGCTGTGCGCTTCGCCAACGCCGCGTTCGTGGCGCTCATGGCATTGCTGCTCATGCTGCCGTTCCCTCCCTTCCCGCCGTTCACCAACTCGCTGCCGGCCTATTCCATCATCCTCCTTGCCTCAAGCATGATGGAAGAGGACGGCGTGCTTATCTGGGTGGGCTACGCCGTGTCCATCGGCACCGCGATCTACATTATCCTTGTCTTGGCCGCGCTCGAAGCCGCGTTCCAGCGTCTGCATGACTACTTCTTCGGCGTCTTGCTGCTGGGATGAAATACTACTGGTCCATCGCGCCATCGCAGCCCGCGCTCGCCGCTGAACTCTCCAAGCAACACGGCGTCTCCGCACTCCTCGCGCAGTGCCTCCTCAATCGCGGCCACAGCGAACCGGAGGCCGTCGCCCGCTTCCTCGAACCACGCCTGCGCAACCTCGCTGACACTTTCGCGCTGCCGAACATGGCCGCTGCCGTGGACCGACTCTTCGCCGCCCGTGAACGCGCCGAGCCGCTCGTCATCTTCGGCGACTACGATGTGGACGGCGTGACCTCGACCTCGCTGCTCCTCGAAGTCCTCCGCGCGCTCGGCTGGCGCGTGGACTTCTACCTGCCGCACCGCATGGACGAGGGCTACGGCCTCAGCCAGGACGGAGTGGAAAACTGTCTGGTGAAATTTCCCGGCACGAAGCTGCTCCTCGCCGTGGACTGTGGCTCGACGGCGGTGGACACCATCGCGTGGCTCAAGCAGCGCCGCGTGGACGTGGTCGTCCTCGATCACCACCAAGTCTCCGATCCCGCGCCCGCCGCCCTGGCATTGGTGAATCCGCAGCTTGGCGAGCGGTTCCGTGAACTCTGCTCCGCCGGCCTTGCCTTCAAGCTCGCGCACGCTCTTGTGAAGCGAGGGCGTGACATGCAACTCGCCGAGTTCGCCGCCTTCGACATCCGCCCGCTGCTCGACCTCGTCGCGCTGGGCACCATCGCCGACCTCGTCCCGCTCACGGGCGAGAATCGAATTCTCGTCACCGCCGGCTTGGAGCGGCTGAACATCACGCGTCGTCCCGGCCTGCTCGCGCTCAAGGCGGCTGCGGGCATTGACGGCTCCATCGGCACCTACGAAGTGGGTTTCCAACTCGGCCCGCGCCTCAATGCTGCCGGGCGTCTTGAGAACGCGGCGGTGGCGAGGTCGGGCGCGAGGATGAGTTGCAACGCCTCCGCCGCG
>JBEBFV010000064.1:0-19015 GCA_040081795.1 Limisphaerales bacterium | reverse complement strand
CGTGGCTGGGACCGCCGGCCATCCAGAGGAGAATCACCGCCTTGTTGCCGCCCATCGCGCGGCCGGTCGCGGCGGCTTGCGCGCGGATGCGGAGCAAGTCAGGCAACGTCAGCCCGCCAAGGCCCGCGAGGCTGGCCTTGAGCATCGAGCGGCGGCTGAAGACGTTCAGCCCCTCGCGCACGCGCGGGTTCAGCGCGGTGAACGCGTGGCGGTGCGTGCTGGCGTGTGAGGGTGCAGCGGGCATGGTGCGAAGGTAGAAAGGCCGACGCGACGGGTCAAAGGGGAATTCAGCGCCGTAGCCGCCGAGGAGCTTGCCAAACACTGCCGGGCGAACCAGCTTCGCGCCATGAAGCGCTGGTGGTTCAGTCTGATATTGCTGGCGGGGTGTCTCGCCACGTTCCACCTGTGGCTGCTCGTGCCACCGGACGCCATCCAACCCGTTGGGCTAGCCGCCAACTGCGCACTGACACTCCTCCTTTGGCGCGCTTGGACCGGCGGGTATTTCGTGAACCTTTGGGACCGCATTTTCCATGGCCTCGTGATCCTCGACGTGTTGCTTGAGGCGTATGTCCCGCTCCACGAGGGTTACGGCTTCTACGCGTGCGCGGCGGGCTTTGCGTTGACGGCCGGCGGCTATCGCGCGTGGGCGATGCGTCCTGTAGCGGCGGTCTGCGACCGCCGGGGCGTATAGTCATTGCAACGGACGGCGGTCACAGACTGCCGCTACAGAGCGACAGACGGTCCTTTTCTCCGTGCAATCCCGCTGATCCACCGTTGAAATCCCGCCATGCAGCGTTCCTTCCTCGGCATCGAAATCGGCGGCACCAAGCTGCAGCTCGTCGTGGGTGACGCGGAGGCGCGTATCACGGCCCGGAGGCGCTTCACGGTGGACAAGGCCCACGGTGGTGCTGGCATCCGCGAGCAAATTGCCGGCGCTTTGCCCGAGCTGATGGCGCTCGCCCAGCCCGCCGCGCTCGGGGTCGGCTTCGGTGGCCCGGTGGATGCCGCGACGGGGCAAATCTGTTGCTCGCACCAGATCGAAGGCTGGTCGGAATTTCCCCTCGGCGACTGGCTGCGCGATCTCACCGGACTGCCCGTGACCGTGGACAACGATGCGAACACGGCGGCGCTCGGCGAGGCTTTGCGCGGCGCGGGCGTGGGCAGCAACCCAGTCTTCTACGTCACGCTCGGCAGCGGCGTGGGCGGTGGGTTGGTCGTGAACGGGCGCATTTATCACGGCGCGAAACCGGGCGAGGCGGAGCTGGGTCACGTGCGGCTGGACAAGTCCGGCGTCACCGTCGAGCAGCGATGTTCCGGCTGGGCCGTGGACCGGAAAATCCGCGAGGCCAGCCAGCGCGAGCCGGGGTGTCCGCTCGCGAAACTCACCGCCGACCACGGCGAAGCCCGCGCCCTCGCGCCCGCCCTCGCGCAAGGCGACCCGCTCGCGCAGCGCATCGTGGACGAGGTCGCCGACGATCTCGCGTTCGGCCTGTCGCACGTCACGCAGCTCATGCACCCGGAAGTCATCGTGCTCGGCGGCGGCTTGTCGCTCGTGGGCGAGCCGTTGCGCGCCGCAGTCGCGAACGCGCTGAAGCGCTACGTGATGGAGGCCTTCGCGCCCGGCCCGAGCGTGGTGCTGGCAGACTTGGGCGAGGACGCGGTGACGGTCGGGGCGTTGTTGCTAGCGATCAGCGGCCAGCGGTCAGCAGTCAGCGAAAACTTTCCTTCCCCCGCCGCGTCGCTGACCGCTGACCGCTGACCGCTGAAAGCTATGACCCTCGAACTCATCAACACCGGCAGCGAGCTGATGCTCGGTCGTGTGCTGAACACTCATCAGCAGTGGCTCTGCCGCCAGCTCGCCGACCTCGGCTACGTCGTCACGCGGCAGGTCGCGGTCGCGGACACGGCGGACGACATCGAGCAAGCCGTGCGCGAGGCGCTAAGCCGCGCGGACTTCATCATCACCACGGGCGGCCTTGGCCCGACCTCGGACGACATCACGCGCGACCGCATCGCGGCCTTGCTCGGGCGCAAGATGAGCGAGGACCCGGCCATCGTGGCGCACGTCGAGTCGTTCTTCGCCCAGCGCAAGCGCCCCATGCCCGCCAGCACGCGCGTGCAGGCGATGGTGCCGGACGGCGCGCTTGTGCTGGCCAACGCGCACGGCACCGCGCCGGGCCTTGCGCTGCATGTGAGTCCGAACCCGTTCCGCGCGGATGGCAAGGCGAGCTGGCTGGTCATGCTGCCAGGCCCGCCGCGCGAGCTGCGGCCGATGTTCACGAACCAAGTCGCGCCGTTGCTGAAGGAGAAGCTCCCGCTCGACGGCGACTTCGTCTGTCGCACGCTCCGAACCGTGGGCATCGGCGAATCCTTTCTCGAAGAGCGCATCGCCGGGCCGCTCAAGCCGCTGACGGACGCGGGCCTCGAACTCGGCTACTGCGCGCACACGGGCGCGGTGGACGTGCGCTTCGTCGCGCGCGGCTGTGGCGCGGACGCGGACGTGGCCGAGGCGGCACGCATCGTTTACGAGCTGGCGGGCGAACACATCTTCGGCGAGGGCGACGATGAGCTGGAGCAAGTGCTGTTGCGCCGGCTTGCCGAGCGGAAGCAAACCCTCGCTCTGGCCGAGTCCTGCACCGGCGGCTTCATCGCGAACCGACTGACGAACGTGCCGGGCGCATCGGCGGTTTTCCTCACGGGGTTGGTGACATACAGCAACGCGGCCAAGGAGCGGTTCCTCGGCGTGCGCGCCGAGACACTTGCGGCCCACGGTGCGGTGAGCGAAGCAGTGGCACGGGAGATGGCTGAGGGAGCGCGTGCGCACACGGGCGCGGACTTTGCCATCGCGGTGACAGGCATTGCGGGGCCGGGTGGAGGCACTCCGGAGAAGCCCGTGGGCACGGTCTTCATCGCTCTGGCCACGGCGGACGGAACGAAGGTCATCAACCCGGTGAACCGCTACGACCGCGAGACATTCAAGTATGTGACCACGCTCCAGGCGCTGGAGCTGTTGCGGCGGATGATGAAGCGAGCAGGTGGAAAAGTGGGAGGGTGAGAAAGTGAGATGGGCCTTGTGAAGCCAAAGCGCCTCCCACCTGCTCACTCTCCCGCTTTCTCACCTGCCTTCTACGTGGGGAAAACAAAACACCCGCCGGCTTGCGCGGGCGGGTGCTGCTTGAAAGGGAGTTCGGTCTCAGCCGTTGTCGCCGATGGCTTCCACGGGGCAGCCTTCCTTTGCTTCCTTGCACTGCGCCTCTTCCTCGGGCGTCTCGGGCTGCTTCTTCAGGTAGGAGTAGCCGCCGTCGTCGTAGCGGGTGAAATTCTCCGGGGCTGTTTCGCGGCACAGGTCGCAGTCAATGCACTGGTTGTCCACGTAGTATTTTCCGGGGACGTTGTTTTCGTATTTGTTAGCGATGTCGGCCATAAAATGTCGTGTTTGAGACGGCGGAGTTTTGCTGGCAGTCCCGCAGGTTGGCAAGCCCCTTCTCCACGTTTCACTTAGGCTGAACCAACGACCGGCTTGGATGAACAGGGTTAATCAAGCTGGCCAACGCGTTCGAGTCGCGTGCGGCCTGTGCCAAAACCGAAGGCCGGCGATTGCCCGCCGGCCTTCGCGCGAATCTGGCCACCCCGCCTACTTGTATTTGCCAAGCTGCTTGAGCGTCTCGTCGAGGCAATACTTGATGTAGTAATCCGGCTTGTTCGGGTCGGCTTCCTTTTCCAGCGCACCGAGGGCGACCTCGGCGGCGGCGCTGGTGGTGAAGAAGCTGCATGCGCGTATGGCTTCGAGGCGGACGCGCGGGTGCTCGTCCTTGGCCTGCACTTCGAGCAGCTTGAGCGGCTCCTTCACGCGGTCGCGCCAGTAGCAGAGGACGCGCGTGGCGGCGGCGCGGGCGCGGTGGTCGGGCGAGCGGAGCATCTGCTTGAGGAACGCCTCGTCCACCACGTTGTGCCACTGGTGGACCCACAGCGCTTCCATCAAGTGGTGCTGAAATTCCTTGTCCGTCTTGCTCAGGCCGGCGGCCCACTTCTTGGTGGCGGCGATGACCTTCGCCGAGTCGTGCTTGCTCAACTCGATCTTGGCGCGGGTGCGGACGTCGTCCTCGGGCGTCGTGAGGACGGCGAGCAGCTTCTCAATCGGCTCGCCGTCAATCTTCACCGGCTTGAGCAGGTCGCGGCCCTCGAAGGTGATGCGATAGATGCGGCCGTGGGTCTTGTCGCGGTTCGGGTCGCGGATGTGATGCTGCATGTGGCCGATCAGCTCCTTGGCCCAGTCGCAGAAGTAAATCGATCCGTCAGGGGCGACCGCCACGCAGGACGGGCGGAAGTTCGGGATCATGTTGTTGTCGCCCACGACGAGGCCGCCCAGCTTGTCCACCTCTTTGCCGGCGGCGTCTTTGACCTTCGTGATGTCGAGCGTCTCGCCCTTCAAGCCAGCCCCGTCCTCAGTGACCTTCACGCGGAAGATGCCTTGGTAGCCGATGACGTTGCAGTTGAGGAAATTGCCCTGCCAATCATCCGGGAAGTGGCGGCTGGAGACCAACGCGGTGCCGGCGCACGGGCGGAAGGGACGATTCCAGAATTGTTTCAACCCCGGGTGTTTGCTGTCCGCCGCGCCGCTCAGGAAGCCGCTGAAGGCCGGGGCGAAGTAGTTCGCGTTGCCGGTGGCGTCGGTGATGATGTCATTGCCCCAGCGGTCGAAGACCTTGCCGTGCGGATTCGCGAAGCCGTATGGGACGTAGCGCTCCAGTTTGCCGGTGAGCGGCTCCCAACGATAGATGCAGCCGTCGCTGTTGCGCACGGGCGGGCCATACGCGGTCTCCATCTGCGTGCGGTGGAAGACGCCGTCGCTGAGAAAGGTGTCGCCGCCGGGGCCGTAAGCCATCGCGTTCGCCGTGTGGTGCGAGTCGGCGGAATCGAGGCCCATCACCACGCGCTCCTTCCAGTCGGCCTTGCCGTCGCCGTTCGTGTCGCGCGCGAACCACACGTCCGGGGCCTGCACCACGAGCACGCCGTCCTTGTGGAATTGGAAGCCAGTCGGGCAGTTCAAGCCGTCGAGGAACGTCGTGACCTTTTTCGCCTTGCCGTCCGCGCCGAGGTCGAAGACCAGCAGCTTGTCGAACACCTTGTCCGTCGGGCGCAGCTCGGGATAGCTCGGCCACGCGGCGACCCACAGGCGGCCCTTGGGGTCGAAGCCCATCTGCACGGGGCTGGCCAGCTCAGGGAAACGCACTTCATCGGCAACCAGCGTGACCTTGGCACCCTTGGGCACGGTCATGTGCTTGATGGCCTCCTCGCCGCTGAGGAACGGCTTCACGTCGGGCTTGTTCGAGGACGCGAGCAGCCGCACGGGCGGCAGATTGTCGTCGGCCACCTTGAGATCGCCGCCCTTGGCCACGGCCCAGATGCGCTTGTCGCGGTTGGCGGTCTTCGCGTCGCGCTGTTTCATCTCGTCCTGCATCGTCTGGTAGTTCGAGAGCAACGGAGCCTCCGGCTCCTTCACGTTCTGCTTGAAGCCGCCCTTGCCCGCCTCGAACGCCAGCCCGGAGCGGCCGCCATAGACGTTGTAGCCGTCCACCGTGCGATAGCGGCGATGCCACTCGAAGTTCTTGTCCAGCACCGCGCCACGGAGCTTCTCCAGGTTTCCGCCCGGCGCAGTCTCGCCGAACAGCGCGCGGAACGCCTCGGGCGCGAGCGCCTTGTCGCCCGCCTCGGTGAGGTGAACGGCGTTGAAGGTGAGCGACTGCTTCTTCTTCGCCGCGCGGTCGAACATCTCCGAGGAAATGCCGAAGAGGTCCACGAACGGCACGTTGTTCGCCTTCGCCACCTCGGCCATCGCGGCGGTGTAGAGCTTCAAGTTGGCATTGAGCGGCTCGGCCTTGGGGCGGTTGGGGTCGCTGCTGGCCTCGGCGGCGATGGGCGAGAAGAGCACGAGGCGGGCGTTGGCCTTGCCGCTGTAGTTCTGCCCCGTGGTGTGCTTGATGAAACGGCCGAGGTCTTCCTTGAACTTCGTCAGCCCGGCCTCGCCCGCGAAGGATTCGTTGTAGCCGAAGAACGCCCAGACCACATCGGCCTGCACGCGCTTGAGCCAGTCGTCGGAGGAGCCGAAGTTCTCCGAGCGCATCCGCAACTCGTTGTTTGGATCCTTCTTGTCCCCGTATTTCGCAATCAAGCCGGCCACCTCGTCGCCCGAGGCTGCGAGATTGCGGAAGACCAGGTTGTGCTTGGGCAGCTTCGCGTGGACCAGCGTCTCGAGCCAGCCGTGATGCTGCATGCGGTCGGCGAGCGCGTTGCCGATGAGGGCGACGTTCTCGCCGGGCTTCAGCTCCGCAGTGGCGGCGGCAAGTTGCGACACGGAAACCGCCAGCAACAAGCCGGCGGCGAGGAGGGACTTCAGTTTCATGAGATGACAGTTTGCCAGCAAGGCCAGTATGGACGCGCGGCGGCGTGTTTTATTGAGCCGCGAATCCGCCGTGGCGAGGAAATTCCCGGCCGGCCGGCGGCTGGCTTGCCAGCCCAGTCACGCAGCCGCTACGCTGCGGCCAGTGCGTTTGCTCGACCGCTATCTGCTGCGCGAGTTGATGGTCCCTCTGCTTTACTGCCTGGGCGGCTTCTTCATTTTCTTCGTCTCCGCTGACCTGATGAATGAGCTGCCCAAGCTGCATGAGAAAAGCCTCACCGGCTGGGACATCGCGGAATACTACGTGGTGAAGTCGCCGGAACTGCTCGCCAACGTCCTGCCGCTGGGCCTGCTGCTGGCGATGCTTTACGCGCTCGCCCAGCACGGCAAACATCACGAGCTGGTCGCCATCCGCTCGGCGGGCGTGAGCCTGTGGCGGCTGGCCGCGCCGTATCTGGCCGTCGGCGTCGCCTTCAGCGTGGCGCTGTTCGTCGCGAGCGAGATCGTCGGCCCGCGCGCTCAGGAGGCGGCGGAAGACGTGCTGAACCGTTACCAGACCAAGCTCGAACAGCAGACCGAGCTGCAGTGGCGGCGCGAGGTGAACTTCAACAACGACGTCGCCGGCCACGCGTGGAAGATCGGCGCCTACGGCCTGCTGACACAGGAGATGCTCCGCGTGAACGTCACATGGACCGGGCGCGACAACATCCGTCGCATCCTCTTCGCCAACCGCGGCACCTACACCGACGGCGTCTGGCACTTCACCGACGCGGAGCTGTGGTCCTACGAGCCGCCGAACCTCGACTTCCCCGCGCGCACGCGGACGAACCGCGTCAGCTTTCCCGAGCTGGACGAATCGCCGCGCCTCATCAAGAGCGAGATCAAGGTCAGCTCCCTGAGCGCCGTCCGCGCGGCCAAGCGACTCCGCTTCACGCTGGCGGAAATCCTCGACTACAAGCGCCTGCACCCGCAATTGACCGGCAGCAAGGCGGACGAGCTGAACACGCAGTTCCACGGTCGCCTCGCCGCGCCATTCACCTGTTTCGTGGTCGTGTTGCTGGCGCTGCCGTTCGGGGCTGCGCCGGGCCGGCGCAACGTCGCCATCGGCGTGGCGGCGAGCATCGGGATCGGGTTCGCGTTCTTCGTGCTCTCGCGTCTCTCGCTCGTGCTTGGCACGGGTGGTCATGTGCCGGGCTGGGTGGCGGGCTGGTCGCCGAATGTTCTCTTCGCGGCAGTGGGCGTCGCGCTGACGTGGAGGCTGAGATGAGAGGCGAGAGCGTGATGCGTGTTCCGTGTTGCGTGTTGCGTGATTTAGTTCGAGTGCAACCGGCAATACTCACGGAACACGCAACACGGAGCACGCAACGTCACCTACATCGAACACGTCCAGCGTTACTCACGCATCACGCATTACGCATCACGCTCCCAGCATGAGCACTGAACTCGAACAACTCCGCGCCCGGTGCGAGCGCCTCGAACTGCTCAACCAGGTCGGCCATGTCCTCCGCTCGACGCTCGACGCACAGGAAGCGCTCCAGCTGATCCTCCGCGAAGCCGTCCGGCTGATGCGCGCGTCCAGCGGCTCGGTCGTCCTGGTGAACCCGACCTCGCGCTTCCTCGAAATCCAGGCGGCGCACGGCCTGCCGCCGGACCTCGCGGACTTCAAGCTCCCCGTCGGCGTAGGCATCACCGGCTGGGTCGCGCGCACCGGCAAGCCCGCGTGCGTTGGCGATGTGGCGCGCGACCCGCGCTACGTCCGCCTGCGCCCCGAGGTGCGCTCCGAGCTCGCCGTGCCGCTGCTGCTCAACCACGAGGTGCGCGGCGTCTTGAACGTGGACTCCGACCGCGCCGACGCCTTCTCTGCAGACGACCAGAACTTGCTTGAGGAACTGGCGCTCCAGGCCGCGCGCGTCATCCAGAACACCTGGCTTTACGAGCAGCTCCGCCTCAAGGCCCGCCTCTTCGAGTCGCTCGCCAGCGTCAGCCAGACCATCAACTCCACGCTAAACCTCGCCGACGCCCTCAGCGTCATCACACGCGAAGCCTGCCAGCTCATGGACGCGAAGATGGCGTCGCTGCTCCTGCTCGACGACAAGCGCGAGTGGCTCGAACTCCGCGCCAGCCACGGCGCAGGGCCGGCCTACTTGAACAAGCCGCGCCTGAACCTCGCCGAGAGCCTCGTCGGCAACGTCGTGCGCCGCCGCCGCCCGATTCAGGATGAGAACGTCCAGACCTCCGGTCGTTATCAGAACGTCGCGATGGCGCGGCAGGAAGGGCTGGTCTCACTCCTGAGCGTGCCGCTGCTCTTCGGCGGCGAGGCGCTCGGCGTGCTGAATGTCTATCGCGGCGGGCCGCACATTTTCCCGAACGAGGAAGTCCGCATCCTCGCCGCGCTCGCGGAGCTGTCGGGCATCGCCATCGAAAAGGCGCGGCTCTACGAACGCATCGTGGATGTAGAGGAGCAGCTCCGGCAGAACGAGCGCCTCTCCGCATTGGGCCTGCTCGCCGCCGAGGTCGCGCATGAGATTCGCAATCCGCTCACGGTGATGAAGATGCTTTATCACTCGCTCGACCTGAAGTTCCCGCCCGGCGACCCGCGCACGCAGGACAACAAAATCATGGGCGAGAAGATGGACCACCTGAACCGCGTGGTGGAGCAGGTGCTCGACTTCGCGCGCAGCACCGAGCCGCGCCTCGCGTCCGTGAACGTGAACCAACTCCTCGACGACCTCAGCCTGCTCACGCGCCACAAGCTGCGCCAGCAACGCGTCGAAGTTGTGCGCGAGCTGGACCCGAAAATTCCCGCCGTCCTCGGCGACGCAACGCAACTGGAACAGGCGTTCCTGAACCTCACGCTCAATGCCGTCGAAGCCATGCCGGAAGGCGGGCGGCTCACCATCACCACGCGCGCGTTGCGTCAGCCGCGCACGCGCAAGGAGCCGACGCACGTGGTCATTGAGTTCTCAGACACGGGCGCAGGCATGACGGAGGAGCAGCAGCAGAAGGCGTTCAGCTCCCTGCTCGCAACGACGAAAGCGAAGGGAACCGGCCTTGGCCTGGCCATCGTGGCGCGCGTGATTGAAACGCACCGGGGAGAAGTGAAGGTGCAGTCCAAGGCCGGCAAGGGGACGACCTTCACCATCACGTTGCCGGTCGGATGATGAAACTGTAGCGGCGCTCTCTGAGCGCCGACCTTGTGTTGACCAGCGCTCGGCGGTCACAGACCGCCGCTACAGCCGCAGGTTCACGCCGCCGCTTGCGCGGGCTTGCGCTGGACCATCGGCGTCTGCTCCCCGCGCACGACGGCGGCGGTGATCTTCACGGCCTCCACGTCGTCCGCGCCGGGGATGTCATACATCACGTCGAGCATGAGCTTCTCCAGCAAGGCACGCAGGGCGCGGGCGCCGGTGCCCTTCTTGATGGCTTGCGCAGCGAGTTCGCGCAGGGCGTCGGGCGTGATTTCCAGCGCCACGTCCTCCATGCCGAGGAGCTTGCCGTATTGCTTCACGAGCGCGTTGCGCGGCTCGGTGAGAATGGTGACGAGCTGCTCCTCGGTGAGTTCTTCCAGCACGGTGGTCATCGGCAAGCGGCCAATCAACTCGGGGATGTAGCCGAAGCCAAGCAGGTCTTCCGGCTCGACCTTCGCCAGCACTTCGCGCTTCTCGACGGAACTGAGCGAGTGCTGCGCAGCGCTGAAACCCATGACGCGGTTGCCCAGCCGGCGCTGAATCACCTTATCCAAGCCGACGAACGCGCCGCCGCAGATGAACAGGATGTTGGTGGTGTCCACCTTGATGTATTCCTGCTGCGGATGCTTGCGGCCGCCGGTGGGCGGGACGTTGCAAATCGTTCCTTCCAGCATCTTGAGCAACGCCTGCTGCACGCCCTCGCCGGACACGTCGCGCGTGATGGAGACGTTTTCGGTCTTGCGGGCGATCTTGTCTATCTCGTCCACGTAAACGATGCCCACCTGCGCGCGGCCCACGTCGTAGTCGCAAGACTGGAGCAGGCGCAGGATGATGTTCTCCACGTCCTCGCCGACATAGCCCGCCTCGGTCAGCGTCGTCGCATCAGCAATGGCAAAGGGCACATCGAGGATGCGCGCAAGCGTGCGGGCCAACAAAGTCTTGCCAGAGCCCGTCGGGCCGATGAGCAGGATGTTGCTCTTCTCGATCTCCACGTCGTCGGCCTTGGCGTCGCGCGGAGCGGCGGCCCCGCCGGTGGCCTTCCGCTCGTGGATGATGCGCTTGTAGTGGTTGTGGACCGCGACGGCCAAAGTCTTCTTCGCGTGGTTCTGACCAACGCAGTAGCGGTCCAGCTCGGCCTTGATGGCGGCGGGCTTTGGAATCTTCAGCTTCGGCGTCGTTCGCTTGGTGTCGGCGGCGAGTTCCTTGTCGAGGACGCCCTTGCAGACGTGGATGCAATTGTCGCAGATGTAAACGCCCGGGCCAGCGATGAGCTTCTTCACCTCGGCGTGGGACTTCCCGCAGAAGGAACAGAGCGTGAGGTTGTGCGGGCGAGCCATCGGAAATGTGGAGTGGCGAATGCGGAATGCGGAATGGATCAGTTCACCACACTGCTCTTCTCGGGCAGGCCGGGGAGGTCTTTGCGCGAGGCGACGACTTCGTCCACGAGGCCAAAAGCCTTCGCTTCCTCGGAGGACATGAAGTTGTCGCGGTCGCAGGCTTTCTCGACGACCTCGATGGTCTGGCCGGTGTGCTTGGCGATGATGGAGTTCAAGCGCTGCTTGAGCTTGAGCATATACTTGACGCGGATTTCCACGTCACTGGCCTGGCCCTCCGCGCCGCCGAGCACCTGGTGGATCATGATGTTCGCGTTGGGCAGCGCGTGGCGCTTGCCCTTGGTGCCGCCGCAGAGCAGCACCGCGCCCATGCTCGCCGCCTGGCCGATGCAGTAGGTGTTCACGTCGCAGGTCATGAACTGCATCGTGTCGTAAATCGCGAGGCCCGCCGTGACGCTGCCGCCGGGGGAGTTGATGTAGAGATGAATGTCCTTCTTCGGGTCGTTCATCTGGAGGAAGAGGAGCTGCGCGATGATGACGTTGGCGACCATGTCATCCACCGGCGTGCCGAGGAAGACGATGCGGTCAATCAGCAGCCGCGAGTAGATGTCATAGCCGCGCTCGCCGCGACCGGTCTGCTCCACGACCATCGGCACCAGCAAACTGTTCTTAGGTTCGTTCATTTGGTGCGCGGACGGTAACGCCCGGGTCCGGGGAGCGCAAGGGCGGCTGAGTCAGAACGCCAGTTGCACCACGCGGTCCTGCAACAGCGCGGTCCACCGGCTGAGGAAGCTGAACGTGCGGTAAAGCTGCTCGATCCGCGCCAGCGGCAACGCGGCCTGCCGCGCCCCTGGCTCCGACGGCGCGGCAGCCCACTGCTCGTTCATCGCCGCCACGTCCGCCTCCAACTCGCCGCCCCTGGCGTTGAGCCGCTGTTGCAGCGCGTTGACCTGGTTCGTCCAGTCCATTGCGCGCTGGAACATCTTCACCTTGAGCAGCGGCGAGTTGGCGCGGCCCTTCTCCAGTAGGAAGAAATCCACGTCGCGGCACAGGCGGCCCACCTCGAAGAACAGGTCGGTCAGCTCCGCCGGCGTGGACTGGATGTTGCCCGGCTTCGCGCCGGACTCCAGTTCGAGCAGGTGCTGCAAGCGGTCCTTCGGCTCGCGCAGCGTGTTGAACGCAGCGTTCAGCGCGGTGTAGCGCTCCTGCGCGGCGGCGCGTGCGGGCTCCGGCGCGTTGTGGACGCGGTCGGGATGCACCTCGGCGGAGCGGGCGAGGAACTTGGCCTTGAGCGCGTCCGCGTCAAGCCACGGGCGGCGCGGCTCGTCGAGCAGGGCGAAGCAGTCGGTCACGCGCTGAAGCTCTCGCCGCACGAGCAGCTCGTTGCGGCGTTGGGATTCGTCACCTTGAACCCGCCGTCGGTCAGCGCCTCCACGTAGTCCAGCTCGCTGCCGGTCACGTAGAGAGCGCTCTTCGGGTCCACGACCACCTTCACGCCCGCGCTCTCGACGAGGAAGTCGCGGTTCTGCGGGCGGTCCTGGAGGTCCATCTTGTATTGAAGGCCGGAGCAGCCGCCGCCGATGACCGCAACGCGCAGCACGCCGGCGGGCCGTCCCTGCTTGGTGAGCAGCGTGGAAACCTTCTTCGCGGCGTTGGCGGTGAGCTTGATCAGCCGCTCGTCGCCGACGCGAAAACTCGGTTGGGCGGCGGCGGTTGTTGCAGTTGCAGTTCCAGCCATCATGGGGCGTGACGGTATCGGCGTGCGTCGGTCGAGTCAACCAACGCGCCGGGGAGTGGCTCAGTTGCGGCCCAGTTGCGGAGGCGAGAGTGGCGCTTCCCCCTCCTGCTCGTAATCCCAATCCTGATCTTGCTCCCCCTCGTTTGTTCTCCACCGACACGGAGCATTGGGACTGGGAGCAACAGGAGTTGCGACTTCCGGCCCGGGTGAAGCAAGCACACGGTGGCCGATTCCAGCCCTGCCGAGCGATGAAGTGGAAACGGCAGTGCTGACATAAACTCGGAGGACGCTGAGGGCGCAGAGTTGCGCAGAGATGGCGGGCGAGGCCCCATCCAAGGGCATGCGCCAATGGATTGTTCCCTCTCTGCGCGCCTCCGCGTTCTTTGCGTCTCCGCGTTAAAGCCAGGCTGTCCCTGCATGCGCCCCCTGCGATTGTCCGGGCTTGTGCGACCGCAGGGAAGCAACTCTCATGCTGGCCATGTCGTGTCGCATTTCAAGCCGCCGCCTCGCGCTGGAGAAATTTCCAAGCGCGCGCCGCAAACAGCCGTCGCTCCGCCGCGATTGACGCCGGGCATTTTCCGCCTCCCCCCAAGATGATCCCTCTTCTGTCCGCACTTGCGGTCCTGCTTCTCGCACTGCTAGCCGAGTGGCTGCACGTGCGGCGTATTCGTGCGGTGGGGCGGCTGGCTTTCGGTCCGATGGGCAGGGCGAACCGCTGGACGGGCGTGTTGCCGTTGCTGCGGCCGCTGTGCCTCGCGGCGTTCACGTGGGGGCTGGCGACGCTGATTCTCCTGCGGCTCGCCGCTGCTGACGGCAACGCCGACCAAACCGCCAGCAACAAAGCGGCGACGCGTCTGGTGTTCGTCGCAGAACTTTCGCCGAGCATGTATCTCACGGACGCTGGGGCTGATGGCAAGCTGACGCGGCAGGCGCGGATGCGCGAGGTGGTCGAGGGCATCCTCCAGCGCGTCAGTGGGAATCTGCGCTTTGGCGTGATCGGCTTTTACACGGAGTCGCTCCCAGTGGTGATGGAGGCGCGCGACCCTGAGCTGGTGCGCAATGTCTTCAACGGCCTGCCGCTCACCCTCGACACCGAATCCATCGCGCTCTCGCGGCCGTTCATCGTGCCGAACAACCCGAAGCTCGACCCGCCGTCCATGGGCCGCCACGGCCTGCCGGACGAACTCTGGGGCATCACGCTCATCGGCAAGGCGCTCTACGGGGCGGCCGACGTCCTCGCCCAACGGCCCAACGGCGATCGCATGGTCATCCTCATCACCGACGGCGAGAGCAGCGACATCAAGTCGCCGAAAGACCTGGCGATCATCGCTGCCTTGCGTGCGCAGAACATCATCGTCTTTGGCATCCTGATGACGGAAGACCAGATCGAGCCCGCGCTCGTCGGCATCGCGCGCTCGACCGGCGGCGAAGTCTTCAACGCCGCCACGCCTGCCGCACTCCAGTCCGTCTTCAAGAGCATTGATGCGATGAAGAAAGTCGTTGTGCTCGAGAAGAAGCCGCGTGTCGCGGACCTCTACGATCCGTTCATCCCGCCAGCGATCGCGCTGCTCGTCCTGAGCGTCCTGGCGCTCTTCGGCCTGCGCTTCACGCCTTGGTGAGGCGGAGCGAACCTCGCCCGCCTCTCGCCAGCCGGGCCAGATCGCAAAAGAACACTTGGTGCCTGCCCACGGCGGCGTAAAGTCACCGCCATTGAACCCGCAGAACTCGCTCCAAGCCGGGGCGCGCACGAAGGGTTGCACGAGAATCATGCTTGTCGGATTTGTCAGTGATGAACGCTACGTCGCCCTCGCGGACGTGCTGCTAGAGTTCCTAGATGGACGCGGCAACTCGTTCGAAGCCCGGTCCCGCGCCAGCGGCTCCGTCCACGCCGACCTGCCCGCAGGTGACTACCGCGTGATTTTGCAGAAGCCCGGCTTCGGCGCGAAATTCTCCCGCATCACAATCCCGCAGGCTGGACCGCATCAGTTCCGATTGCTCTCGGACGGATTGCTCGGCTACGCGTGGCCCAAGTGGGTGCGCGGCGGCGAGGAGTCCGAGTTCCGTGTCCATGCGGTAGAACAGTATCAGTTGGAGCTTTGGCGCTACGGCGATCGGCCGGAGCTCGTCCGGCAACTGGGCTGGCACGACGAGCATGGGCCACGCGCGACGATGCAGGTTACTCCCGACGGCGACTACACGCGCGCTGGCATCGAGTGGAACAAGGTCGGCTACGTCAGCCCCACGCACCGGCAGTTCGCGACGGCCCCGGATCGGAGCGGCTTGTATTACTTTCGCGCGCGAACGGCGTCGGGCCGGGAGTTCTCCTTCCCGTGGATCGTCGCGCCAGCGAAGCCCGCCGCGTCGCTGGCCGTGCTGGCATCGAACATCACGTGGAATGCCTACAACTCATTCGGCGGCCGCAGCAACTACATCCACGCGGACCAACTGCCCGCCACGCCCACGGTCAATTCGCGCGTCGAGCTGCCGCGCTACACCGACGCGGAGCACGGGACGTGGGGTTATCCGGGTTACGCGCCGCTGTCGTTCGAGCGGCCAGAGCCGTTCCTGCACATCGCGTCCGGCGAGCAGCTCACAGACCCGATCGCCGGCCGGCAGACGTGTCATCTCGCACCCGCAGAGTGGCGGCTGCTCGGCTGGCTCGAACAGCAGCGGCTTGGCTACGACTACTACGCAGAAACACAGTTGGATGACGGCACGCTGGACTTGTCCGCCTACCGCGTGCTCGCACTGGCGGTGCATCCGGAATACTGGACACGGCGGATGTATGACCGCGTGAAGAAGTGGGTCTTCGAGGAAGGCGGGCGGCTGGTCTATCTCGGCGGCAACGGATTGAACTGCGAAGTCGAGATACACCCGAACGGCTCCATGACGGTCCACAACGGAAACATCACTTCCCTGTGGGCTGCGGGCATGGGCGGACGCGACAGCCGCCTTGCCATGCGGCACGAATCCGAGGCCAGCCTTCTCGGCGTGGTCTTCACTCCGCCCGGCGCGATGACAGGCGCGCCATACCGCGTGGTGGATGGTTCGCACTGGGTGTTTGAAGGCACGGGGTTAAGCACAGGTGATGTTTTCGGCAAGGCCAGCCTGCACGAGCGCTGCCCCGGCGGCGCCTCAGGCCACGAGACGGACAAGCGATCTGCCAGTTCCCCAGCCAGCACGCGATTGCTGGCGCGCGGCCTGAATCCCGACGACGGCGGCGCGGAGATGGTGATCTTCGACACGGCCGGCGGCGGTGGCGTGTTCTCCGTCGGCTCCATCAACTACGTCGCCTCGCTGCCCGTGGACGAGGCCGTGTCGCGCATCACGGCGAACGTGCTGAAGCGGTTTCTCTCCTGAACTCAAAATGAAAATCACACGAGTTGAAGCAATCCCAGTCAGCGTCCCGCTCAAGAAGGGAATGACCGCGAAGACCGCCCACGGCGAGCACGCGACTTCGCCCTACGTCATCGTGCGCATGCACACTGACCAGGGCCTGGTCGGCCTCGGCGAGGCGACGATCTCCGGCCTTTGGTCCGGCGAGACGCAGGCCGGGACGGTCGCGGCGATCCGCCACTACATCGAGCCGGCGATCCTGGGCAAGAACCCGCGCGACATCACCGCCATCCGCCGCGCGATGGACTTCATCATCAAGCTGAACCCGTTCACCAAGTCCGCCGTGGAGATGGCGGCGTGGGATATTTCCGGCAAGGCCGTGGGCCTGCCCGTGTATCAACTGCTAGGCGGCAAGGTGCGCGACCGCATCCGAATCAAGCTCGTGGTCTGGGCGCGCGACGTCGCCGGCTCCCGCGCGATGGCCGAGCAGCACCTCGCACTGGGCGTCACCTGCGTGAAGGTGAAAGTCGGACTCGACCCCGTGACAGACGTGGCCCGCGTGCGCGCGGTGCGGGAAGTCTGCGGGCCGAACATCCCGGTGACCATTGATGCGAATTGCGGCTGGACGATCCAGCAGGCGAGGCATTGCCTGCGGGAGCTGGCCGATGTGAACCTGCTTCTTGCCGAGCAGCCGATTCCGCCCGGCGATCACGTCGCCATGGCCGAACTCCGCCGCGACACTCCCGCTCCCATCATGGCGGATGAAAGCGTCTTCACGTTGCAAGACGCGTGGCAAATCACGCTTCACCGCGCGGCGGACATCCTGAGCATTTACCCCGGCAAGCACGGCGGCATTCAGGCCACCGCGGACATTGTCGCGATCGCCCGCGCGGCGGGATTGCGTTGCACCATCGGCAGCAATCTGGAACTGGGCATCGGCACAGCCGCGATGCTGCACGTCGCCGCCGCGTTTCCAGAAGTGGACACGGACACGTTTCCGGCTGACACCATCGGGCCGTTCTATCACGAGGCCGACTTGATCACCGAGCCGCTGGACCTCGGCCCGCCCTCGGCCAAGGTGCCCGATGGCCCCGGCTTGGGAATCGAGCTGGATGAGGCGCAGTTGAAACGCTGGCGCGTGGAGTGATGAACGACGGGGCTCCCACGCGGACGCGGTTCGTCGTGCTCGGCGTGCTGTGCCTGCTGTCGGGCATTCTCTATCTCGACCGCATCTGCATCTCGGCGGCACTGGGGCCGATACAGGCGGAGTTGGGCCTGTCGAACACGCAGGCGAGCTACGTGCTGATGGCGTTCACGCTGGCCTACGGACTTTTCGAGGTGCCGACCGGCCGGTGGGGTGACCTGCTCGGGGCTCGACGCGTGCTGACGCGCATCTCCGTGTGGTGGTCGGTGTTCACGGCGCTCACCGGTGCCTGCACGGGGTTGTGGTCGCTCGTCGCCGTGCGGTTTCTCTTCGGCGCGGGAGAAGCCGGCGCATTTCCGAACGTGGCCCGCGTGATGTCGCGGTGGTTTCCCGATCACGAACGCGGCCGCGCGCAGGGCGTGTTGCTCGCGGCATCGCAGGTCGGCGGCGCGCTCGCACCGTTCCTTGCAGCCGTGCTCATCCTGAACATCGGATGGCGCTGGACGTTCGTGACCTTCGCCAGCGTCGGCGTCGTGTGGGCGGCGGGCTTCTGGTGGTGGTTCCGCGATGACCCGGCCGCGCATCCTGCGGTCAATGCCGCGGAGGCGGAACAGATCGGTCGGCGGGAAACGGCAAGCGTCGTGCATGCCCCGATTCCATGGGCCGCCGCGTTGAGAAATCCGAGTGTCCGCCTGTTGAGCCTCATCATGGCGTGCGCCTCGTTCAACAGTTACATCTACTTCTCGTGGTATCCCAAATACCTCGGCGCGGCGCGCGGCATCGGGCCGGCGGAGGCGGGGCTGATGGCATCCATGGTGCTGGCATTCGCTGCGCTCGGCACGTTCAGCGGCGGCTGCATCCTGGATCGCGTCGTGCATGCAGGCAGCGAATCCCGCAGGCGATGGCACGGCGGAATCGCGTTGTTCTCGGCGTCGGCCCTGCTCGGTTGCGCGTTGCTCACGGAGAATCCGTGGGTGGCCGCGCTGTTCACCGGGCTCTCCTGTTTCGCCGCGCAGATGACCCAGACGCTGTGGTGGTCATGCGCCATCGGCATCAGCGGGAAACACGTGGGCGCGCTGTTCGGCCTGATGAACTCGGTGGGAGTCTTCGGCGCGATGAGTTCCCAGTTCCTCGTCGGGGCAATCGCGGACTGGCTGGGCGCGAAGGGCTACTCGGGGCGCATGCAGTGGGACCCTATGTTCTACGCGGACATGGGAGTGCTCCTCATTGCGTGCGTGCTGTGGTCGTCGTTTCGCCTCGTCAGTGTCGAGTTGCCCGACGCAGCGCCGGGAGAATCACGCGCGAGCACGCCAACGTCGTAATTGGGCTGTGATCGATGCGCCGAGGCCGACCAGAGCGTCCGCTGGGCGATTGACGGCAACCGCGGCCAGCCCAACACTGCCCGCGTGAACCCGCATCTCTGGCCCGTCGAAACGCGCAGTCCCGCTGCGGGGAAGCAGAACTTCCACCACCTCCCATGAAACTCCCTGTCATACTCGCCCTAATCCTCAGCACGTCGCTCTTCGCCCAGCAGCCCGCGCCAAAACCCACGCCGCCAAAGGCCGCCGTGCCCGTTGTCGTCGAATGGCACGATGTCACCAAGTGGGGCGTCGAGGGCCGTGGCTGGGGCGATCAGGAGCGCAAGCGCTGGTTCGACCGCCTCCCCGCCAAGGCCGAGGGCAAGGTCACGCCCGCCGTCTGGAGCCTGAGCCGCGACAGCGCCGGCATGATGGTGCGCTTCAAGACCGACGCGAAGTCCATCCACGCGCGCTACACGCTTTCGAAGACCAACATCGCCATGCCGCACATGCCCGCCACCGGCGTCAGCGGCCTTGATCTCTACGCGCGCAACGACAAGGGCGAGTGGAAGTGGGT
>JBEBFV010000063.1:0-19020 GCA_040081795.1 Limisphaerales bacterium | reverse complement strand
TGACCAGCTTCATCCACAACCCGGTGATGGTGGAGGAAGTGTTGGCAGCGCTCGGATCGAAGCCCGGCGGGACGTTCGCCGACGGGACGCTGGGTTCGGGTGGGCACGCGGCGGCGATGCTGCGGGCCAGCGCACCGACTGGATGGCTCTTTGGCTGCGATCGCGATGGCGACGCCCTTGAGGCGGCGCGCGCGCGGCTGGCGGCGGAGTTCGCGGGCCGGTTCGAGCTGCGACGCGGGAATTTTGCAGAGCTGCCGGACTGGATTCCGGCGGGCAGTTGCGACGGGGTGCTGCTGGATTTGGGCGTGAGCTCGCCGCAACTGGACCGTGCGGAACGCGGGTTCAGCTTCCAGCAGGACGGCCCACTGGACATGCGGATGGACGCGCGGCAGGCGGTGACGGCGGCGGAGCTGGTCAACTCCGCGAGAGCCGAAGAGTTGATGCGGATTTTCTGGGACTACGGTGACGAGCCGGACGCACGGCGGATGGCGCGGGCGATTGAGCACGACCGGCAGCTGCAGCGGTTCGAGACGACACGGCAGCTCGCGGAGCTGATGGAAAGAATCTCTCCGCGACACGGGCGCAAGACGCATCCGGCGACGCGCGTGTTCCAGGCGCTGCGCATCGCGGTGAATGACGAGATCGGCTCGCTCCGGCGCGGGCTGGCGGGCGCGGTGCGGTTGCTCAAGCCCGGCGGGCGGCTCGCGGTGATCACGTTTCACTCGCTCGAAGACCGCGTGGTGAAGGAATTCGGGCGTGAGCAGGCGCGGGATTACGTGGTGCCCGGCGAAGTGGACGTGCCGGAATTGCGGCAGCCACGGGAGCCGGTGGTGCGGTTGGTGACGCGGAAGGCGATTTGCGCCAGTGACGCGGAAGTCACGGCGAACCCACGGGCACGCAGCGCGCAACTGCGGGTGATGGAAAAAGTTTAACGAAGACGGTCATGGCGAAGAATCGAAAGAACAGCGCGGGCGGCGGCGTCCGGTTCGGACCGGCGGTGAAGGTGTCCTTCATCTGCCTCCTTCTCGGGTCGCTGGCTGTCTGCTACGTCTGGCAGAAGCGGCAGATTTACTCGCTCGGCGTGAAGACCGACCAGCTTGAAAAGCGGCTCGTCCTCCTCAAGCGCGAGAATGAAATGCGCCGCCAGCAGATGGCCATGCTGCACTCGCTGCCCTACCTCGACTCGCGCGTGAAGGAGCTCAAGCTCGGCCTCGGCGTGCCCACGCCCGACCAGATTCTCACACTCGTGGAAGGTTCGATCACCCGCGTCGCCCCGCGCAACGCCCCGCTCCCGTCCATTTCGGCGATGACTCTCCCTGCCGAAACAAAATACCTCGCTTACGCCACGAAGCCTTTGCTTCCGCCCAGTAGAAAACGCTGAAACACAAGCACACCATGAACACCACCACCATCCGCCACGACGACGAGGAGTCAGACTTCGAGATGAGCTTCGCCGCCTGATGTCCGCCCGAGTGCCAGCGCAGGACGCCACGCTCCAGCCGTTCCAAAACCGGCGGCTGGTGCTGATGGCATTCTTGTTGTTTGTCGCTTTCTGCGGCCTCGGCTACCGGCTCGTGGACTTGCAGGTCATGCAGCACGAGGTCCTCAAGGCCAAGGCAAACGCCCAGGTCCGGCAGACCCGCCTGCTCGAACCCCGCCGCGGCGACATCCGCGACGCGCGTGGCAACCTCCTCGCCACGAGCCGCCCGGTGAAAACCGTATTCGCCGACCCGGTGCTGATCGGCGACCGCCAGGCGGAAATCGCCCGCGCGCTCGCGCCCATCCTCCAACTCCCGGAGGCCGAGTTGCACAAGCGCCTTCTCCCGCAAATCACCGTCCGCACCAACCCCGTCGCCTCGCTCGATGGCGCGCTGCTCACCAACCGCAACATCGTCCTCGTGGACGGCTACGTTCTCGCGCCGCGCGGCGTCCTGCACACGAACCGCTTCACCGCCATCCACAGCGGCACCGTCACGACCAACTACAACTTCGTCGCCACCAACTCGCCGCTCGTCCTCTCGAACAGCTACGTCGTCATCACGAACCAGCTCGTCGTCGCCACGAACCGCCACGTCGTCCTCGCGCACAAGGTTTCGATGGAACAGTGGGCGCACATCACCACCGCGATGACGAAGCTCACCTTCGCCGGTGTTGACGAGAAGAAACTGCCGCGCAAGGAAAAGGCCTTCTACCGCGAGCTTCGCGCCAAGGCCATCAACTGCGACCCCGTGGACGACCAGATTCGCATCTATCCGAACCAGTCCCTCGCCGCGCACGTGCTCGGCTTCATGGGGCCGGTCACGCGCACCAATGCAGCGACCGGCGTCGTCCGCACCGAGTCCGCCGGACTCGACGGGATCGAGCGCCAGCTCGACGCGAAGCTCAACGGCGTGCGCGGCTGGCGCGAGATGGAAGTGGGCGGCAACCGCGCCGAGCTGGTGATGAACCGCCAGCAGCAAGTCGAGGCGCAGGACGGCCTCAACGCCGTGCTCACGCTCGACGCCGCGATGCAGCACATCATCGAGACGGAGCTGGCGGAAATCATGGCCAGGTATAACCCGGCCGGCGCTTCCGCCATCGTGCTGCGTCCGCGCACCGGCGAAATCCTCGCGATGGGTTCACGCCCTACCTACGACCCGAACCAGCCGGGCAAGTCCCCCATCGCCGCGCTCAAGAACCGCATGACCGTGGACAGCTACGAGCCAGGCTCGACCTTCAAGATCGTTTCCATCGGCGCCGCACTGAACGAGGGGCTGGCGACACTCGGCGAACGCGTGGACTGCGAGCGCGGCAGGTGGACTTACAAAGGCAAGGTGCTCCATGACCACGATCCGCTCGGCGTCCTCTCGGTCGAGGAAGTCATGATGAAGTCGTCGAACATCGGCTCGGCGAAGATCGGCCTGCGCCTCGGTGATCAAGGGCTGTTCAATTACCTCACGGCTTTCGGCTTCGGCGAGCGCACCGGCGTCCTGCTGCCGGGCGAGGCGCGCGGTCAGCTTATCCCACTGAAGAAGTGGGACGGCATCACAGGCTCGCGCGTGTCCATCGGCCACTCCGCCGCCGCGACGCCGCTCCAGATGGCGATGGCGATGGCGGCGATTGCCAATGGCGGCAAACTCATGCGCCCGCTGCTCGTGGACCGCCTTGAGGACGCCGACGGCAAGGTTGTGTTGAAGAACCACCCGCAAATCGTCCGCCAAGTCTTCAAGCCGGAAATCTCGCGGCAAGTCGTCGAGACGCTCAAGCGCGTCGTGTCCACCGATGGCACCGCAGCCGGCGCGCGGCTCGGCTACTACACCGCTGCGGGCAAGACGGGAACCGCGCAAAAAATCGTGAACGGCCAATATAGCCACGACAAATACTTCTCCTCCTTCATCGGCTTCTTCCCGGCGGACAACCCGGAGCTGCTCATCTACGTGTGCGTGGACGAGCCGGAGCGGTCCAAGGGATTTTATGGCGGCCAGGTTGCCGCGCCGGCCTTCAAGAACATTGCGCTGCGCTCCGCCAACTACTTGAACATCCGTCCCGAAACCGCCGTGGGCGAACCCGTCACCGGCCTCGCCCAGGCGCCACAGGCCACGAACCGAACGAACTGAATCCGTGACCGCTGCTGAACAACTGACGACGACCGCCACACTCTCCTCCCTCGCCCCCATCGGGGGAGAGGGCAGGGGTGAGGAGGTGCGTTCGTCTGGGCGTGTGGAATCTGCGAGGCTCCGTCGTCCGCCTTCCCGCTCTCTCGTCCTCTCTCAAAGCTGGGTTCCCTACTCCGTCTCCCCGCGCGAGCGTTCGGCGATGCGGCAGAGCACACTCAAGGTCGCCGAGGCCTTCTCCCTTTTGTCGAGCGAGCTTGCCACTCGCCGTGGCGAGACCAAACCACCAGCCGCCTGACATGATGCAACTCAAAGAACTTCTCGATGGCCTGCCGATGTTGCGTTCGGAAGGCCCGCTCGAGCGATCGGTGGCGGGAGTAACCGCTGACTCCCGCCGCCTTTCGCCGGGCATGGTCTTCGTCGCCGTGCCGGGTGAGAACCACGACGGCCACGACTTCATCAGCACGGCCATTGACCGCGGTGCCGCAGCCATCATCTGCGAGCGCAACGGCTTTTCCTCCGCCCGCGCGACGAAGGTGAAAGTCACCGATGCCCGCGTCGCACTCGCGATTGCGGCGGCGAACTTCCACGGCCATCCCAGCCGCAAGCTAAAGGTCATCGGCGTCACCGGAACGAACGGCAAGACAACCGTGAGCCTCATGGTGAAGCACATCCTTGAGGCGGCAGGCATCCACGCCGGACTGCTCGGCACCATCCGCTACGAGATTGGAGACCGCGTGCTGCCCGCGCAGCGCACCACGCCGGAGTCGTCCGAGATTCAGGCGTTCATGGCGCAGATGATCCGCGCCGGCTGCGAGGCGTGCGTGATGGAAGTCAGCTCGCACGCACTCGCGCAGAAGCGTGTCCATGGCGTTGACTTCGACCTCGGCATCTTCACGAACCTGACGCAGGACCACCTCGACTTCCACGGCGACATGGACAGCTACTACGAGGCGAAGAGGCAGCTCTTCACCTCGATTCAGTCGGGCACCAAGCCCGGCGCGGCGGTGCTCAACATTGACGACTCCTTCGGCTCCCGGCTCGCGCGCGAGACGAGCGCGGAAGTGCAGCTCACCTACGGCCTTGACGAGGCGGCGAAGCTGCGCGCGACCGAGTTCAACCTCGGCCACGGCGAGACGAGTTTCACCGCTGAGACCCCTGCGGGCCGCTTCGAGGTGAAGATGCCGCTGATCGGCCGGCACAACATTTACAACGCCCTCGCCGCCATCGGCGCGGGCCTCGCGCTGCGCGTGCCCATCGCGAAGATTCAAGCCGCGCTTCGCACGATGCCCTCTGTGCCGGGCCGCTTGGAGCGCGTCGCCGCCGGCCAGCCCTTCAGCGTGTTCGTGGACTACGCGCACACGGACGATGCGCTCCAGCACGTCCTCCGCACCGTGCGCGAAATCACTCCGGGCCGCGTGCTGCTCGCCTTCGGCTGCGGCGGCGCGCGCGACACGGACAAGCGCGCGAAGATGGGCAAGGTCGCCGCGCTGCTGGCCGACCACACCATCATCACCAGCGACAACCCGCGCCGCGAATCGCCCGCGTCCATCGGCGCGCAGATCGAGTCCGGCTTCCGTTCGATTCGCGCCGACCAGTTCACCGTGCAACTCGACCGCGCCCTCGCCATCCGCGAGTTGCTCCGGCTCGCGCGCCCCGGCGACACCGTGCTCATCGCCGGCAAGGGCCATGAGGCCTACCAGGAATTTGAGGACACCGTAGTCCCGTTCGACGATTGCGTTCACGCGCAGGAAGCGCTGGAAGAACTCGGTTGGACTGAACCACAGCTCGCGAAAGCCGCCTGAACCATGGCCCGCAGCGCCAAAGAAGAAATAGCATGGAAGCCGCGCCGTCAGCGCAGGCTGGACGTGCAGGCGCGCGTGGCCCACTTGCAGAAGAACCTGCCGCACGTCGTGCGCGAGGTGTTCGCCGGCGACGAGAGCCACGTGGAATCAGTGGCGCCCGTGCCAGCCAAGCAGCCCAAGAAATCCAAGTTCGCCGTGCTCCTCTGGGAGCCACGTGGCGAGGGAGGAAACACCTAGCGCAACCCAGCCATTCGATTTGGGAGCCAGCAAACCATCACACACCATGAACACCGCCGACACAATCCAGCCAGCGACTCGTCCGTTGCGCAATGTTGACCTGTGCAAGCAGATCAACGCGCTGCGTCATGCCCAGCCCGCCGTCGCGCAGCCCATCTTTCCGGACGCTGATGCCGTGCCCGCCGCGCTCAACGCGGACGCCGGCCTGCGCCAGCTTTTCCGCCGCCCCGTAACCGTGCCGTGGCTGGCCAACTCTGACGCGTTTCGTTCACTCGCTGAATAATGGACCCGCGCTCCCTTAAATTCGTCGCCGACGCGACTGCCGGAGAGATTCTTCGTGGCAGCCCGGAAACCCCCGTCCGGGGCGTGTGCACGGATTCGCGGCAAGTCGAGCCTGGAGACCTTTTCGTCGCCATCACGGGCGAGACCTTCGACGGGCATAATTTCGTCGCCGAGGTCGCAGCGCAAGGAGTCGCTGCCGTGATGGTGGAGAAGGCGCGTGTCGGCGGATTGCATCCGGCGTTGGCAGTGCTCGAAGCGAAAGACGGCGGTTGCACACCGCCGGCACTGGTCGCCGTCGCGAACACCCGGCAGGCTTACGCCCAACTCGCCGCGCGCTACCGGCAGGACTTCGACATTCCCATCATCGCGGTTGGCGGTTCCAACGGGAAGACGACCACGAAGGAACTGATCGCTGCGGTGCTTCGTGAGCGCGGGCCGGCGTTGTGGAGCAAGGCCAGCTTCAACAACGACATCGGCGTGCCGAACACTTTGCTGTGCTTGGAGAAGCAGCACACCAGCGCGGTGTTCGAGGTCGGCACGAATCATCCCGGCGAACTCGCGCCCTTGGTGAAGCTCGTCCAGCCGCGCTATGGCGTCATCACGAGCATCGGGCGCGAGCACTTGGAATTTTTCGGCGATGTGGAGGGTGTCGCGCAGGAGGAAGGCTGGCTGGCCGAGCTGCTGCCTGCGAACGGGATTCTTTTCGTGAATGGGGATTGCCCTGCGACGGCAGGCATCGCCGCGCGCACACGGGCGCGCGTGGTGCGTGTGGGATTCGGGCCGGGCAATGACTGGCGCGCGAGCGACGTTCGTTGCGACGAGCGCGGACAGACATTCCAGGTTGCCAGCCCGTCCGCTGCCTTCGACGGCGCGTATCGCATCGGGCTGCTCGGACGGCATCAAATATCGAACGCTCTGCTCGCCGGGGCTGTGGGAACCGAGGTTGGTCTGACCAGCGAGCAAGTCAGGCGCGCTTTGGCGGGATGCACCCCGCCAAAGATGCGCCTGCAACTTTGGGAGGCCAACGGCGTGCGCGTGCTCGACGACGCTTACAACGCCAACGAGGACTCCATGATCGCCGCGCTGCAAACGCTGCACGACCTGCCATGCACGGGCCGGCGCGTGGCCGTGCTTGGCGACATGGCGGAACTCGGCGCGCACAGCGTCGCGGCGCATGTCGAGGTCGGGAAGCGCGCGGCGGAGCTGGGCGTAAATCGGCTCTTCGCCGTGGGCAGGATGGCGGGCCATCTCGCAGGCGCGGCGCGTGCCGCCGGCTTGGGCGCGGTGACGGAAATCGCCGAGGTCGCGGGCGCGGGCGAGACTGTGCGAAGCGAACTGCTGCCGGGCGACTTGGTGCTGCTGAAGGCTTCCCGCTCGATGCGTCTGGAGCGCGTGGGCGATGTGCTTCGTAGTCGCAACCTTCAGGTTGCGAAACCCGTCGCGCAGGCTGAAGCCCGCGACTGCAAACCTCGAATGAACTGAGCGATGAACGCGAAGATGGACCGACAACAACAGCGCGTGGTGAAGAAGCTGGCGCGGGAGCTGAAGCAGAACTCGCGGATGCCGGGCTTTCTCGTCCGGTTGTGCCGCTGGGAGAGGATGCGCCTCCGCCACGGGCTGTTCACGCTGCAACACCGGCATGATTGAAAATGGAAAACGGGCTTAGGATTAAGATCAAGATTATGAGCAGGAGCCAAGTCTGGCTTCCTGCTCTTACTCCTAATCTTGATCGTAATCTTCTTTCTGCCGCCGAATGACCGATGCTTTTTTACCTCAGCCAATGGATTCAGGAGCAGGCCGCCGGAACGGCCTGGGCCGACCCGCTGTCGGCGCTGCGTGTGTTCCGCTACATCACCGTGCGCAGCGCGGGCGCGGCAATCTCGGCGTTGCTGCTGAGTCTGTGGCTTGGGCCGCTGGTCATCGCGTGGCTGAAGGAGATGAAGTTTGGCCAGGAGTATCTCGACAAGGCGCAGGAGGCCGGCACGACGGCGAACGAGAAGTTCACGAAGAAGGGCGTGCCGGGCATGGGCGGCATTTTGATCGTGCTGGTCGTGGACCTGACCGCGCTGGTCTGGGCGCAGTGGAACGAGTTCATCGTGTTGACCCTGGTGTCGCTGCTCGTGCTCGGGGCGCTGGGATTTTACGACGACTACAAGAAGCTCACGCAGCAGCAGAGCGCGGGGGCGACGGAGGGCTTGAAGCTGGTGGTGCAGTTCGCTCTGGCTGGTTTTCTCGCGTGGACGCTCTGGTTGATGCCGGAGACGACCAAGCTCATCAGCGAGATCCAAGTGCCGTTCTTCAAGAACGCGGTGCTGACGGACGCGGCGTGGCTGGGCGGACTGATCACGGTCTGTGCCATCGTGGGCAGCAGCAACGCGGTCAACATCACGGACGGGCTGGATGGCCTGGCGATTGGCTGCACGCTCATCGTGACGACCGTCTTCCTCATCTTCACCTACATTGCGGGCAACGCGATCATCGCGCGCTACCTGTTTGTGCCGTTCGTGCCGGGCGCAGGGGAGCTTACCGTGTTCTGCGCGGCGATGATCGGTGCGAGCCTGGGATTTCTCTGGTTCAACTGCCACCCGGCGGAGGTCTTCATGGGCGACACAGGATCGCTCGCGCTGGGCGGCGTGCTGGGCATCATGGCGGTGCTGATTCACCAGCCGTTCGTGCTGGTGATCGCGGGCGGCGTGTTCGTGGTGGAGATCGGCTCGGTGATCGTCCAGCGCAACTGGTTCAAATACACCCGGCTCAAATACGGCGTTGGGCAGCGCTTCTTTCAGATGGCTCCGTTGCATCATCATTACCAAAGACTCGGCGCCTATGAGTCCAAGATCGTCACGCGCTTTTACATTCTGTGCATCGTCTGCGCCGTGCTGGCGCTGGCGACGTTGAAGCTGCGATAAGATGTTTCGCCTCCAAGACAAAGTTGTGCTGGTCATCGGCCTCGGCCTGAGCGGGGCTGCGGCGGCGCGCTTGCTCATCGAGCGCGGGGCGCGCGTGACGGCGATGGACAACTCCGACACGCCGGAGCTGCGGCGCGAGGCGGAGGAGCTGCGCGACCTCGGTGTGCGCGTGGAACTCGACCTTCGGCTGGCACCTGCCGGACAGTTTGATTTCGCCGTGGTCAGCCCCGGCGTGGCGATGGACTCGCCGCTCGTGAAGGAACTGCGCCAACGCGAAATCCCCGTCATCGGCGAAATGGAGCTCGGCTGGCAGCAGGCCGTCTGCCTCAACGTCTCCGTCACCGGCACGAACGGCAAGACCACGACGACCGAGCTCATCGAGCACGTCCTCACTCACTGCCACAAGCGCACGCTCGCCGCCGGGAACATCGGCAAGCCGCTGTGCTCTGTCGCCGAGGAGTCGAAGCAGCTCGACTACCTTACGCTCGAAGTCAGCTCGTTCCAACTGGAGACGATTCGCTTCTTCCGTCCCGCCGTCGCGGTGCTGATGAACATCACGCCCGACCATCTCGACCGGCATCACACGATGGCAGACTACGCGCGGGCCAAGGCGCGCATCTTCGAGAACCAGCAGCCGTTCGACTGGGCCATCGTGCAAACGGAGGCGCTGGCGATGCTCCGCACGCTCGGTGTGAAAGTGCCGTCCAAGCTCATCACCTTCAGCGCGCAAAATCGGCGTGCGGACATTCACCTCGACCGCTCGCTCATCATCAGTGGCATGGAAGGCTGGGTCGGGCCGCTGATTGATTTGGAGAAGACTCAACTGCGTGGACCGCACAACGCGGAGAACGTCATGGCCGCGCTCGCAGTCGGCCGCGTGCTGCGGCTGCCGCTGGAGGAAATGGTCGCGGCCATCGCGAGCTTCAAGCCCGGCGCGCATCGCTGCGAACCCGTCGCTGAGATCAACGGAGTGAAATTCGTCAACGACTCGAAGGCCACGAACCTCGACGCGGTGGCGAAGGCGCTTCAAACCATGCCTGCGTCGCAGCCCGGCGAACCGAACGTCCTGCTCATAGCCGGAGGGCGCGACAAGGGCCTCGATTACCACGACCTCGGCCCACTGCTGGCGCAGCGCGTCAAGCACGCTTTCCTGCTCGGGGAGACACGTGAAAAGTTGCGCGCGTCGTGGAGCCTCTTTACCCCTTGCACCCTCGTGGATTCATTGTTAGAAGCGGTCAACGAAGCGGTCAGAAATGCAGTGCCTGGCGACGTGGTTTTGCTTTCGCCGGCCTGTTCGAGCTTCGACTTGTTCCGTGACTACCGCCACCGGGGAGAAGTGTTTCGACAGGTGGTCGAGCAGTGGCAGCGCACTAGTAATTGCGGCAAGTCCGAGGGTGACCCCATTGATGGGGGCCAGAGACGCGCCGCGTGAGTCAGATGTGTGACCGTGAGTGTCCGATCGAAAATATTTTTGACCGAGCCAACAAGATTTCGCCGGAGACTGGCCAGCTCTGGCGAGCCGAACAACGCAGCCACCAAAGCATCATCCACGCACCACCATGAGCACTCAGAATCCGTTAAGCCCGCACGGCTCGCTCCTTGAGCAAAAAGCCAAGCGGAAGACAAACCTCCCCGTCATCGTCGCCGTCTTCGTCGGCATCCATGCTGTCGTCTTTGGCGGCATCATGATGGCCGGGTGCGACAAGCCCAAGCCCGAGGCGAAGAAGGCGCCCGAGCCTGTCTTGCCGGTCATGACACCGCCCGCCGATCTCGGCTCGCCCGTCGCGCCCGCGCCAGGAGGCGTAGGGGCGTTGCCGCCGATCGGCGGCCCCCCGCCAGCCACGCCTGGACTCGGAACACCGGGCCTCGCGCCGTTGCCAGCCACACCGACCCCGCCGCCGGTCGCGCCCGCGCCGTTCGTGCCACCGCCCGTGGTGACGCCGCCTGCGCCTGAGCCTCCGCCTGCCGCTCCCGCTGGCGAGGCGAAGGTCCACGTCGTCGTGAAGAACGACTCCTTCTCCACGATGGCGAAGAAGTATGGCGTCGGCGTGAAGGCCATTGAGGCCGCGAACCCCGGCGTGGATTCCACCAAGCTCAAGCTCGGCCAAAAGATCAACATCCCCGCCCCCGTGCCGAAGCCGGCGAAGAGCACTGCTGCCACAGGCGGAGCCGCTGCCGCGCCCGACGCAGAAGGCTCCTACACCGTGAAGTCCGGCGACAACCTCGGCAGCATCGCCAAGCGTCACGGCACCACGGTCGCAAAGCTCCGCGATGCGAACGGCCTCAAGACCGACCAGATCAAAGTCGGCCAGAAGCTCAAGGTTCCTACCGGTGGAGCGAAGAAGTCCAGCGAGCCGTCGGGCGGCGCGCCCGCTGCGAGGACCGAGCCGGTGCCGTTGACGCCGCCGTCGCTGCCGCCGTTGACCGAGCCGGCTCCCAAGCCGCCGGGCCAGTAAACGAAAACTTTCGGTTCAACCAACCGACCACCCCAATCACCGATGCACCGGCTGACTGGCGACGATGGGACGAGAGCGAGGCAGGCATTGCCGCCCCGCTCCGTCCCGTCGGTGCGTGGTGTCGCATGGCGGAGCAGGACCAAGATCGGCCCCACGAGCTGGACTCGCTGCGTATCGTTTTCTCCTGCTCGTGATCTTTATCCTGATCTCGCCCTCCCCAACCCATGACCATCCGCCGCATCGCCACTCTCTTCGCCTGCTGCGTCGCAGTCCTGCTCGCGCTTGGCCTGGTGATGCTCTACAGCGCGAGCATGACGCAGGAAGGCGAGAAGTTTCTCATCAAGCAGTCCATCTTCGCCGCTGTCGGCCTTGTGGTCTGCATTATTGCCATGGCGATGGACTATCGCTGGCTGCGCAAACTTGTCTGGCCCGGCCTCGTCATCTCCTGCCTTCTCCTCGCCTACGCCGCCGTGAAAGGTCGCGAAATCAACGGCGCACGGCGGTGGATTGAGTTTGGCAGCTTCACCTTCCAGCCGTCGGAACTCGCGAAGGTCGTCGTCGTCGTGATGCTCGCGCACTACGCCTGCCTTTACCGCGACCGCATGAAGGAGTTCACGCGCGGCATCGTGATCCCCGGCGCGCTCGCGGCCTGTGCCCTGCTTCTTGTGCTCGCCGGCAAGGACTACGGCACGACCATGTTGCTCGGTCTGGTCGTCTGGCTTGTGCTGCTGATTGCCGGCGCGCGCCCGATGTTTCTCGTTCCGCTGGGCCTGGCCGCCTTCGCCCTCATCTGCGGGCTGCTGATGGGCAACGAGGTCCGCCGCGCGCGCATTGATGCCTGGCTGCACCCCGAGAAATACGAGAAGACCATCTCGTATCAGCAACTGCAGGCCAAACTTGCCATCGGCGTGGGCGGGTGGACCGGGGCCGGCCTTGGGAACAGCCGCCAGAAGACCGGTTTCGTCCCTGAACATCACACCGATTTCATCTTCTCCATCATCGGAGAGGAGCTGGGGCTGCGCGCCTCGCTCGGCCTGCTGTTCGCCTACGGCCTGCTCTGCTGGTGCGGCCTGAGCATCGCGTGGCGCGCGAGCGACCTCTTCGGCCAGTTGCTCGTCATCGGCCTCACCTTCCTCATCGGCGTGCAGGTCTTCATCAACATCGGCGTCGTCACGATGGTCCTGCCGAACAAGGGCCTGCCGCTGCCGTTCATCAGCTACGGCGGCTCGAACCTCGTCATGCTCCTCGCCTCCGCCGGCCTCATCCTCAGCGTCGCCCGCCGCGCCACCGACAAGCAGCTCGTCGTCGCCGCGCCGCTCGACGACAACCCCTTCACCGCGATCCCGCGCCACACCTGATGCAACGCGCCCCTGGAAAGCCCCTCGTCGCCATCGCCTGCGGTGGCACGGGCGGGCATCTCTTCCCGGGGCTGGCCGTTGCCGGGGAATTGCAGCGCCACGATTGCGACGTGCTGCTCCTCGTCTCGCCCAAGGAGGTGGACCAGCAAGCCGTCCGCGCTGCGCGCGACATGCAGGTCGCCACGCTCCCGTCCGTCGCGCTGCAAGGCAACTTGCTCGCCTTCGCCCGCGCCTCGCTCGCATCGCATCAGGCCGCGAAGAAACTCTTCGCCGCACGCGCACCACGCGCCGTGCTCGCGATGGGCGGCTTCACCAGCGCGCCTCCCGTGCTGGCCGGAAAGAAGTTCGGTGCGAAAACTTTCCTCCACGAATCGAACACGATCCCCGGCCGTGCGAACCGCTGGATCGCGCACTTCGTGGATGAGGCGTTCGTCGGCTTTCCGCAGGCGGCGAGCCGGCTTTGGATTCAACGCCACGCCGTCACCGGCACTCCCGTGCGCGAGCAGTTCGCACCTGCCGACGCCGCGAGTTGCCGCATGGCGCTCGGCCTTGACCCGGAGCGTCCCACGCTCGTGATCACCGGCGGCAGCCAGGGTGCGACCGGCTTGAACGACCTCGTCCTCGCCGCTCTGTCTGAGCTGGCCGCGCGTCACCCAGAGCTTCAGTTCATCCACCTCACCGGCGCGAACGATCTGGACAAGGCGCGTGAAGCCTACCGAGCGGTCAGCGGTCAGCGGTCAGCTGCCAGCAGGGCGCTTGTGCAACCGTTCCTGACCGAGATGGAACTCGCGCTCGGTGCGGCCACACTCGTCGTGAGCAGGGCAGGGGCTTCGTCGCTTGCCGAACTTGCCGCGATGCGCGTGCCGTCCGTTCTCGTTCCGCTGCCGACTTCTGCCGATGACCACCAAGCGCACAACGCCCGCGCCTTCGCCGACTCCGGCGCGGCGCGAATGCTGAACCAGCGCACGACTTCGCCTGCTCAGTTCGCCGCACTCCTCTCTGACTTGCTCGCGAACGCCGCTGCCCGCACGCAGATGCAGACTGCACTCGCCCAGTGGCACCAGCCCACCGCAGCCGCAGACATCGCCGAGCGCATCCTCCGCGCCTGCGGATTGCCTGTCACCGCGAACGACTCCGCCGAAGTGGAGTGGCGGCCGCCCACGCGTTTCGCAAAGTCTGTCAAGCAGCGGAATCACCAGGCCGGCGCGGAAGACGCCGCTTCGGTTCAATCGGCAATCGGCAATCGGCAATCGGCAATCCCATGACCGCCCTTGCCCCAGAGCCTGTCACGCACACCGCCGACCTCGCGGCGGAACTCGGCGCGCTCCTCGCGCCCGGGTCGGTGCTGCGGCGCGACGAACCGCTGGCCAAGCGCACCACGCTGCGCGTCGGCGGCCCGGCGGAGATTTACGTGGAGCCGGCGGACGAAACCGAACTGGCGACCGTGCTGCGCTTCTGTCGCGAACACGACGTGCCGTTCTTCCTGCTCGGGCGCGGATCGAACCTGCTCATCCGCGACGGCGGCATTCGCGGTGTCGTGATTCATCTCGGTGCGCCCGCCTTCTCGCACATCGAAGTGGGCGGCGAGCAGCTTCGTTGCGGCGCGGGCGCGAAGCTGAAGGACATCGCGCTCACCGCGAAGCGTCACGGCATCGGCGGCTTGGAGTTTCTCGAAGGCATCCCCGGCAATCTCGGCGGTGCGCTCCGCATGAACGCCGGCGCGATGAACGCGTGGACGTTCGAGGCAGTCACGTCGCTCCGCTTCATGGACTACGACGGCGTCGCCCACGAGCGCGCCGCGCGCGACGTGGAGACGACTTACCGGAGCTGCCCGTTGCTCAAGTCCGCTGTCGCTCTCGGTGCGGTGCTGAAGGGCCGTCCTGCGCCGCGCGAGCAGATCGAGGCGAAGCTCGCCGAGTGTCAGCAGAAGCGCTGGACCTCGCAGCCCAAGGAGCCGAGCGCCGGCTGCATCTTCAAGAACACGAAGACTGTTCCCGCCGGCAAGCTCGTGGACGAACTCGGCCTCAAGGGCACTCGCGTCGGCGGCGCGGTCGTCTCGGATGTGCATGGCAATTTCATCGTCAACGACGGCACCGCCACCGCGCGCGATGTGCTGGCGCTCATCGAAGTTATCCGCACAACGGCGCGGGCGGAACGGGGCATCGAGTTGGAAACCGAAGTGGAAATTGTCGGCGAGGATTAAGTCATGTCTGGAAAGTTGAACATCACCGTCATGCTGGGCGGCCCGAGCGCTGAACGCGAAGTCTCGCTCCGCACCGGTGCGGCGGTGGCGGCTGCGCTGCGTTCGTGCGGCCACACGGTTCACGAGCTTGACCCGAAGGGGCCGGGGCAGTGGACGTTGCCCGCCGGGACGGAAGTTGTGTTCCTCGCCCTGCACGGAACCTATGGCGAGGACGGCACGGTGCAGCGCGAACTGGAGGCGATGAAGGTGCCTTACACCGGCTGCGACCCGGAGGCGAGCTGGCTGGCTTTCGATAAGGTGCTCACCAAGCAGAAGTGCGTCGCGTGCGGTGCTCCGACGGCGAAGTTCATGACGTTCAAATCGGCGGACGCGAAGTGGCCCGAGGGTTGGCAGACGCCGGTCGTGCTCAAGCCCGTGCGGCAAGGCAGCAGCGTTGGTTTGCAGTTCGTGGATTCGCCGGCTGAGTTTCCTGCGAAGCTCGCGGAGTCGCTCAAGTTCGACACCGAGGTGCTCATGGAGGAGCGCATCGTCGGACGCGAGACGACGGTGGGCATCCTTGCGGGGCGTGCGCTGCCGGTGGTCGAGGTGCGTCCGAAGCAGGGCAGCTACGACTACAAGAACAAATACACCGCCGGCGCGACGGAATACTTCTGCCCGGCGGACTTCGACGCGATGACAACGGCGCGCATCCAGGACGCGGCGCACGCGGCGTTCAACGCCATCGGCGGCCGTGACTACGCGCGCGTGGACGTGATGGTGCGCGCGAACGGCGACCCGGTGGTGCTCGAAGTCAACACGCTGCCCGGCATGACCGAGACGAGCCTGTTGCCGAAGGCCGCCGCCGCCGCCGGGCTGAGTTACGCGGAGCTTTGCCAGATGATGGTGGACCTCGCGCTGCGGCGGGGGACGTGATGCGAACGATTTTTCAACCACGGATGAACACGGATAGACACGGATTGAAGGCGTGCTGCGTGATGCGTGATGCGTGCAACCGCCCTCACTCATCACGCATCACGCATCACGTCGGCCGCTACGATTTGCCCACGACCTGCTGCCTTTCACCGCGCGCATCCGCTGCCAACACCCTTTCCCCATGCTTCGCAAACTAGCCCGGCTCTTCAGAATCAACCGCCGTCTCCGCCGCGAGAACGAGAACGTGCTGCGCGTGAAGCTGCGCACGGACCAGCTCCACGCGGCGCGCACGCGCTTCGCGATGCAGGTGCTCACGGTGCTGTTCGGCGCGGCGGTGGTGCTCTTCCTCGGCTGGCGCGGCGTGGACTGGGCGGTGCGCGAGTTCGTGACGGAGAACCCGGCGTTTGCGACCAAGACGATTGATTTGCAGACGGAAGGCGTGCTGACGGTGGAGGCGCTGCGCAAGTGGGCAGTCGTGCGCGTGGGCGAAAACCTGATGAGCCTCGACCTTGCGCGCATCAAGCGCGACCTCGAATTGGTGCCGCTCATCCAGTCCGCTGCCGTCGAGCGCGTGTTGCCGGACACGCTGCGCATCCGCGTGACAGAGCGCGTGCCGGTGGCGCAGGTCGCGGTGTTGCGTCCGAGCGCGGGCGGGCGCTACACGACGGTCATCCATCTGCTCGACGCCACGGGCTTCGTGATGCTGCCGCCTGACCGCACGATGGTCGCAGACCCAACGGCGTTGCAGATTGACTGGCTGCCAGAGCTGCGCGGCGTCAACGACGTGGACCTCAAGCTGGGCCGGCAGGTCGAGTCCGCGCAGGTGCGCGCCGCGCTGCGGCTGCTCACGCACTTCGAGCGCTCGGCGATGTTCGGCCGCGCGGACATCCGGCGCGTGGATGTTTCCGGGCTGGAGGTGCTGGCCGTGACGACTTCCACCGGCGGCGAGGTCACGTTCGGCTCGAACCGTGATTTCGACACGCAGCTCCGCCGCTGGCGCGCCGTGCAGGACGTGGCCACGCAGCAGGGCAAGGTGATTTCCACGCTCGACGTTTCCATCTCGCAGAACCTGCCGGCCCGGTGGGTCGAGGCGAGTTCACTTCCAGCACCGCCCGCCAAGCCAGCCAAACCCGCACCTTATCGGAGGAAAAATGCTTAACCTCTTCTTCCCAGAAAAAACCACCGTCATCGTGGGCCTTGAGATCGGCACCGCGAAGGTCGCCGCCGTCGTGGGCGAAGTCACCGACGCCGGTGGTGTGAACGTCATCGGCATCGGCCAGTGCCCGTCGCGCGGCGTGCGCAAGGGCGAGGTGATCAACGCCGACCTCGCCGCTGAGGACGTGCGCAACGCCATCGTCGAGGCCGAGAAGTCCGCCGACGTGGAGATCGCCAGCGTGTATCTGAGCGTGACCGGCGGGCATCTCACGAGCCTGAACACGCACGGCGTCTTCACTGCCGCCTCAGATGACCACGAGATTTCCCAGCCGGATGTGAACGAGGTGCTGGCCAACGCGAAGGTGTTCAGCCGTCCGTCTGAGAACCACGTGCTGCACGCCATCCGCCAGCACTTCACCTTGAACGGCCAGGCCGGAATCACCGATCCCATCGGGATGCTCGGCGGCAAACTTGAGCTGGACATGCACGTCGTGCACGGCGTCACGACGCGATTGCAGAACCCCGTGCGCGTGGTGAAGGGCCTGAATTTGGAGGTCGAGGAATTTGTGTTCAGCGGCCTCGCGTCGTCGCTCGCGCTCCTAGACAACGAGCAGAAGCAGATGGGCGTGCTGGTCGTGGACCTCGGGGCGGGCACGACGGAATACGTGGTCTATGCCGACGGCGTCATCAAGCACACCGGCATCCTCGCCGTGGGCGGTGACCACGTGACGAACGACCTGTCCCACGGCCTGCGCATGGCTCCGGCGCGCGCGGGCCTGCTCAAGCGCGAGCACGGCGCGGCGACCATCGAGGGCGCGGCGGGCCAGACTCTGACGCTGACGAACGAAAACGGTTTCCCCGACCGTCGCGTGAACCTGGAGCATCTCCGCCGCATCATGGTCGCGCGGCTGGACGAGACATTTCAGCTCATTGACGAGGACATCGGCGAGCAGGGCTTCCACGAGCAGCTCCGCGCGGGCGTCTGCCTCTGCGGCGGCGGCGCGCGCATCCGGGACATCGAGAAGCTGGCGGAGAATGTCTTTGGCCTGCCGGCGACTTTGGGCCGCGCGAACGCCGTTGGCGGCCTGCGCTCCGCGACGGATGATCCGGAACTCGCCACTGCCGTCGGCCTCGTGAAATACGGCGCGATCCGACAGAAGAGCCAGCGGCGCGTCGGCCTCGTCGGCAAGCTCAAGCACCTCGCCGGCTCACTCGGAATCTTTTGACGCACTTGTCGTGAACTCAACCTGCCAACTGCCATGACCTTGACTGAAACCACCTCCACCGCAGCCACGGCCAGGAAACCGCTCACCATCAAAGTTTTTGGCGTCGGCGGCTGCGGCGGCAACGTCGTCTCACAGATTCACGGCGCTGGCTTTGGCGGCGCGCAGTTGATTGTGCTGAACACGGACTCGCAGGCGCTCGCGCAATGCGCGTTGCCCTACAAGTTCAACCTCGGCCTCAAGCTCAACGGCGGTCTCGGCGCGGGCGGCGACCCGGAGCGTGGTCGCGCGGCGGCGCAGGAGGACGAGGCGCGGTTGCGCGAGCTTTGCACGGGCGTGGACATGGTCTTCATCTGCGCGGGCCTCGGCGGCGGCACGGGCACAGGCGCGGGGCCGGTCCTGGCGCGCGTGGCGAAGGAGTGCGGCGCGTTGTCCCTGGCTTTTGTCACGCTGCCGTTCGACTGCGAGGGACCGAAGCGCATGCGTCAGGCGCGGCTGGGCCTGGAGGAGTTCAAGGCCGCAGCCGACGGCGTCATCTGCCTTCCAAACCAAAAGGTCTTCAAGCTGATTGACGAAAACACCAGCGTCATCGAGACCTTCGCGACCACGAACGAACTGCTCGCGCAGGGCGTGCGCGGCATCTGGCAGCTCGTGACGCGGCCCGGCTTCATCAACCTCGACTTCGCCGACCTCTGCGCCGTGGTGCGCGACCGGCATTCGGAGAGTTCCTTCGCCACCGCCGAGGCGACCGGCCCGCACCGCGCGAAGGAAGTCGTGGAGAAACTTCTGGCCAACCCGCTTCTCGACGGCGGCGCGGCGCTTGGTGAAGCTGACGCGTTGCTCGTGAGCCTCATGGGCGGCCCCGGCCTGACGATGGCGGAGGTCAA
>JBEBFV010000443.1:0-5369 GCA_040081795.1 Limisphaerales bacterium | reverse complement strand
CGCCGAGCGCCCGAACATGCCTTACTTCTGGCAACGGTCGAACCTCCAGAAGGCGGAGGAAAAGGCACTGGCGTTCTCGCACAGCTTCCTCGGCGTGCGCATCGAGTGCGCGCAATGCCACAAACACCCGTTCGACCAGTGGACCCAGAATGATTTCAAGTCGTTCCAGGCGTTCTTCGAGGGCGTCAGCTATGGCGGCAAGGGCGGCGGCGGCAAGGCTGGCGGAGGCATTCCGGCTCAGAAGGGAGAGACCGTGACTTATGCGAGCCTCACGAAGGAAATCAAGGATCTCGTCCCGCCGGACCCCAAGGGCGGCAACAACCAGAAGGCATTGGGCGCGGAGTTTGAGAAGCGCGTGAAGGCCGGCGAGCCAGCCCCGTGGCAGGAAGTCTTCGCCACGATTCGCGACTCGAAGGGCAAGCTCTCGGAGCGCGAAATCGAGCAGATGAAGAAGCGCAATCCGAACTTCGACGGCCGCGTGCTGACGCCCAAGATTCTCGGTGGCGAGGAAGTGATGCTGAAGGAATTCCCCGACCCGCGCGCGCCGCTGATGGAGTGGCTCCGCAGCCCGAAGAATCCCTACTTCGCCAAGGCGTGGGTCAACCGCGTCTGGGCCACCTACTTCAACCGCGGCCTGGTGGAGCCGGCGGACGACATGAACCTCGCCAACCCGCCCGTGAACGAGGAGTTGATGGACTATCTCGCCGAAGCCTTCGTGAAGAGCGGCTACAACATGGCCTGGCTGCACAGGGAGGTTCTCAGCAGCGCGACCTACCAGCGGAGCTGGAAGCCCAACGAAACGAACAAGGGTGACGACAAGAATTTCAGCCGCTTTGTCCTCCGCCGTCTGCCCGCCGAGGTCGTGGTGGACGGCATCACGCAAGCCACGCTTGCGACCGACCGGATCGCCAAGTTCCGCGATGACATCGAGACACGCGCCATCGGCCCGAACGCCAACGCGGGTCGCGCCGGCAAAGGCGCGTCGAACTACTCGTTGAACATCTTCGGCAAGCCCGTGCGCGAAACCAACTGCGACTGCGAGCGCACGACTGATCCGACGCTGCTCCAGACGCTCTTCACCCGCAACGACCCCGAGTTGCTCGGCGCGCTGGACCAGTCCAAGGGCACCGCGTGGGTGGAGGAGATTCGCAAGGCGACCACCGCCAGCAGCCCGGCAACCCGGCGCAAGGGCGACGACGCGCAGTTGGAGCCGCTCATCCGCAAACTGGAGTTCAAGCTCAAGTCAAACCCCGGAAGCAAGGAACTGGAAGCCGAGCTGAAGCAAGCGAGGGAGAAGCTCGCCAAGTTGCAGCCAAGTCCAGCCACCGCAGAGAAGCGCGCACCCGTCAACGCCGACGACTACATCACGCAGGTCTTCCTCCGCACCGTCAGCCGACCGCCGACCGCGTCGGAAGTTGAGAAAGCCCGGGTTGATATTGGTGCTGCGAACTCCACCGCCGAAGGCGTCCGCGAGCTGCTCTGGGCGATGCTCAACACCCGCGAGTTCATGGTGAACCACTAGGCCTTACGTTTTACGCATTACGGATTAAGAGTCAGTCAAAACCACAAACCCGAAAAACTATGTCCACCCACATCACCTGTGACGGAGTTGCTCGCCGCGACTTCCTTCGTGTCGGTGCCCTCGCCGGCGTCGGCCTGAGCCTCAGCGATTACTTCGCGTTGAGCAGCCAGGGCGCAGTCGCCAATGCCAAGGGCAAGGCCGCCATCTTCGTTCGCCTCGGCGGCGGCCCCAGCCACATGGACACCTTCGACCTCAAGCCCGACGCGCCCGACACGCATCGCGGCGAGTTCAAGGAAATCGCCACGAACGTCCCCGGCATGCGCATCTCCGAGCACCTGCCCAAGCTGGCGAAGTGCGCGGACAAGTTCGCCATCCTGCGCGGCGTCAGCCACACGCTCGCGGCGCACGAGCTGGGTTCCCGTTACATGAACACCGGCAACCGTCCGCTGCCCTCGCTCAATTTTCCGCACTACGGCGCGGTCGTGGCGAAGGAAATGCGCGGCACCGAGTATCTGCCCAGCTTCGTTGCAGTGCCGAATCTCGGCGACAACGCCACTGGCTACCTCGGCGTGGAGTATGGCCCGTTTGAAACCGGCAGCTCCCCGACGCCCGGCAAGGCGCTTGAAGTCCGCGGCCTCGCCCTCAAGAACGGCGTGACCCTCGAAGACGTGGACCGCCGTCAGGACCTCGTGAAGCGCTACGACAACGCCTTCGGTGAGTTCGGCAAGGAGGACAAGCTCCTCGCCGGCATGGACCAGTTCGGCCAGAAGGCTTACTCCATGATGCGCTCCAGCAAGGCCCGCGACGCCTTCGACACCAGCAAGGAGTCCGAAACCATCGCGAATCTCTTCGGCAAGGACGCGTTCTCGCAGAGCTGCCTCCTCGCGATGCGCCTCGTCGAGAGCGGCGTGCGCTTCACCAGTGTCAGCCTCGGCGGCTGGGACACGCACAGCGACAATTTCAACGCGCTCAAGAACCGCAACCTCCCGACACTCGACTCCGGCCTCAGCGGCCTGTTCAACGCACTCGCGGCGAAGGGCCTGCTCGAAACCACCGCCGTCTTCGTGACCGGTGAGTTCGGCCGCACGCCCAAGGTCAACGGTCGCGGCGGTCGTGACCACTACCCGCGCGCGATGTTCTGTCTCCTCGCGGGTGGCGGCATCCAGGGCGGTCAGGTCGTCGGCGAATCCGACGCCAAGGGCGAAGGCCCGAAGGACAAGGCCATCACGCCTGACGACGTGGCTGCGACGTTCTACCGCGCGCTCGGCATTGACTCGCGCAAGGAATACAACACGCCCTCGGGCCGCCCGGTGATGATTGTCCGCAACGGCACGCCGTTGAAGGAACTGGTTTCCTAAGCAAGTCTTGTCACTGTTTAAGGCCGTGCGGATTGTCCGCACGGCCTTTTGCTTTCCGATACTGATGATTCTGCTGTCGCTGATCTTCTTCGTTGCTGCGGCCTATTTCTTGGCGGCAGCGCTTGTTCCTCGGCTCCGTCCGCCGTGGCGGTTGCGCAAAGAACTGACCGATTTGAAGAAGCCGGCGATCTTCGGACCTCGCATGGGCCTCGTGAGTTGCATGGGAGTGTTCATCGGCCTTGGTGGTTTTGGGCTAGGCGTCATCGGGTCTAGCGTTGATGTCCGCATCTTGCTGCTTGGTTTCGCCTGCTTTTTCCTCGGCGGTCTGTATGACCACTTTTTCGGATCCCATCAATCCTCGCGGTAGCCACACTTGAGCTGTTCTTTGCCGCTTTCACCTGTCCGCTCCGCACGCTAGCTGCTTCACTCTCCGCATGGCTTCGCTGAACGAACTGCTCGGGTCTGACTCCGGCAGCACTTACCAACTCCGCTCCAAAGCCCCTGGGCCAAGCGGCACGCTGCCGCTGGATGCCGACATGCTGCTGCACCAGCCCAGCGGCAACCTCTTCGGCTGGACGCAGAACGCCGGCATGGGCTGGAACCCCGCCGAGCTGGGCCGCAAGCAGTTCCTCATCCTGAGCACCGAGGGTGGTCGCCGCGCGCCGGACGGCTCGCCCATCGCGCTGGGCTACCACACGGGGCATTGGGAAATCGGCCTCCTCGTCGAAGCCGCGGCGAAGGAGTTCAAGCGGTTGAAAGCCATCCCCTTCGCCGGCTGCGTCTCCGACCCGTGCGACGGCCGCACGCAGGGCACGACCGGCATGTTCGACTCGCTGCCCTATCGCAACGACGCGGCCATTGTCTTCCGCCGCCTCATCCGCTCGCTGCCCACGCGCAGCGGCGTGCTCGGCATTGCGACGTGCGACAAGGGTCTGCCCGCGATGATGATGGCGCTCGCGGGGATGCGTGACCTGCCCAGCGTCCTCGTCCCCGGTGGCGTGACGCTCCCGCCCAGCAACGGCGAGGACGCCGGCGCAGTGCAGACGTTGGGCGCGCGTTTCTCGCACGGCCTCATCTCGCTCGAAGAAGCGGCGGAACTCGGCTGTCGCGCGTGCGGGACGCCCGGCGGTGGCTGTCAGTTCCTTGGCACGGCGGCCACGTCGCAAGTCGTCGGTGAAGCCCTCGGCCTCTCGCTTCCGCACAGCGCGCTCGCACCGTCCGGCGAGCCGGTCTGGACGGAACTCGCCGTCGCCTCCGCGCGTGCGCTCGTGGAACTCGAAGCGCGCGGCCTCAAGTCCCGCGACCTCCTCACCGACGCCGCGATTCGCAACGCGATGGTTGTCCACGCGGCCTTCGGCGGCTCGACGAACTTGCTCCTGCACATTCCCGCCATCGCGCACGCAGCGGGCCTGCGGCGTCCGACTGTCGAAGATTGGATTGCTGTGAACCGCCAGGTGCCTCGCCTTGTGAGCGTGCTGCCCAACGGCCCCGTGCATCACCCCACCGTGCGCGTCTTCCTCGCCGGCGGCGTGCCGGAGGTGATGCTCCACTTGCGCCGCCTTTGCCTGCTCGACACCGCCGTGCTCACCGCCAGCGGCTCGACACTCGACGAGGTCTTGAACTGGTGGGAAGCGAGCGAGCGCCGCACGAAGTTCCGCGAACTGCTCCGCACGCAGGACGGCGTGGACCCGGACGAAGTCATCTTCTCCCCCGACCGCGCGAAAGAGCGCGGCCTCACCAGCACCGTCACCTTCCCGCGCGGCAACCTCGCCCCCGAGGGCGCGGTCATCAAGAGCACCGCCATTGACCCGAGCGTGGTGGATGCGGACGGCGTGTATCGCAAGGAAGGCCCCGCGAAGTTCTTCACCAGCGAGCGCACGGCCATCGCGGCCATCAAGGAGAAGCGCATCGCGGCGGGCGACATCCTCGTGCTCGCCGGTTGCGGTCCGATGGGCACCGGCATGGAGGAGACTTACCAGCTCACCAGCTCGCTCAAGCATCTCCCCTTCGGCAAACACGTCGCCCTCCTCACGGATGCGCGTTTCAGCGGTGTGAGCACCGGCGCGTGCGTCGGGCACATCGGCCCCGAGGCGCTGGCCGGCGGCCCGCTCGGCAAGCTGCGCGACGGCGACGTGATCCGCATCGTCGTGGACCGCAACACCAACACCGGCTCCGTGGACTTCGTGGGCGCGGACGACCGGGAGTTCAGTCCCGACGAAGGCGCGACCCTCCTCGCCGCGCGCCCGACCCGCGACGACTTGCAGCCGAACGAAAACCTCCCCGCCGACACGAAGCTCTGGGCCGCCCTGCAAGCCGCCAGCGGCGGCACCTGGGGCGGCTGCGTCTTCGACGCCGACGCCATCCTCGGGAAACTACGCGCCCATCCGTAGCCGCCCGCCGCCTGCAATAGGGAACGCCCCGTCTCAATCGGGAAGGAGAATGATGAAATCGCCTGGGAGCGGCCTTCGTCGAAGGCCGCATGATACGCC
>JBEBFV010000062.1:0-19053 GCA_040081795.1 Limisphaerales bacterium | reverse complement strand
GTTTACACGCAGGGCGAAAAAATCACCAAGATCAACGTCGCCGACGAGATTAAGAACTCGTTCCTCGACTACTCGATGTCGGTCATCATCTCGCGCGCGTTGCCCGACGTGCGCGACGGCCTCAAGCCCTCGCAGCGCCGCATCCTTTATGCGATGCACGAGCTTTCGCTCTTCCCCGGGCGCAAGCACTACAAGTGCGCTAAAATCTGCGGCGACACCTCCGGCAACTACCACCCGCACGGCGAAGCCGTCATCTACCCCACGCTCGTCCACATGGCCCAGCCGTGGGTCATGCGCGAGAAGCTCGTGGACGGCAAAGGCAACTTCGGCTCCGTCGAGGCCGACCCGCCCGCCGCGATGCGTTACACCGAGGCCCGCCTCACACACCTCGGTGCGGCGCTCATGCAGGACATGGACCGGGACACGGTGGACTTCGTCCCGAACTACGACGAGCGCATGACGGAGCCGACCGTCTTCCCGGCGGCGTTTCCCAACTTGCTCGTCAACGGCGGCACCGGCATCGCCGTCGGCATGGCCACCAACATGGCCCCGCACAACCTGGGAGAAGTCGTGGATGGCATCTGCGCGCAGATTGACGACCCGACCATCTCCATCCCCGGCTTGATGAAGCACATCAAAGGCCCGGACTTCCCCACCGGCGGCTTCATCTGCGGCATCGAGGGCATCAAGAACTACTTCGAGACCGGGCGCGGCAGCATCAAGCTGCGGGGCAAAATCGGCAGCGAGGAACTCAAGGGCAACCGCGAGCAGCTCGTCATCACGGAAATCCCCTTCAACGTGAACCGCGCGGCGCTCGAATCGAGCATCGCCGACCTCGTGAACCAGAAAATCATCACGGACATCTCCGCGATGCGCAACGAGTCCGACGAGCACTGCCGCCTCGTCATCGAGCTGAAGCGCGACGCCCTGCCCAAGGTCGTCATCAACAATCTCTTTCAGCACACCCAGCTCGAGATTTCCTTCAGCGTCAATGCCCTCGCCATTGACCACGGCAAGCCCAAGACGCTGAACCTCAAGCAGCTCATCTCCGCCTACATTGACCACCGCCGCGAGGTCATCCTGCGCCGCACGCGCTTCGAGCTGCGCAAGGCCGAGGACCGCGCCGAGATTCTCGAAGGCCACCTCGTCGCCCTCGCCAACCTCGACGAGTTCATCCACATCATCCGTAGCAGCGACAACAAGGAGGAGGCTCGCGTCAAACTCCTCGCGTTCGAGTGGACGCGCGAACAAGTCGAGCGTTGGGGCATTCTCATTCGTCGCGAAAGCCAGCTCACGGACGGCCGTTACTCGCTCGCCGAGCGCCAGGTGGACGCCATCCTCGAACTCCGCCTCTACCAGCTCACCGGACTCGAAATCGACAAGGTCGAGGCCGAATACAAGTCGCTCCTCGAAGTCATCAAGGACCTGCTCGACATTCTCGCGAAGGAATCTCGCGTCATGGCCATCATCAAGTCCGAGCTGAAGGCGATTAAGGAAAAGCACGCCACGACACGGCTCACGCAAATTGTTCCCGACGAGGGCGAGATTGCCATCGAAGACCTCATCGCCAACGAAGGCGTCATCATCACGCTCACGCACGCCGGCTTGCTCAAGCGCACCGCCGTCTCCGCCTACCGCGCCCAGCGCCGCGGCGGCAAGGGCGTCATCGGAATGACCACGCGCGAGGCCGACACGCCGGAAGAGAGCGACTTCATCGAGCACCTCTTCACAGCCAGCACGCACGACTACCTCATGTTCTTCACGAACCGAGGCCGCGTGTATGTCGAGCGCGTCCACGAGATTCCCGACATGGGCCGCGCCTCGAAGGGCCGCAGCATCGCGAACCTCCTTGAGCTGAAGGCCGAGGAGAAAGTCGCCGCGCTCATCCGCATCCAGTCCAAGCTCGACGCGAACAAGGACGACATCACCTGGCAGCAGCCCGGCGAGCTGTTCTTCGCCACGCAGCAGGGCACCGTGAAGAAGACCACGCTTAACGAGTTCGGCAACGTCCGCAAAGGCGGCATCATTGCCATCGGCATTGACGAGGGAGACGCACTCATCGAGGTCAAGCTCACGCGCGGCAGCGTGGAAGGCGGCGACGATGGCGACGACGTGGTCCTCATCACCAAGGACGGCATGAGCATCCGCTTCAGCGAATCCGACGTGCGCTCCATGGGGCGTGGGGCCGGCGGCGTGAAGGGAATCACCTTGGAGAAGGGCGACGGAGTCGTGGCTCTTGCGGTGGTTGTCCCCGACGCGGCATTGCTGGTGGCCGGCGAGAACGGCATCGGCAAGCGCACCTCATTCGAGGAATATCTGGTTCAGGGCGAGACCGGCACCCGCAAGCAGTCGCGCGGCGGCAAGGGGCGCATCACGATGAAGGTGGGCGACAAGACCGGCGGCGTGGTGGGCGCGCTCACCGTGAAGGACGCCGACGAGATTATGCTCATCACCGCCGGCGGCCAGATGGTGCGCATCCCCGTGCAGGGCATCCGCGAATGCGGCCGCAACACGCAGGGCGTGAAGCTCGTGAACCTCGACCCCGGCGACAAGCTCCAGGCCATCGCCCCCGTCATCAGCGAGGAGCGCGGCGAGGAAGTGCCACCTGTGGCCTGAACCCCGTGCTGGCGAGCTGGAGTCGCCACCCAGGGGCAAAGCACGGTTCAGAGCAGGAGCACCATCACGGGCATTCGGGTGATGGCAGGCGCGCCGGAGGCCAGGCAAGACGCGTCGGAACCTCTCAAACCATCGTCAGTGGGGCAGAGCCAAATCTTGCCGACGAAAGGTAACAACCTGGAGCATCCATTACGGTCTGCACCGCGAGATGGCGGGCGCGACGAGTATTTCGGATGTCGAGTGGTGGAGGCGGGGGGAGTCGAACCCCCGTCCTTGGTGGAATTGCCAGCCGCGACTACATGCTTAGTCCAAGGTGGATTGTCGGCTACGGGATAGCGCTTGAACTCGAAACCCGCTGCTTAGTCCGCATGAGATTGTTTCGGCTGCTGCCGCGCGGTCTCCGTCAGCAACCTAACCTGCTGTGGCGTTCATCCGGCGTAGCAGGTGTCCACCGGTGAACGTCGGGGCCGTTAGGCCGCGAGAGCCAACTCGTTGTTAGCAACTATGTTTTGGTTCGAGGATTAACGAGGCAAACGAACCGTCCTCGGCATGCCGCCTCTGGCGCATCTCCCAAGTCGAAACCAGTGCGCCCCCGGTCAGCGGTGGCACTCTCCCCCACACTGTCGGGCGCGTCAAGCGGCGCGCTGTTCCCCCGTCCCGTCGGCCCGCGAAATGAGGAGCAAACCCACCGCCGTCAGCAGTCCGTTCAACATGAGCAGCTCGAAGCCGAACTTGTAGCCGCCGAACCAAGCCACTGAATTGTCATCGAGCAGGTAGCAAACGAGCGGCGACGCAACGCAGATGCCGGGGGCGAGCCGGTCGTTCACCCGTCGGCGACTGAACAGCCCGAACGCGAAGAGTCCAAGCAGCGGCCCGTAGGTGTAGCCAGCCAGCTTGAAGATGGCGTTGATGATGGCGTCGCTGTTCAGCACTCGGAACCCGAGGATGACCAGTAGCAGCAGCACGGCGAACGCGAGGTGGACGCGGTGCCGCAACCGCGTCATGTCCGCCTCCGTCAGCTTCATCGCGTCCATGTCCAGCACATCAATGCAGAACGAGGTCGTCAGCGTGGTCAGCACCGAGTCGGCACTGGAGAAGGTCGCCGCCGTCAGCCCGATGACGAACGCCATCGCCGCAAACGCGCCGAGATGCTGGAGCGCGAGGAGCGGGAAAAGCTGGTCGGTCTTGGCCGGGATGGCGATGCTCTTGACCTGCGCGTAGTGGTAGAGCAGCACGCCGAGCGAGAGGAAGAAGATGTTCACGAGCACCATCACGCCCGTGAACGCGTAGATGTTTTTCTGCGCCTCGCCGAGCGAACGGCACGAGAGGTTCTTCTGCATCATGTTCTGGTCGAGGCCGGTCATCACGATGGCGATGAACGCGCCGCTGAGGAACTGCTTCCAGAAGTAGTTCTTCTCTCGCCAGTCCCAGAAGAAGACCTGCGAGTGCGGGCTGTTGCTGACAGCCTCCACCATGCCGGCGAGGCTCAGGTCCAGCTCCCGCCCGATGGCGATGATGGACAGCACGACGCCGAGCAGCAGGAACGTGCTTTGGAACGTGTCCGTCCACACGAGCGTCTTGATGCCGCCCTTGAAGGTGTAAATGAGGATGAGCGCGATGATGCCCGTGACCGACAGCCAGAACGGCACGCCCCACGCGTCGAACACGAACATCTGGATCACGCTCGCCGTGAGAAAGAGCCGCGCCGCAGCGCCCAGCATGCGCGAGAGCAGGAAGAACAGGGAGCCGGTCTTCTGCGAGTTCGCGCCGAAGCGTCCGCGCAGGTAGCTGTAGATCGAGATGAGGTTCAGCCGGTAGAAGAGCGGCAGCAGCACCTGCGCGATGGCCACGTAGCCTAGCACGTAGCCCAGCACGATCTGGAGATAGGAGAATTTCGCCGCCGCGACCTGGCCCGGCACCGAGATGAACGTGACGCCGGAGAGCGAATCGCCAATCAGCCCGAAGGCGACGGCGAACCACGGCGACGCCTTGTTCCCGAGGAAGTAGGAATCGTTGTTCGCGTTGCGGCTGGTCCACCACGCGATGCCGAGCAGGAAGCAGAAATACGCGCCGATGCTGGCGAGGATGAAGGCGGGCGACATGACGTTCGGCCCGGACAGTGGGGATTGCGTCCGTGATTTTCAACCTTGGTTCCGGGCCGATTGACCCTCGCTTCGCCGCCCGTTAGCCTCGTGCGCATGATTATCGCACCGTCGCTGCTGGCGGCCAATTTCGGGCGCTTCGCGGCGGACACCACGCGCTTTGACCAGTCGGGGGCCGAGTGGCTGCACCTCGACATCATGGACGGTCACTTTGTCCCAAACCTTTCCTTTGGCCCGCAGGTGGTGAAGACGCTCCGTCCGCTGACCAGGAAGTTCTTCGACGTGCATCTGATGTGCTCGAAGCCGGAAATCCTGCTGGAGCCGTTCGTGAAGGCCGGCGCGGACCAAATCATCGTCCATGTCGAGCTGGGCGACCGTGTCGAGGGGCTGCTTTGGAAAATCAAGTCGCTTGGCAAGAAAGTCGGTCTCGCCGTGAATCCGCCCACCGCCATCGAGAACGCGCGGCCTTACCTCGACCGCATTGACCTGTTGCTGGTGATGACTGTGAACCCCGGCTTCGGGGGCCAGCCCTTCATCCACGAGTGCGTGCCGAAGATTCAGCAGGCAGCCGCGTGGAAGCGCGAGCTGGGCCTGGACTACCACATCGAGGTGGACGGCGGCATCACCTTCGACACCGTTGGCGAGTGCGCCCGCGCGGGAGCAGAAGTCTTCGTCAGCGGCACGGGAATTTTCGGCCAGCACAGCCTCAAGGCGGCAGTGAAGAAGATGCGCGGAATTGCCACGAAGAACGACCCGGCGCTGGCCGATTTGCAGTGAACGAATCCGAAGGTCGCGGATTGGTGCCGTTGGTTCTGAACGCTAGCTGATCGCTCCGCGCTGGCGAAGCATCGCTTCCATCGCCCTGTCCATGAGGAGATCGGCGAGTGGTTGAGTGGCGGCGTCAAGCGACGTGTGCGCAGCTTTCAACCGGGCGAGTTCACCAGTCTTCGTTGTGGGATGCTCGGTGACGAGGGCGGCCGTGAGTTCATGCATCGCGGCTTCGACTTGGGTGCGGTAGGCCGCTTCCAGTTCACCCGCGCATTCGGCAAGGCCAGCCTGGGCGGCGCTGAGGACTTCCTGCGCCTTCAGCTTCGCCTCAATCCAGCGGCGAGCCGCAAGGTCCTCGAATGCGTGCTCGACGGATTCCTCCACCATGCGCTGAACCTCCGTGTCCGCCACGTCCACGGCGGACTTCATCTCCACGACTTGCTGCGCGCCGGTCTTCAGGTCGCGGGCGAGGACATGGAGAATCCCATTCGCATCAATCTCGAACTGCACGCCCACGCGCGGGACGCCACGCGGCGCGCGCTCGAAGGCGACGGCAAACTTGCCGAGGCTCCAGTTGTCAGCCGCGCGCTCTCGCTCGCCTTGCAGGACGTGAATGAGCATCTCGCGCTGGTGATCCACGGCGGTGGTGAAGACCTCGCCGGCCTTGATGGGGATCGTGCTGTTGCGCGGGATGATGGCGTTCATCAAGCCGCCGAACGTCTCGATGCCGAGCGAGAGCGGCGTCACGTCGAGCAGCAGCATGTTCTTGAAACCGCCGCTGAGAATCTCCGCTTGAATTGCTGCGCCAAGGGCGACGGCTTCATCCGGATTCTGTGACGTGTTGAGCATCGGCCCACTGCGCTCGTGGAAGCTGTCCCCGAGGCGCAAACTTCCGCGCTCCTCCTCAAACTCCGCGCAGCCGAACCACTCACTGACGAGCCGGCGCACCAGTGGCATCCGCGTCTGGCCGCCAACGAGGATGACCTGGTCGAGCTGTCTGGCTTCGAGCTTCGCATCTGCCAGCGAGCGGAGACAGTGCTGACGCGTGCGCTCAACGATGTCGCGGGTGAGCCGCTCCAGTTCTTCCCGCGTGAGCTTGTGGCTAAAACTGAAGTCCGGCGTGAGGAATGGCAGCGCGATTTCGACTTCGGTCTCCGTGGAGAGGCGGATTTTGGCGGCCTCGGCGGCTTCGCGGACACGGGCCAGTGTTGCGTGTTGCGTGTTGCGTGTTGCGGTGTTCGTTGCGGCCTCGGCCAGCGCAGAACACGCAACACGCAGCACGTCGCCAAGGTCGGGTCCACCCGCCGCCTTGATGCGCTCGGCGAGGAAGTCCACCAAGCGCTTGTCGAGGTCGTCGCCGCCCAGACGAGTGTTGCCGTTGGTGGCGAGGACTTGGAAGACGCCGCTGTTCAGCTCGAGAATCGAGAGGTCGAAGGTGCCGCCGCCGAGGTCATACACGGCGATCTTGGAATGCTCCTTCAGCCGGTCGAGTCCGTAGGCCAGCGCGGCGGCGGTCGGCTCGTTGACGATGCGCTCGACTGTGAAGCCAGCGAGTTCGCCCGCACGCTTGGTGGCGTTGCGCTGCGCGTCGTTGAAGTAGGCGGGGACGGTGATGACGGCGCGGGTGACGGCTTCGCCGAGGTCGGCTTCGGCGGCGCGCTTCAGTTTCTTCAGCACCTCGGCGGAGATTTCCTCCGGTGTGAAGTCGCGGCTGTGAATGGGAATCGTCACCGCCCCCGCGCCTTCCCCGCGCACGGGATAGGTCACGAGCATCTCCTCGCGCGCGATGTCCGCGCCGCGCCGGCCCATGAAGCGCTTCACGGAATAGACCGTCTCGGCGGGCTTGAGCACGCGCACGCGGTTGGCGGCGTGGCCGACGATTGGCTCGGCTCCGGCAGCCGGATAATGCACGACGGAGGGCGTGAGGCGCTGGCCCTCGGCGTCGGCGATGACGTAGGGGATGCCGGAGTCCACGGTCGCGACGAGCGAGTTGGTGGTGCCGAGGTCAATGCCGACAATCTTGCTCATGGGAGAGTTGGCAAACGAATGGGGAGGAAGCGAGGCGCTTACGGCCTGGCGGGCGCGGCGTTCTGCTCGCTGATGTTGGCTTCCTGTCGCGTGAGCGCGAGGAAGGAATGTTCCAGCACGCCGTCGGAGCCGCTCTGCTTGCGCAGCTCGTCGCTGGTGCCGACGGCGACGAACTTGCCCTGATGGATGATGCCGATGCGGTCGGCCATTTCCTCGGCGACGCTGAGTTGGTGGGTGGAGAGGAAGACGGTCATGCCGGTGCGGGAGCGCTCTTTCAAAATGTCTTTCACGACGCGGGCGTGGTGCGGGTCGAGGCCGACCATCGGCTCGTCAATGACGAAGACCTCCGGGTCGTGCAGCAGCGCGGCGGCGATGGCGACGCGCTGGCGCGTGCCGTGGGAGAGGCCTTCGATGGGCTTGCGCAAATAGTCTTCAAGGTTGAAGCGGGGGATCAGCACGCGGGCGGCGGCCTCGATGCGGTCGTCCGGCATCTGGAACAACTGGCCGATGAAGCGGAAGAATTCCCACGGCGTGAGTTTTTCGTAGAGGAACGGGAAGTCCGGCACGTAGGCGAGACGGCGGCGGACTTCGAGTGGCTCGGCCTGCACATCGTGGCCGGCTACGCGGACGGAGCCGGCGGTAGGCTTGATGAGGCCGGTGATCATCTTGATGGTCGTGGTCTTGCCGGCGGCGTTGGGCCCGAGCACGGCGAAGAACTCGCCGCGATTCACGGTGAGAGTGACGTCGTTGACGGCGGTGAGGTCGCCGAAACGCTTGGTGAGATTGAGAAGTTCGATCACAGCAGCAGCATCCGGGTGTTCTGGAGCACGATGTCGTTGGGCAGCTCGACGCGGAGGATTTCGCCGACACGGCTGACGTAGATGGTCGCCTGATGCTTCTCCAGCAGGCGCGTCTGGAGGCGGTAGCAGCGCAGCTTCGCGCTGCCGATCTTGAGCCAGTCCTGCCGCGAGTCCCACTGGAGGCCGAGGGAAAGTTTTTGCAGTGCGGGCAGCGCGGCAAGTTCCGGCGACGCGCCGGCATCACTCAGCCCGCCGAGCAATCCTCCCGTGAGCAGGCCGAGCGGAACCGGCCCGGCCACGGCTTGCAACAGGGCCTTCGGGTCGCGGAGCTGCGCGAAGGTGAGCGTGCGCTGCGTGAGGTCCTCGCCGTGCCGGTAGGCGACGGAGAGCGTCTCGTTGGTGGCGGTCGCGGCGATGTCCAGGACCTGCGGGCGCTGGGCGACCTGCACGTTGAAGTTCTGCCACTGGTGGTTCGTGGTGAACGTCGTGTTCATCGTGAAGCGAAGGCGCCTGCGGTCCTCGCCCAGGTCGAGCCGGCCGTCGAGGATGTCAATCGTGTAGCCGCCGACCTTGCGGATCATCCCCTCTTGCAAGTTGTCGTCCACGGTCGGCGCGTTCGTGGTGGCGGTTTCGCCCGCGTTGGCGGCCCAGCGCAGGTGGCCGATCTTTTTCTTCCGCTGAAAGATTTCCAGGTCGGAGTCGTCGGGCGCGCGGAGGATGCGTTCCCAGACGATGGCCAGCGGAACGGTCGTGCCCTCACCTTGCGCGCGGAACTCGGAGCGCCACAGCAGCACGTTCATCGTGATGAAGAACGCGGTGATGGCGAGGAAGGCAAGGCGTCTCATGCCGGCGGCGTCAAGGTGCGGGGATGGTGACCGCCTGGCCGATCTTCATCCGCTTCGGGTCGAGGCCAGGATTTGCGGCGAGCAAGGCTTCGAGCTTCACGCCGTATTGCCTGGCGATGGTCTCGGGGATGTCGCCCTTCTTGACGGCGTGCGTGCGCGTGGAGGGAACGGGCGACTTCGCGGGCTTGGCGGCGGGAGTTTCCGGAATTCTGGCGGAGACCGGCATCAAGGACGGAGCCGGCGTGGATGGCGCGGCGGTTTTTTTCGCGGGTGCAGTGGCGGCGTGCACCGTGACAGCGGCAGGTGCGGACGCGGGCACCACGCCACGCGTGGCGGCTTGTGAGTTGAGAGCTTCAACATGGCGGCGGAGCTGGTTGTTCTCCAGGCCGAGGCGCTCGACCTCGGTCTTGAGCTTGTCCATTTCCTTCTGCACGGAGGGCGCGTTGGGCGCGATGAGGAAGAGCTTGGCCAGCTCCATTTTGCAGTTGTTCACGCGCTGGCGGACGATCTCGGCGCGGTCGGAGGTGGGGCGGAGTTTAAGGAAGCGCTCGAAATGGAAGATGGCGGTGGCCGGATCGTTGAGCGGCTGCTCGAAGAGAAGGCCCAGCTCGAAGTGCGCCGAGGCGGAGCGCGGGTTGGCCTCCAGCGCGCGCTCGAAGGCCTCGGCCGCGCCCTTGTTGTCGAGCTGCTTGCGCAGCTCCTGGCCGCGCAGAAAGTGCGGCTCACGCTGCTCGTCCTGCGTGCCGTCCCGCGTGGGAATGCAGCCCGCCGCGCAAAGCAGCAGCAGGAGCAAGCCTGGGATGAGGCGTCGGCACGCCGGAAAAATCATGGCGCGCAGCGTAGCGGAAAGTGTTCGGGGCGCAATCACCGGTTGGGCAAAGCGCGCGCCCTTCTGCTCCTACTCATGATCTTGATCCTAATCCTGCTCTCCTCCACGCGTGGGGCGCGGCCTGCGCTACTCCGGCGGCGCTTGAAACGGATTGCTGCTCGCGGCGGGCGGCGCGGGGGATTCCTGCTTCGCTGCGGCTGGCTCCGGCGTGAAGGGGTTGGCCCCGGTCGCCAGCAAGTCGTCGCCTTTCCTCGGCAGACAGAACGGAGCGCCCAGCACATAGACCCACGCGAAGACAAAGTGCAGGCCGAACGCAAAACCCAGGCCGACGAGCGGCAACTGCTCCACGACGTAGAGAAGAATCGCGCCGCCCATCCACACTGCGCCGGGCAGCAGCGACGCCGCCGCGACCCGCCAGCTCTTGCCGAGTGAAGCGATGCGCCCCGCGAACCACGCCAGCACACGCACGGGCAAGGTGTAGAGCGCCGCCAGCGCGAACCAGCTTGCGAAGAGGAACAGCACGGTCGCGAACGCGCCGCCGAACAGAAACGCGGGCCGCCACGCATTCCACCACGGGTCGAGCGACTGGCGGTTCAGCTCGATCTCGATGCCGCCCGGATAGGGGAAGGACGTGTAGCCGAGCAGCGACGCGAGCTTGATGCGATCGCGGGTGAACTCGATTTGCAGGTCGGCAATCCGGCCCGTGCTGCCGCTCGCATCCATGTCCACGACGAGGCCGAGGAAGCGACTTTCCGCGAGCACGACCGCCTCCCTTTTCGGCCACGCGAGCCGGGCGTTGCGCACCGAGCCGAAGTCGCTGAGTCCTTGCACGGCCTTGGTCACGACTGGGAACCAGCACCGGCTCAGGAGCACGACGATGGTGATGGCCACGAAGGCGGCGACGATGGATTGCAGGAGCAGGAGGCGCGTCCAGCGCGCTCGCGCGAAGCCGGCGACGCCGCCGAAGGTCAGCGGCTGCCAGACAGGCAGTTTGGGCGGTTCACTCAAAGCTGCCCGATGAAACCACGCACACGCGCGCCGGGGCAATGGAAGTTCAACCAGCGCTCCGGCCTAGTTCAGCTTCGCCAGCTCGCTTCGCGTCAGCGCGACGAGCGGCCGCACCGTCTCGGCGCTGAAGTCGAAGCGGCAGCCGGCGGCGGCGAAGAGTTCCGGCAGCGGGCGCGAGCCGCCGAGGGCGAGGCCGGCCTTGTAATCGCGGAGCGCCTTCACCGGGTCGCGGTGGGAGTTGGCCCAGACTTGCAGTGCGCCGAGCTGCGCTATTCCGTATTCCACGTAGTAAAACGGGTGGAGGAAGATGTGGAGCTGGCGGTGCCAGAGATTCGCCCTGGCGGACTCGTGGCCGGTCCAGTCCACGTCGCCGCCGAAGCGGTCCATCAGCGCGAGCCACGCCGCAGCGCGCTCGCCGCGCGTGTGGCCGGGGTGCGAGTAAATCCAGTGCTGGAAGGCGTCCACCGTCGCCATCCACGGGAAGAAGCCGATGATGCCTTCGAGGTGCGTCTTGCGCGCGCGGTTCGCCTCGGCGGGGGCGTAAAATTCTTCGAGGTGCTTGTTTCCCAAAAGCTCCATCGCCATCGAGGCGACTTCGCAGAACTCAATTGGAGCGCCGCGATACGCGTAGAGGTCCTCGTCCTTGGCCGCGAGCGTGTGGAAGGCGTGGCCGGCCTCGTGAAGCATCGTGTCCACGTCGCGTTGCACGCCCACGGAGTTCATGAAGATGAACGGCAGCCGCGCCTCGGCGAGGGTGGACTGATAGCCGCCGGGGGCCTTGCCCTTGCGGTTGGCGAGGTCGAGGAGCTTGAGATCGCGCATCTGCGCAAAACCGCCGGCAAGCTCCGCGTCGAGGTTGTCGAAGACGCGCTGCGTGCGCGTGACCATCTCGTCCACGTCCGTGAAGGGCCGCAGCGGCGCGCGGTTTAGCGGGTCCACAGCGGTGTCCCACGGGCGCAGCGCGTCCACGCCGAGCTGGCGTTTGCGCTCGGCTTGCAACTGGCGCACGACGGGCATGAACTCCGTGTCCACGGCGGAGTGGAACTTGACGCAGTCCGCAGCCGTGTAGTCGAAGCGACCTTTCGCGCGGAAGGCATAGTCGAGGTAGTTCGCGAAGCCGGCGTTGCGGGCGATCTGCTCGCGCACCTTGAGCATCGCCTCGAACTGCTCCTCGATCCTGTCCGCCTCCTGCAAGCGCCTCTGGGCCACGAGCGTCCACGCCTCCTCGCGGAGCGCGCGGTCCGGCTCTTCGAGATGGCGACCCATCTGGACAAGTGTCTTCTCCTCGCCCCGGAAGTTCACCGTGAGGGAGCCGGAGAGCTTCTGGTATTGCTGGCCGAGCTTGGCCTCCTCGGTCTGCAACGGGACGTTCTCCTCACGGAACAGCTCGACGAGCAGTGCGGTGTCGCGGTCGAAGACTTCATAACGGCGCTTGTCGAGCTGCGCGCGGAGCGGGTGCGCGAGGAAAAGCTTCGCGAGGTTGAACTGCCGTGGCTTCAGCTCCGGCTCGATCTTCTCCACGAAATGCAGGTAAGCGGCCTCCGCTTCCGGGCTGTCCGTGTGACAGGTCATCGCGATGTAGCGCTGGCTGCCCTCCTGGTCGAGCGCTGCGGCGAGTTCGCCCTGGTCGAGAATCCACTGCTCGAACTCGGGCACCGTGCGGCATTGCGGCGCGCGGGCGTCGAGCTGGTCGAAGAGCGGGGCGATCTTCGTCCAGTAGCCGAGGTCAGCCTGCGCGGGCACGAAGCGGCGTGGCGCGTGGGCGGGAAGATTCGAGAACGGCAGCAGATTCATGGTGGCGGAGAGTGGAGGAAGCTTCGCGTCCACAGAAGAGAATTTTGGCTGCGACCCGGCAATCCGACTGGCTTCGCATCATGGCTTGTCATTTGTAAGGGAACGCGGAGAAGATGGCGCATCAACACCGCCATGTCCCACGCACTGGTTCAGATGATTGCCCGCCGAATCTTCGCCCTGCGGCTTCCCGCCGTATTCCTGGCTGCGCTCTTCGCCGCCCCGTCACTCCCCGCCCAAACCATCGCGGCCACGACCAACGATGTGGCGCTCATGCGGCAGATGCTGGCCACCGCGACTGCGTGGGATGCTAAGGGGAAGAAGGCCTTCGACGCGCCCGTGCTGGCGGAGTTGGACGCGCAATGGCGCAGGGGCTACGACCCGCTGCTGCGCATTCGCGCGCGTGAACTGATTCCCACTCTGGAGAAGGCCGCGCTCGCGCGTCCGCACCTGCTCGCCGTGGCCGGGGCGGTGAAGGCCGCGCGCGGCACGGTGCGCTTCGAGGGCGGCGGGCCGCAGTGGCTTCGCGATCTGGCAGGCGATGAAGCGATGCGCCTCTTCGACCGGCTCACGGCCATTGACCTCAACGACAAGGGCAATCCGCACGACCCGACCTACAAGCGCAACACCACTCTCAGCGACGCCTGGCTCACAAACCTCGTGAACCTCCCCGACCTCGCCTACCTCGACCTCTCGAACAGCAACATCGCCGGCCCCGGCCTCAAGCACGTCGGCGCTCTCAAGAGTCTCGAGCGGCTCAACCTCACACTCACGCTCATCACAGACCCGTGGCTGGAGCAGCTCGGCGGGCTGACGAACTTGCGCGTCATCTCGCTCGCATCGGCCAAGTGCAGCGGCGCGGGCTACAAGTTCCTCGGCAACTTGAAGCGGCTGGAGTCCGCGAACTTCCACACCGCGCCCGTGGACGACGCGGGCATCGCCGGCATCAGCAAGGTGCCGAGCCACGAGCGGCTGGAGATTGTCCACACGCACTTCACGGACGCGGGCGCGCAGGCGTTGGCAAAGCTCGTCAACCTGGAACGTCTCCAGTTGGGCAGCCGCAAGGCCACCGGAGCTGCGGTGAAGCCGCTCACAGGCTTGAAGAAGCTCCGCGAGCTGGACCTGCACGACGGTCAGGCGTCCGTCGAGGGCGTGCGTCACGCCAGCGAGATTCAGAGCCTGCGCGTGCTGCGGGTTTACGGTCCAATCAAGGACGAGGGCGCGCAGCATCTTGCGCGGTTGAAGAATCTCGAAGTGCTCCTCGTGCCCGGCACGCAGATCACCGACCTCGGGCTGGAATCCTTCGCGGGACTGTCCCGGCTGAAGCGGCTGGAGATCAGCGGCAACAAGGTCAGCGATGCTGCCGTGGCCAGGTTGCGCGCTGCGATCCCGGGGCTGGAGATCGTGCGGTGATTGTCAGGGCAGATGTTGCGCCGCCCTTTGGCTTGTGCGATAAGTCCGCCGCGTTCTCTCCGAGAGTCACACGACCATGAAAAACCTGTTTGCCATCCTCTGCGTTTCGGCCCTGGCCTGCTTCACCGGCTGCGACGGCCAGCCGAAGTCCTCCCACAGCCACAGCCACGGCGGCCATCATCACGAGCCTCCACACGGCGGGACTGCCATTGACCTTGGAGAGGAGGAGGCACACCTGGAATTCGTGCTCGATGCCGCGACGGGCAAGCTCACCTGCTATGTCCTCAAGGCCCACATGAGCGGTTTCCAGCGCATCACGCAGCCCGCGCTGGAACTTTCCGCTACAGTCGGAGGCAAGGTGGAGACTCTCACGCTCAACGCCGTCGCCAACGCCGGCACAGGCGAGAAGGCCGGCGACACCTCGCAGTTCGAGGCGCAGGCGGACTGGCTCAAGTCTGCGAAGAGTTTCGATGCAGTAGTGAAGACCATCAACGTGCGAGGCAAGGACTACACCGCGCTCAAGTTTAACTTTCCGAAGGGCACCGCGCCGGAAGCCGTCAAAAAATGAGCCGACCATGAAACACGCCTTCAATCTCGCCCTGCTCGCCGCCGCCGGTTGCCTCCTTGCCAACGCCGCCGAGCCAGCGAAGCCCGCGAAGAAAGAAATCCGTGGTGCACCCATCCAGAAGCTCGCGCCCGTCGCGCCCGCCGTGCCAGTGACACCGGACACGAAAGCCGCCCCTGCGCCGCTCGGTGCCGTGCAGAAGGATGGCGAGTTTCTCATCGTCGGCTTCGACCGGCTCGCGGCCTTCAACTACGACATCCCTGACGAAGCCCCCGCCGCGACGAACGCGCCCGTGAAAGCTGTCGCGGCACCGAAAGATCAGATCCCCGCGACCGTGAAGGCCTTCGACAAGCAGCGCGTCGCGCTCAAGGGCTTCATGCTCCCGCTGAAGGTCGAGGGCGGCCTCATCACCGAGCTGCTCATCATGCGCGACCAGTCCATGTGCTGCTATGGCACCGTGCCCAAGATCAACGAGTGGGTCAGCGTCAAGATGACCGGCAAGGGCGTGAAACCCATCATGGACCAGGCCGTGACGCTCTACGGCAAGCTGCACGTCGGCGAGATTCGCGAGAACGGCTATCTCGTCGGCATCTATCAGATGGACGGCGAGAAAGTCGCCGGGCCGCTGGACCTTTGAGCCGCCGGCTCATTGCCGTGTGCGGGAGGTGATTGAAGGTTGAAACCGGCGCGGTGCTTCCCTAGCCTCGCGCTCAAGTCGGCCTCTGGGCCGGCTGAAACTCAATCCTTCACAATGATGAAACCTCGCTTCACGCGCCGCCATGCCCTCGCGGCCATGGCCATTTCAACCGGCTCCCTCCTCACCGCCTGCAAGAAAGCAGAGGAACCCGCGCCCGGCAAAGGTGGCGACGCGAAGGCCGCCGCAGGCACCACCATCAAGGTCGGTGAATTCGCTTCGCTCACCGGCAAGGAAGCGACCTTTGGCCAGTCATCGCACAAGGGCACGTTGCTCGCCATCGAGGAGCTGAACGCTGCCGGTGGTGTGCTGGGCAAGAAGTTCGAGCTGATAACCGAGGACACGCAATCCAAGCAGGGCGAGTCCGCCAGCGTCGTGCGCAAGCTCGTCTCGCGTGACAAAGTCATCGCCATCCTCGGCGAGGTCGCGTCGGGCCGCTCACTCGAGGCCGCGCCCATCTGCCAGAACGCCAAGGTGCCGATGATTTCGCCCAGCTCGACGAATCCGAAGGTCACCGAGGTCGGTGACTTCGTGTTCCGTGTCTGCTTTATTGACCCCTTCCAAGGCACGGTCATGGCGCTCTTCGCCAAGAACACGCTCAAGGCCAAGAACGTCGCCGTGCTCACCGACGCCGCCGCGCCCTACAGCGTCGGCCTCGCCACGTTCTTCAAGGAGAAGTTCATCGCGGACGGCGGGAAGATTGCCGTGGAACAGAAGTTCAGCAGCGGCGACAAGGATTTCAAAGCCCAGCTCACCGCCATCAAGGCATCGAACCCCGAGGCCATTTTCGCGCCGTGCTACTACACCGAGGCCGGCCTCATCACGCAGCAGGCCCGGCAGCTCGGCATCAACCTCCCCATTTTCGGCGGCGATGGCTGGGAAGCGCCGGAGCTGCTCACCATCGGCGGCAAGGCGATGGACGGCACCTACTACTCCACGCACTACTCACCCGAAGACAAGGCCGAGATGGTCGCGACCTTCGTGAAGAAGTTCAAAGCCCGCTGGAACGGCGAAGTCCCCGATGCGATGGCTGCGCTGGGCTACGATTCCGCGCTCGTCCTCGCCGACGCGATCAAGCGCGCCGGCGGCACCGACGGCCCGAAGCTCCGCGACGCCCTAGCCGCCACGAAGGACTTCGTCGGCATCACCGGCAAGACCACGCTCGATGCAAAGCGCAACGCCACGAAGCCGGCGGTCATCATCGAGGTGAAGGATGGGAAGTTCGTTTACAAGGAGACGGTGAATCCGTGAGGAGAGTTGATAGTTGGGGAGTTGATGGTTGATAGATCCCCTCGGCTGCGGGTGCGCCATGTTTAACTTTGAGAAACTCGATGTCTGGCAGCGGGCCAATGAGTTTGCTGATCTGGTTTACAAGGTGACACGCGCCTTTCCTGATGAGGAGCGGTTTGGGCTGACGAATCAGATGCGGCGTGCCGCCGTTTCGGTCTCATCCAACATCGCAGAAGGAAGCGCCCGGTCATCGCGCAACGACAACGCCCGGTTCCTCGAAATCGCCACCGGCTCCCTGTTCGAGGTTGTTGCCCAGAGTTTTATCAGCCGCCGCCAAGGTTTCTTGAGCGACCCCGATTTCAAAACCCTCTACACCACCGCAGACGAGCTTGGCCGAATGCTGAGTGGCCTCCGCCGCTCCCTCCGCGAGTCCGCGCGAACCGACTAAGCGGCCCGTCTATCAACCATCAACTCCCCAACCATCAACTTCCCCTGACCGAATTCGCCCAACAGCTCATCAATGGCCTGTCGCTCGGCGCAATTTACGCGCTCATCGCGCTGGGCTACACGATGGTTTATGGCGTGCTGCGCTTCATCAACTTTGCGCACAGCGACGTGTTCATGGTCGGGTCGTTCGCGGGGTTTTACATCGGGCGCGGGATGCCGAAGGAATCGTTTGCAACGGGCTTCCTCGCGCTCGCGGGTGCGATGGTCGTGTGCGCGCTGCTGGGCGTGACCATCGAACGGCTGGCCTACCGCCCGCTGCGGAACCGCTCCAAGCTCACCGTGCTCATCACGGCCATCGGCGTCTCGCTGCTCCTGGAAAATCTCGGCCAGTTCATCTTTGGCGCGGCTCCAAAGGCGTTTCCCACACTCTTCCCTGTTCACACGTTCAACGTCGCCGGGCTCGTCCTTGGGTCGAACCAACTCGTCGTTCTCGTCGTCGCGCTCGCGCTGCTGGGCGCGCTGCAATACATCGTGCTGCGCACCAAGGTCGGCACGGCGATGCGCGCCGTGTCCTTCAACCCGCAGGCCGCGTCGCTCGTGGGCATCAACAACGACCGCATCATCTCCTTCACCTTCGCGCTCGGGTCGGCGCTCGCGGCGGCGGGCGGCATCCTCTACTCGTTGAACTACCAGGCCATTGACCCGCTCATGGGTGTCATCCCGGGCCTGAAAGCCTTCGTCGCGGCGGTGCTCGGCGGCATCGGCAACATCCCCGGCGCGGCGCTGGGCGGGCTGCTGCTCGGCGTGGTCGAGACCTTCGTCAACGGCAGCCGCTTCAGCACCTTCACCGATGCGATTGCCTTCGCCATCCTGATTGGAATCCTGCTGTTCCGCCCGGCGGGATTGCTGGGGAAAATGCAGGTGGAGAAAGTCTGACGGAATGACCAATTCCCAATTCCAAATGACCAGAGAATCCCCAATGACGAATGCCCAATGGCGAGTCGCACGGGCGTCGTGGGCAGGGCATTGCGTCATTGGTCATTGTTCATTCATTGGTGCTCATTGGTCATTGGTCATTGGCCATTCATGATCCCCCGCTCCCAAGTCGTCCTCCTTTCCGCCATCGCCATGGCCGGCGTGCTCGCCGCGTGCGCGTCGCGCATTGACGACTACTTCGCCCTCATCATCTCGAACATCGGCATCAACGTCATCCTGGCCGTCAGCCTGAATCTCATCAACGGCTACACGGGGCAGTTCTCGCTCGGGCACGCGGGCTTTATGGCGGTGGGCGCTTACACAGCGGCGGCCATCACCATGTTCGGTGCGCCGAAGTTCGCCCCAGCCCTCACGCAGGGCGCGGGCATTCACGCGCTGTTTCCGCTCGCGCTCGTGGGCGGCGGACTCGCGGCCGCGCTGGCGGGCGTGCTCGTCGGCGCGCCCTCGCTGCGTCTCAAGGGCGACTACCTCGCCATCGTCACGCTCGGCTTCGGCGAGATCATCCGCGTCATCTTCCGCAACGTGGACTCGCTCGGCGGCGCGCTGGGGCTGAACGGCATCCCCGCCTACACGAACCTCTTTTGGGTCTATGCCTTCGCCGCGCTGACGGTCTATGTGGTCGTCAGCCTGGTGAACTCCACCTACGGCCGCGGCTTCCTCGCCGTGCATGACGACGAGATCGCCGCCGAGGCCATGGGCATCAACACCACGCGCTACAAGATCACCGCGTTCGTCGTGGGCGCGTTCTTTGCGGGCGTGGCGGGCGGGCTGTATGGGCATTCGATCCTCACCATCGCGCCGACGGGCTTCGACTTCATGCGCTCCATCGAGATCGTGGTGATGGTCATCCTCGGCGGCATGGGCAACACCACCGGCGTCATCATCGCAGCCGTCCTGCTCACGCTGCTGCCCGAGGGCCTG
>JBEBFV010000442.1:0-5390 GCA_040081795.1 Limisphaerales bacterium | reverse complement strand
CCGCTCGCCCCACTGCTGAAAGCGTTGGCTGGTAGGGACGCGCTGCCGCGCGTCCAAGCCGACCGGCAGGTCGGTCCTACCGCGTTCGCCGACTTCACCGCCGGCTCGGACAACGGCTGGTTTGCCACTGGTGGCTTCGCGCAACACACACCCGCCGGCGATTTCTCCCTCATCACCGCAGGCTCGAACATTGTCTCCGCCATTTACCCCGCCGGACGTTTCTCCCACCTGCTCTCCGACAAATACTCCGGCACGCTGCGCTCGCCCAACTTCACCATCACCAACAGGTTCGTCGCCGCCCTCGTCACCGGCGACAACAACGCCCGCGTCCGCCTCGTCATCGAAAACTTCCAAGGCGACTCGCTGCTCTTCACACAAGTCACGCCCAAGCTCACCGACCGCTCCGCGCTGCGCTGGGTCACGCTGCCCATCCGCGACACCTGGCGAGGCCGCCGCGCTTACATCGAGCTGGTCCCGCGCGACGACTTCCCATACCCCGGCATCGTCAAGGACGCCGCCAAGCTCCCGGCCGATGGTCGTTCCGCCGCCGGTATCGCGAAGGTGGTCTTCCACGACGGCGAGAAGCCACCGGAGCCGCCTGCATGGCCAAGTGAGCTCGACATCGCGCTCCGCAGCTTCTCCTCCCTCGCGCCTGTTGGGGGTGATGGGGCAACGCCCGCATCCAACACGCGGCCGACGTTTGCCGCCGCCTTCGCGGCCGCAACCCGCCGGGCCGTGGAGTCATGGCAGGCCAGCAAGTGCGATGACGCGCAGGCGAACCTCCTCAACGCTCTATTGCGCCTCGGTGTGCTCGAAAACACCGCCGCTCAAGTAGGTCAGCGCGTCCCGCCTGACCATCCATCTCAAGCTCCCGCTCAAGCGGTTGCTGAAAGTCAGAAGGACAGGCGGGACGCCCTGTCCTACTTGGTAGCGCGCTTCCGCGAACTCGAAGTCCGCATCACTGTCCCCACCCGCGTCGTCGCTGTCGTGGATGAAGCGCCTTCCTTCGAGACGCCATTCTTCCCGCGCGGCGACCACACCAAGCCCGGCGCTCCCGTTCCCCGCCAGTTTCTCGCCGCCTTTGGCAACACGTCGTATCAGTCACGCACCAGTGGGCGACGCGAACTGGCCGAGGACGTTCTCCGCAACCCGCTCAGCGCGCGCGTGATGGTGAACCGGCTGTGGCACCACGTCTTCGGCGCGGGGCTGGTGCGCTCGACGGACAACTTCGGCAAACTGGCTGATGAGCCGAGCCATCCTGAATTGCTCGACTGGCTGGCGAGCGAGTTCGTCGCGCAAGGCTGGTCGGTGAAGGCGATGCTGCGGCTGATGCTGACAAGCCGCGCGTTCGCAATGAGCGCGGAGACTTCCTCCGCGGCCTCCGAGCGCGACCCGGATAACCGCCTGCTCTCGCACGCCACTCTCCGTCGGCTTGACGCCGAATCCATTCGCGACGCCATCCTCGCCGCGAGTGGAAGGCTGGACCGCACGCCGTTCGGCCCCGGCGTGCCGGTCATCGTGCCGTCCAGTCAGCGCGACGACTACACGCCTGCCGACGGCCCGCTCGACGGACGCGGTCGCCGCAGCCTGTATCTCGAAGTGCGGCGCAATCATCCATCGCCGTTCCTCTTCGCGTTCGACCAACCCAAGCCCGCTGTCCCCGCCGGTCGCCGCGAAGCGACGAACGTGCCCGCCCAAAGCCTCACGCTGCTGAACGACCCGTTCGTGCTGGAGCAGGCCGGCCACTTCGCCGCCCGCGCGCTCGCGCAGTCCGGGGACGCGAACGCCCGCATCCGCTGGCTTTACGCGACGGCCCTGAACCGCCCGGCTACAGAATCGGAAGTCACGCGCGCCGCTGCCTTCCTCGCGCAGCAAGCGACCGCGAACGGAGACGAGAAGAAAGCTTGGCAGGACCTGGCGCACGCGGTGTTCAACCTGAAGGAGTTTCTCTACCTGCGATGAAGACGGCAACTACCGCAGCGAGCACGGCGCAAGGTTCCAAACTTCAATCAGTCTGGGGCTGGAGTGCTCCCATTGCGACTGCGCTGGTCTGGAGCAGTATAATTACCACTGTCCTCAGCCCCGAAGCAGAGCCGATAACCGGGACCGCCCGGACAGCACTGGTTTGGGTCTTCGGCTTCAACTGGATGGCCGGCTACGGCGCAGCATGGGCCTGTTGGCGGCGGGATTTCTGGGGTGGATGCGTTTTGGTGCCGCTCGCCTTGCTGGTCCTGTTTCTCTCCGTTCCCGCAGCCTCGAAGCCTGGAGCGAACATCACCGTGTCCAATCAGACCTCCACCAAGGCGCAGGTTCGAATCAACCGTGCCGACCGTCCCGACAGAAGCGCGACTTTGAACGTGGAAGCAGGAAGCCAGGCAACGCATCGGACCGCCCCCGGCGATTACTCGGAGGCCATAAGTGTGGAGTTCACTGTTGGCACCAGCCGATTGACCGCGAGCATCACCCAGTTAAGGAAGAGTCAGGTTGTGCTGAAGAACTCGGGACTTGAACTCAGTGAAGTGCGGAGGGACGAACCGTGACTGATTTCAAGACTACTCAGAGACTCCTCACGTCGTCTCCTACGGGGGAGTTGTCCCGCCGCGCGCTGCTCCAGCGCGCTTCCACCGGCTTCGGCTGGCTGGCTTTCGCGGGATTGTTCGGACGGAACGCGGGTGCGGATGCTCATCCCCATTCCCCATCTCCTATCTCCCAGCACCCGCCGAAGGCAAAGCGCGTCATCTTCCTGTTCATGGACGGCGGACCGTCGCAGGTGGACACATTCGACCCGAAGCCGCGCCTGCGCGCCGAGCACGGCAAGCCGTTCCCGATGCGGATGGACGCAACGCAGTTCGACGCCATCGGAAAGACGCTGGCGAGTCCGTGGGAGTTTTCACCGCGCGGGAAATCGGGTCTGCCGGTGGGCGAGCTGTTTCCGCATCTCGGCGGCTGCGCGGACGACTTGTGCGTCATCCGCTCGATGACGAGCGCGTCGCCGGAACACGCACAGGCGTGCTATTTCATGCACACCGGCAGCACCATGCAGGGCCGGCCCAGCATGGGCGCGTGGGCGAGCTACGGACTCGGCACGGAGGCGGAAAACCTGCCGGGCTTCGTCGTGCTCAACGGCGGGATGATTCCACTCGGCGGCGTGGCGAACTGGAGCAGCGGCTTCCTCCCGGCGCGACACGAGGCGACGCAGTTCAATCTCACCGGCGGTGCGGTGATGGAGAATCTCGCAGCGCCCGGCACAGCCGCAGCACGGGAGAACCAGCTCGCGTTCATCGCGGAGAACGACCGGACGTTTGCGGCAAAACTCGGCGCGCAACGCAGCCCGGTGGAGACGGCGATTCGGAACTACGAGCTGGCCGCCGCGATGCAGACGGCCGTGCCGGAGGCCGCCGACTTGAAGAGCGAGAGCGCGGCCACGCACCAGCTCTACGGCACCGACTCGGCGAACCCGCTGAAGGCGCGCTACGCCCGGCAGTGCTTGCAGGCGCGGCGGCTCGTCGAGCGCGGCGTGCGGTTCGTGGAGGTCAGCGCAGTGAACGGGATTCGATTCGTCGCGCCGTGGGACCAGCACGGGAGCTTGAAGAAGGACCATGAGCGCAACGCCGCCATCGTGGACCAGCCCATCGCGGCGCTATTGAAGGACTTGAAAGCGCGCGGGCTGCTTGACGACACGCTGGTGCTCTGGGCCGGCGAGTTTGGCCGCACACCGTTCGCGCAGGGCAGCGACGGGCGCGACCACAATCCGCAGGGATTCACAGTCTGGCTCGCGGGCGGTGGCGTGCGCGGCGGGATGACTTACGGTGCGACGGATGAGTTTGGCTACCGCGCGGTGGAGAACGTCGTGGAGATGCACGACCTCCACGCGACGATGCTGCATCTGCTCGGGCTGGACCACGAGCGGCTGACGTTCCTTCACGGTGGACGCTTCCACCGACTGACGGATGTGCGCGGGCACGTGATACGGGACGTGCTGGCGTGATGGGATTTTCCGCACGCTGCGCTTTCCTGAAGCAGGGCCGGTCGGCCGGCCAACTCCGTAGGAGTTGAACAACAGTAGCCGTGGGTGAAACCCACGGTAGCAAGGAAAGCGAAGCAACCGCGTAGCGGTTGAACCGGAAGTGAACGAAGGGAGCAAGCGCGCACCTGTGGCCCGAATGAGTTTGGCTGGCTTGAGGCCGACTGTTCAACCGCTACGCGGTTGGGCCACATTCGTTCCCCCACCGTGGGTTTCACCCACGGCTACTCTTGTCTGGCTCCTACGGAGCCGGCACTGGGGAGGACTACTTGAGCTTCTCAGCGACCCACTTCTCCAGCTTGAGGGTGTCCACGGCGAAGAGGCGGATGCCTTCGGAGAGTTTCTCGGTCGCCATCGCGTCCTCGTTGTGCTGCCAGCGGAAGGACTTCTCATCGAGGGAGATTTTCTCGCGGCCCAAGGTCGGGGCTGTGGCGGGGTCGAGCTTGCGGGTGACGCTGCCAGCGGTCTTCTGCATCTCTTCGAGCAACGCGGGGCTGATGGTGAGCAGGTCGCTGCCGGCGAGTTCGAGGATTTCGCCCACGTTGCGGAAGCTCGCGCCCATGACTTCGGTCGTGTGTCCGTGGCGCTTGTAGTAGTTGTAGATCGCGGTGACGGAGATGACGCCGGGGTCGTCCGCGCCGACGAAGTCCTTGCCGGTGGATTTCTTGTGCCAGTCGAGGATGCGGCCCACGAACGGTGAGATGAGCTGCACGCCCGCCTCGGCGCAGGCGACGGCCTGGGCGAAGCTGAAAAGCAGCGTGAGGTTGCAGGCGATGCCGTCCTGCTTGAGTTCCTTGGCCGCGCGGATGCCTTCCCAAGTCGAGGCAAGCTTGATGAGCACGCGCTCCTTGGGAATGCCGGCCTTTTGATAGCGGGCGATGAGGGAGCGCGCCTTTGCCACGGAAGCAGCGGTGTCGAAGGACAGCCGCGCGTCCACCTCGGTCGAGACGCGGTTGGGGACAATCTTGAGAATCTCCAGGCCGAACGCGACGGCGATTTGGTCCATCGCCGCGCCGAGTAGCGCGCTGCCGGAGACGGACTGCTTCGCGTCGGCGAGCGCCTTGTCAATGACGCCTGCGTATTCCGGCATCTGGGCGGCTTTGAGGATGAGGCTGGGGTTCGTGGTGGCATCGCGCGGCTGATACTTGCGGATGCTCTCGAAATCGCCCGTGTCGGCGACGACAATGGTGTGCTGCTTGAGGCTGGAAAGGAGGTTGGTGCTCATGGTGGTTCGTAGTGTTGGGTTTGGTGATTTGCGGCTAAAACCTGCGCTTGCATTTACGGGGAAAGCGCGGTGCGGCGTCAACTCTTTCCGTTGCTGTGGAACTCAACTGCCACTTGCTAACCCTCCGACCCACTCCTAAGG
>JBEBFV010000061.1:0-19185 GCA_040081795.1 Limisphaerales bacterium | reverse complement strand
CACTTGGGCAGCAGCAGCAGCCGGCGCTCGAAGGGCACGGCGGCGATTTGCTCGCGCCACATCTCGTTGTTGATGAGCACGCCGATGTAGTCGCGGTAGATGGGGTCGCACCGGAGCATGCCGATGACGCGGTCGGCGTGGACCTTGAGCTCGTCGGTGGGCATGGGCGGCACCGGGTTGAACTCGGCGACGTAGTTGCGGATGACGTGGAGGAAGTGGTTCCGCTCGATGGGCGTCTGCGGGATGTTCTTCTTCGGCGTGCGGAAGCGCTGCTGCACGACGTGCTTGGGAACCGAGGCGGACGTGTAGCTGCCGGGCGGCTTGAAGGCGATGGTCTCGGTCATAAAAGTTGCGGCGTTGGACGTTGTCGTGCGGGCGCCCAGTCAAAGTCTCGGCTGCCGGGAAACTCTGCGCGGTCTCCGTGCGCCGGTCTAGTCAGGAATTGAAGCCGGCATGACAACGGCTGGCCGGTAATTTTGCTCGTTCCACGCCGCCGCCCACGCTAGGAATCCGCCATGCACCACGGTGAAATCTGCGGCCGCCACTTCGCCACCGGCCAGCCGCTTCGCGTGAAATGGAACGACGGCATCATCACGGAAGTCAGTCCCACGCCCGACGACGCTGGCGGCACATGGCTCGCGCCGACGCTCCTCGACCTCCAAATCAATGGCTACGGCGGCGTGGACTTTCAGCGCGATGACCATATCACGGAGGAACTTCTCCTCTCCGCTGCGCGCCAGATGCGCCGCGATGCCTGCGGGCGTTTCTTCTTCACCCTCATCACGGACGAGTGGCCACGGCTCATGGCCCGCGTGCGCAAGGCGAAGGCCATCCGTGATGCAAGTCCCGAACTCCGCGCGGCACTGGCGGGCTGGCACATTGAAGGGCCGTTCCTCTCGCCAGAGATTGGCTTCAAGGGCGCGCACAATCCCGCCGTCATGCGCGACGCGACCCAGGCAGACATTCGCGAACTCCGCGCCGTGACCGGCAGCGATCCCGTGCTGCTCACGCTCGCGCCGGAGCGCGGCGGTTCGCTCGAAGCCATCCGGCTCGCGACCTCTCTCGGCATCGTGGTGAGCTTGGGGCACACGAATGCTTCCGCCGACACGATGCGCGCGGCGGTCAGCGCGGGCGCACGCGGCTTCACGCATCTGGGCAACGGCATTCCGCAGCAGCTTGACCGGCACGACAACATCCTCTGGCGCGTCTTCGACACACCGGGCCTCATGCCCAGCCTGATCCCGGACACACACCACGTCTCGCCGCTGCTCTTCCGCCACATTCACCGCGCCCTCCCGCCCGAGCGCATCTACTACACGACCGACGCCATGTCCGCCGCCGGCGCACCGCCGGGCCGCTACACGATTGGCAGCATCGAACTCGAAGTCGGCGCGGACCAGATCGTGCGTCAGCCTGGCAAGCCCAACTTCGCCGGCTCCGCGCTCAAGCCGATTGATGGCATCACGCGCGCCGCTTCCATGCTCGGGAAAACTTGGCGTGAAGTCTGGCCGCACTTCTCCCAACGCCCGGCGGAACTGATGGGCCTGCGCAATGAAATCGCCGTCGGCCAGCCGGCAGATTTTTGCGTGGTTAAGGAGGGGCCGGACGGTGATCTCGTAGCCGCGCGAATTCCGTAATCGGCCAAGGGAGGGCGCGTCTGTCCCCAGCGCGCCGCCAAACCATCCGAACGCCCAACCGGCGCGCTGGGACAGACGCGCCCTAACATCCGTCTCACTTCCAGTCGTCCGTCCGGAAGGGCGACGCCGGGAGGCCCGCGCCGTTGTAGAGATTGCACGTCGGCCAGTTTTCCCACGCGTAGCGGACGGCGGTGGGTTGCTTCACATCGGCGCTCGACACGATGACCTTGTCGCCTTCGATGCGGGCGGTCGCGGGCTTCCACTGTTTGTCAGCACCGGCGATGACGAAGCCTTTCAGTTCGCCGCCCTTCGCAGTGAGGCCGCCATCGGTGTGCTTGAAGCTCAAGACCACTTCACTTCCGCGCACTTGATGACCGGCGGGTAGCGGGCCGCTCGTGGCGATTTTCTGCCCATACACCGTGCCCAGCGCCCACGCGGCGAGGCGGCGGCCCACGTCCTGTTTGTTCTTCGGGTGGATGTCCTTCTCCTCGCCAATATCAATCGTGATGGCCATGCCGGTCTTCGGCAGCGCGAGCGTCTTGAGCATCGCTTCGCGCACGAGCGGCCAGTCACGGCCGGGGCCGCCGAAGTTCGGGAGCTGCACCCACGCGAACGGGAAGTCGTGGCCCCAGAGTTTCCGCCAGCCGGTGACGAGCAGCTTGAGCTGCGCCTCGTAGAACTGCGCCTTGTCCGGCACGGAGTTCGCCTCGCCCTGATACCAGAGCGCACCGCGCATGGCGTAGGGAATGAGCGGGGAAATCTTGCCGTTGAAGAGGCCCCCGACATTGCCCTTGCGCTCGTTCAAGGCCACGGGATCGCGCGGGGCCTTCGGCGCGGGCTTGCCCTCGGCCTTCGCCTGCTTCGCGGCTTCCTTCCACTTGGCCTGCTCTTGCTCGAACTTCGCCTTGGCCTTGGCGGGATCGAAGTCCTTCGCAGCCTGCTTCTGCCCCTCGAAGAATCCCTTCAGTTCCGGCGACGCCTTCTGAGCCTCGGGCGCAATCCACGACTCGATGGGCGTGCCGCCGACGGACGAGTTGATGAGGCCGACGGGGACGTTGAGCGCCTTGTGGATCTCGCGCCCGAAGAAATACGCCGTGGCTGAGAAGCGCCCGACCGTCTCCGGAGTGCAGACAACCCACGAGCCATTGCCCTGGCTCTGTGCGCTGGCAGCCGCGCCGGAAGCCTCGGTGAACACTCGGATTTGCGGGAACTTCGCCGCCGCCTGTTCCTGCTCAAAGTCCTTCGCGCGGTTCACAGTCATCGCCATGTTGGACTGGCCGGAGCCGAGCCAGACCTCGCCCACGAGCACGTCGGAGAAGCTCACGGTGTTCTTCCCTTTTACGGTGAGCGTGTGCTGGCCGGCGGCGGCGAGCTTCGCGAGTTTCACCGACCACTTGCCATCGGCCGCCGCCTTCGCGGTCACAGTCTGCCCGGCGATGGAGACGGTGACCTCCTCGCCCGGCGTGGCGGTGCCCCAGATCGGGACGGTGGTGTCGCGCTGGAGCACCATGTGGTCGCCGAAGATGGCGGGGAGCTTCACGTCGGCGCGGGCGGCGACGGCGAGCGTGAGGAATGCGGACGTGACAACGGCGATGGGGAGAAGTTTCATGGCGGATATGACACCGATAGAACGCAGGAATGGACAGTGTTATTTGCGCTTGGGTTACAGGGAGATGGGAGAGCACCGCAGAGGCGGGAAAGGCGCAGAGAAGACGAGGACGCGACGCGCGGTTGCTCTGCTCTCTTCCGCTTCCTCTCTGCGCCTTTCCCGCCTCTGCGGTGCATTCTCTGTTTTCCTGCTTTCGCTCCTCCTCCCGCTCGGCGCAGCGGACAAGGCCAAGCTCCTCCGCGCCGGCGCAGCCACGAGCAATCTCACGCCCGCCATCGGCGGGGGCATCATCGGCGGCTTCCACCCGATTCCCTCCACGCACATCCACGACGAGCTGCACGCGCGCTGTCTCGTGCTGGACAACGGCGAAAGCCGCGTCGCCATCGTCGTGTGTGACCTGCTCGGGGCGTCGCGGGAAGTCTATGACGAGGCGCGGCGGCTCGTGACGGCGGAGACCGGCCTGCCCGGTGCGAACCTCTTCATGTCCTCGACGCATACGCACTCGGCCACGAGCGCGCTGGGCACGAACCGCTTCCGCATCAACACGCCGCTGGACGACTACCAGCAGTTCGTCGCGCGCCGCATCGCGGACGGCGTGCGCCGCGCCATCAACAATCTCGCGCTTGCGCGCATCGGCTGGGCGACGGGCAACGAGCCGAAGCACGTCTTCAACCGCCGCTGGTTCCTCAAGCCCGGCACGATGCCGGTGAACCCCTTCGGCAGCACGAACGACCTCGTGAAGATGAACCCCGCCCGCGCGAGCAAGGACCTCGACCGGCCCGCCGGCCCGACCGACCCGGAGGTCGTCCTCGTCTCGGTGCAGTCGCCCGAGGGCCGGCCCATCGCCGTGCTGGCGAACTACTCGCTGCACTACGTCGGCGGCGTCGGCCCCGGCCACATCTCGGCGGATTACTCCGGGATGTTCTGCGACCGGCTACAGCAGCTCCTCGGCGCGGACCGGCAGCGCCCGGCCTTCGTCGCGATGCTGGCCAACGGCACGAGCGGCAACATCAACAACATTGACTTCACCAAGCCCGCCGAGCGGATGGCGAGCTACGAGAAGATGCGCGTCGTGGCGGACGACGTGGCGGCGGTCGCGTTCAAGGCGCTGCAAGGCGTGAAGTAACACGACTGGGTGCCGCTGGGCGCGCAGGTGCGCGAGCTGGAAGTGGGCACGCGACGCCCGACGCCAGAGCAGATTGCCCGCGCGAAGGAAGTGCTCTCCCGCCCCAAGACGCTGCCGCGCGCAGCGACGCTGGAGGAGATTTACGCCGAGCGCACGATCGGGATGGCCGAGTATCCGGCGCGGCTGGCGATTCCGATTCAGGCCTTGCGCGTGGGCGACGTGGGCATCACCGGCATCCCGTGCGAGACGTTCGTGGAGACGGGCCTGGAGCTGAAGGCGCGCAACCCCTTCAAGCCGAGCTTCACGCACTCGATTGCCAACGGCTACTACGGCTACCTGCCCACGCCGGAGCATCACCGCCTCGGCGGCTACGAGACGTGGCTGGGCACGAACCGGCTGGAAGAGCAGGCCTCGACGAAGATCGTCACGGCTTTGCTGGAAATGCTGGGGAGCTTGAAGTGAACGAAGCGCGGCCTTCAGGCCGCTTCAAGCAACTCACGCAATGACGCTTTCGAACTTGTCTTACCGCTTGTATGCCGAGCGTTGAAGCGGCCTGAAGGCCGCGCTCCCCTGCCGCAGAACAGCCTCGCCTCCCACCGCGCCGCTTCCTAAACTCCCGCCATGATTCGCCGCCATTTCCTCCTCGCCGCGCTCGTTGCCCATTGCTTCCTCTCCACCGCATTCGCCGCCGCCAAGCCGGACGCGGCGGACACCAAGCTCAAGACCATCCCGGCGCGGATGCAGGAGTTCGTGGACCGGCAGGTCGTCGCCGGCGCGGTCACGCTCGTGGCGAACGGCGGGAAGGTTGTTGCGCTCGACGCTGTGGGTTACTCCGACCTCGCGGCGAAGAAGCCGATGCGCACGGATGACTTGTTCTGGATTGCCTCGATGACCAAGCCGCTCACCGGCACGGCTATCCTCATGTTGCAGGACGAGGGCAAACTCTCGGTGGACGACGCGGTGGAGAAGTTCCTGCCCGAGTTCAAGAACCAGATGCTCCTCGTGACGAAGACGCCCGAGGCCATCGTGCTGAAGAAGCCATCGCGCCGCATCACCTTGCGCGACCTGCTCACACACACCGCCGGCTTGAACAGCGACATTCCCGAGACGGGCCGCGACCTGATGTTGGGCGAGCGCACGCTGGCTTACGCGCTCCAGCCGCTCTCCTTCGAGCCGGGCAGCAAATGGAGTTACAGCAACCCCGGCATCAACACGCTGGGCCGCATCGTCGAGGTCGTGTCCGGGCAGAACTTCGCGGACTTCCTCGACGCGCGGCTGCTCAAGCCGCTCGGCATGAAGGACACGACCTTCTGGCCCACGGAGTCGCAGGCGCGGCGCGTGGCGAAATCCTATCAACCCGGCCCCGACAACAAAGGCCTCGCCGAGGTGGACAACTATTTCCTGAAAGGCCTGCCGCTCACCGCGCGCTGGCGCACGGCCATCCCAGCGGGCGGCCTCTACTCCACGGCGGCGGACATGGCGAAGTTCTACCAGATGATGCTCCACGGCGGCATGGCCAACGGCCGGCGTTACCTCTCCGCCACCGCGCACCAGCAACTCACGAGCACGCAAACCGGCGACATCAAGACCGGCTTCACCGAGGGCATGAGCTGGGGCTTCGGCTTTCAAGTCGTGAAGCAGCCGCAGGGCGTGACCGCGATGCTCGCGCCCGGCACCTACGGCCACGGCGGCGCTTACGGCACGCAGAGCTGGGGCGATCCGAAGAGCGGGACGATTTACATCCTGATGATCCAGCGCGCGAAGATGGCCAACGGCGACGCCTCCGACATCCGCAAGGCGTTTCAGGAGACGGCGGTGTCGGCGCTGAAATAGACGGGCCGTAATTCGCCCCGGAAAACGCGGAATGGGGTTGTCAGCCTCTCGAGAGCATGAGTTCAACCGCCAACCCGGCTGCGTCGCTGAAACTGTGTTAACAAAGCTTGCGCGCCTGCCGCGTGCCTTCCTAGAGTCCGGGGCCTTGAGCGGCGGAGTAGCCAAGTGGTAAGGCAGGGCTCTGCAAAAGCCCCATCCGTCGGTTCGATTCCGACCTCCGCCTCCAAGCTTTGGGCCATATTATCAGGGCTTTTTGGAGGAAACGGCGGCCAACTGACAGGAAAACTGACAGGTTTTGGCCCGGCGGTCACTATCCGGCACTATCCGCCAGCATCCCCTCACGGTGAGGGCCTGGAGCGGAATAACCTCAGCGCCATGAAAGCTAAAAACATCATGGCCCGGTTCCAACTCATCCGCCGCTCGCACGGCATCTTCAACGTCTTCGACGCCCACACCGGCAAGCGGGAGAGCCTGCACACCCGCAAGCGGGCCGACGCCTTGCGCCTGATTCACGCCCGCAACGAGGCCGCCGCTGCGGGCATGGTCAGCCTTCAGATGGCCCGTGCCTACGCCACCGCCGCCGACCCGGCCATGGCGACCCGCACCTGGGGCGACGTGATGACCGCCGTGCTCGTCGGCAAGGACGGCTCCAACCTTGACCGCTATGAGCGGGCGTGGAGGGACACCGCACTGGTGCCCCTGCTGAAGCTGGTCTTGATCGAGACCCGTCCAGAGCACCTGCACCGCGCCTTGGTCAACGGCACCGTGGCCACGAACGTCTATCTGCGCCGCCTCCACAACTTTGCCATGGACATGTCGTGGCTCCCGTGGCCGGTGATTCCGAAGCGTCAGTGGCCCAAGGTCGTTCACAAGGAACGTCGCGCCATCACCGAGGAAGAGCACCTCCGCATTCTGGCACGGGAGAAGAACACCGAACGCCGGGCCTTCTACGAGATGCTCTGGCACTTGGGCGGCTCTCAAGGCGACATTGCCTGCCTGAATGCAGCAGACGTGGCCTGGGCCAGCCGCACCGTGAGCTACGTTCGGAAGAAGAGCGGTGAGCAGTGCCAGATGCACTTCGGTGACAAGCAGGCAGCACTGCTGCGCACACTGCCATCAACCGGGCCACTGTTCCCTTACCTCTGCACCGTCCGCTCCGCCGACCGCGCCACCGAGTTCCACCAGCGCTGCGTTGGGTTGGGCATCGAGGGTGTGTCGCTGCACTCGTATCGGTATGCGTGGGCGGAACGGGCGTTGAAGTGCGCCTACCCGGAGCGGCATGCCCAGCAGGCACTGGGACACTCCAGCAAGGCTGTGCACCGCGCCTATGCCCGGCACGCTCACGTCCGCTTACCCTCTCTGGAGGAGTTCGAGTCCAAGCAGGCGCAAGCGAACATCGTGACGCCGGACTTTGCCCGCCCTGCCCCGGATACCAGTGACGGCACGGCGGCCTGCTCGTGAGGACCTCCAGTTGGATGAGGTCAGGGGAGTCGAGCGCTTGGATTCCTCGACTTCGCGGGCACTCGGAGTCGCGGAGGTAGTCCCAACAATGATTTGACCATGTATCGGGACTGAGTAATTTAACTCAGTTCAGTGAGTAATCCGTATGACGCGCCAAACACTCCATGATGAACTGCTGAAACGGCTGAAGGAAAAGCGCCGCTTCTTGCAGGTGCTGGCTGGTCCACGTCAGGTCGGCAAGACCACGTTGGTCCGGCAGGTTATTCAGGCGTCGAAGTTGCCTGCTCACTACGCCTCCGCCGATGAGCCATCCCTGCGTGACCGCACCTGGATTGAACAGCAATGGGACGCCGCCCGGTTGAAGGCGCAAGAGGGCAAAGCAGGCGCACTGCTCGTGCTGGATGAGGTTCAGAAGGTTTCCGACTGGTCAACCGTGGTGAAACTGCTCTGGGACGCGGACACACACGCCGGGGTGCCGCTGAAGGTCGTGCTGCTTGGCTCTGCGCCCCTGCTCATTCAGCGTGGTTTGACCGAGAGTCTGGCCGGGCGGTTCGAGCTGATTGCCGTGCCGCACTGGTCGTTCACCGAGATGCGGGAGGCCTTCGGCTGGAATCTGGAGCAATACATCTTCTACGGCGCGTATCCTGGTGCTGCCGAGCTGATTGAGGAGCCGGAACGCTGGCGGCGTTACATCGTGGACTCGCTCATCGAGACCACGATCTCACGGGACATTCTCCTGCTCAATCGCGTGGACAAGCCCGCGCTGTTGCGCCAGATGTTCCACCTTGGCTGCGCGTATTCCGGCCAGATTCTTTCCTACCAGAAAATGCTCGGCCAGCTCACCGACGCGGGCAACACCGTCACGCTGGCGCATTATCTGGAGTTGCTCCAAGGCGCGGGCATGGTCGGGGGACTTTCCAAGTATGCCCACGGCCTCGTGCGCCAACGCGGGTCGAGTCCGAAATTGCAGGTGCTCAACACAGCGTTGATGACCGCGCAGGACAGCCGGACCGCAGCGGAAGCCCGGCAGGACGGCAATCATTGGGGCCGTTTGGTCGAGTCCTGCGTCGGCGCACACCTGCTCAACACCAGCTTCGGCACCAACATCGAACTGACGTATTGGCGGGAACGGAATCAAGAAGTGGACTTCATCCTGCGCCAGGGCAAGACCACCGTGGCCATTGAGGTGAAAAGCGGACGCCGCCACGAATCCCTGCCGGGGATGGAGGCATTTGCCCTGCACTTCAAACCGAAGCGCAAGCTGCTCGTGGGTGGGCAGGGAATCGAGCTGGCCGAGTTTCTTACGAAACCAGCCCATTATTGGCTGCAATAGAAAGTGAGTCCGATCTACTCCACGGCGTTGGCTTGGCGGATTGCGTCAACGTGGGCCTGCCGCATGTGCGCGCTGCGCCGTCGTTCAAGCGAGGGACGCCAGCTAACCGAGGCAGCTTCGGCTGCTTACTTCCCCTTGGCCTTCGCCGCATTGACCCGCGCCCAGCGCGCCTTCGTGGCCGCGATGATGTTGGCCCGGCCCGCCGCACGAACTACCGCTTCGGCTTGGCAGTCGCCGTGGCCTTGGCAGGTTGCCCAGCCTTCGCCTTGGCCCAGCGCGCCTTGGCACCAGCAATCATCCTGGCCTTCGCCTCGGGGCTGATGATTCTCTTAACCTTCTTGGCGGCTGGAGCAGCGGCAGCGGCAGGAGCCGGGGATGAACCCGTCTTGCCCTTCAATTTTGCCCACCGTGCCTGATGGGCAGCCCGCATCTTGGCTTTGGTCGCCTCGCTCAGTTTGCGCCCGGCCTTCTTCAGAGCAGGAGCAGCGTCAGCGATAGCCTTCCCAGCCGCCTTGCCCTTCTTAGCTGCCCATCTCAACTTCTGCGATGCTTTCATCTTGGCCCTGGTGGCAGCGCTGAAGATTCGCTTCCCTTTGGTAGTTGTCGTTGCAGCTGCTGGTGCTGGTGAAGCCGCTGGCGCGGAAACATCCTGGCCGAGCACCCTGGAGATTTCGTCCAACCTCGCTTCGAGCTTGGCCTTCTCGTTGATGAGGGCAGCTTGCAGGGCGAGGTATTTGTTGATGTCAGAATTCATGGCAGGAACATAGCCGAGCGGGGACGACAATTACAAGCTGTCTGCCTGGCCGTCATTGAACATTTGCTGCCAGCTCTTGTCGAAACCCCCATGAATCCAAAGAGCGTAATTGACTGGCCGTTGCTTGAGGACGGACAGGTCTGGCAGATGAACGAAACGACCTGCCGCATCGGACAGTTGGGCAAGAAGCTCGTCCACTACATCATGTTCAAGGGCCAGCCAACGCACAACGCCCCGATTGTGACGAACAAGGAAGTGCTGACGAAGCATTTGCAGGAGATGAAGGCGGTTCTGGTGCAGGGTCAGAAGTTTGCAGTGTCGTAGTGCGCGTGGCGATGGGAACACTTTCGGGCGGGCAGCTTCGAGTTTTACCTTCGGATGGTATGGGCATCTCCTGCCCTGCCTCGGAGCCTGCCCGCCCTTCCCCTCACAGATCACCGCGTCATGATGCCCGCCGGGTGACAGGTGCACAATCAATCACACACGGAGGTGACTCGCCTCCACACCGAGCTACGTAGCTGGAAAACGACTGGTCCACTTGGGCCGGGTGGCTTCCACAGGCACTTGCCTCACCTCATCGAAAAGCCGCAGACCGTGGAGGTGTTCCAGTTCCCGCAGAGCGAGCATCTGGGCTGCGGACAGAGGCTGCTTGGGATCGTGCTCGAAGGAGAGCAGGCCGCTCGTGGCGTAGACCGACACTCGGACCCACTTCAGGGCCAGCGCCTGCTCGAAGGCAGCGCCCAAGAGGCGGTGGGCAACCCCACTGTGCTCCTCCGCCTGGGCCACCGGATGCACGTTCGCTTCCGCGTCCACCCAATACCCGTAGCTTGATTTGGTGATCTCCGTGCTCATGGCGCACTTGCCCCTTGCCGTCCGTCTACGCTTGTTCCGACGACGGCGGACGCTCACGAGCATCCCAACCGCTGAGCCATTCCCAATTCTTCGCCTTCTTAGTCTTCGGATCGAATTTGTAAAGAAGCACCCCGATCCGATCTATTTGTGACTCCCCGCGTTTAGCCCAGTATTGTTTCAGAATAGCCGTTGCCCTGTTTCTGACTCTGTCTCCATCACCGGCATCCAACACAACTGCCGCACCGACCTTTAGCTTGGCCTTGCCCCTGGAACCGAACACAACATGGTAGTTTGCTTGATTATCCGTGTCGCCCTCATTGGCTTCGCAGTTGAGGGCAGTCGCATAGCGCAACGCTTGCTGCAAAGCCTTCACTATACCTTTGTCACCTGGCTTTTTTAGTTCAAAAACGATGAACCCTCGTTGCCCTCCCTTCCCCCTCCTCACCAGTAGGTCGATGTTACCGGTGCCTGGCTGACCCGTTTTGTTAACCGAAACTCCGATCTCTGTATAGCAACCGTTCCATGTCACCGGTTGTAGATTGCGCAAGGCATCATCACCCGATTGAAGCGCATTTGCTAGTTGCCACTGAATCTCTCGCTCATTATGCGCTTTGGCCCCTTTGACCGTTGCGCACTTATCAAAGAATTGGCGGATAAGTCTTGCGGCCTTTGGGTCATTGCTCCATTTCCAAGGACCGCAATCTGGGAACCCCAACAATGTTACGAGGTGCTTTTTCGGGTAAAACCAGAAGTGGTTTTCATCAGATCTGGCCCCACAAGAGTATCTCAAAGCACCTACATCAACGCCAAGTAGCTGCAACCTGATGCAGATGTCCGCGTTCGCGGCGTCGGTCTGGGTGGTCGAGAACCATGCTTTGCGACGGCGAAGCAGCGGCGGGAGCAGGGCATCCCGCTTTTGCGTGGCTTTGGCGGAGGCTGCGATAGTCAAGGCTTTGGCCAAGGCTGCAATAGCATCGCGCCGTTGCTTCACTTTCGCGGTGTTCGACTTGAGCGCGTTGACAACTTCGTCGTGAATCATCGCCAGATTCATAGGTTGCTCTGTTTTCATGTTTGATGATCTGTCTGCTGAAGTTTGCTCAGAGCGGAATGCTTTCGCCATCCTTCATAAGGCGGACGTTTGAAAAATGCTGGCCAAAGAGCGCGGGACTCGTCGTGTGAATCGGCACCACCCGCTTCGGGTTCACCTCGTTCACAAACTTCACGATGTCCTCCGCGAAGATGTGGCCGCTGGTGTGGCACTCGATGAACTGGCCACCCGCAGCAGCAAGCTGGGCCTTGAACTCGCCCCACTCCTTCCTGACCAGGTAGCCGCTCCAGTAGGAGTAAAGGCACTTCACCGAGGCCGGGAACACGCCGCCAAAGTCCAGCCGCAGCATGCTGGGGCGGAACAGCATCACGTAGTCCTTGGGTGACTGGAGAATCTCCTCCTTTGTGATGCGGGAGGCCGGGAACAGCCGGTGGATACTGCCGAGGTTCTTGCGCTCCCACGTTCGCTCGAAGTGCGCGTTGTAAAGCACCCGGATGCCCGCCGCCTTGCCCGGCTTCGGGATGCGGCACTGGCTGGAGACCAGATGCAGCACGTAGGCCCCGTAAACATCCACGACGAAGGTGCGGCCCTGCTTTCGCGCCGCCTTGTAGAACGACACAAGCCGGTCAACGTGCATCGGCGAGAAAATGGCGCAGACCAGCCCCTCTGCCGTCTTCACATGCCCGGCGATTTCCGCTTCCAACTCCTTCTCCGTCGGCCCGTGCTCCCGGTGCCCGGAGAAGTGCGTGCCCTCCATGATGAGAGCGTCGAGTTGCGGCGACTTGACCGCTCGGATCAGCTCCCGCGCCATGCCGGGCTTCCGGCCATGCAGGCGCAGGTCGCCCGAATACAGCACCCGCTTCAGGCCGGACTCCACCAGCAGCGCCACGCAGTCGAACGTCGAGTGATCCACCGAGTAGGGCGTGATGGTGAGGTCGCCGATGACGACGGGCTTCCGGGGTTCCATGAGCCGCTGGTGTTTCCACGGCACCCCGCATTGGGCCGCGAAGATTGAACCGGCCAGCAGCATCTTGCTCGTGCCCTTGGTCACGAACACCGGGATGTCCGGATGCGTATGGCTCAGGAGGCCGCTGTGATCCGCGTGCGCGTGCGAGAGAAATATCGCGTCCACCTTGCGCCCGGCGGCGAACAGGCCGTCCACGACCGGGGCCAGTCCCTCGGGGATGGGCTTGCCGCGCTCCAGCCGGGGCTTGGGCTTCTGCGCCTCGGTCACGTCGTCCAGCGGCAGCCCGACATCAATGATGATCCGCGCCGAAGGCGTCGAAATCTCCACACAGCTCCCGCCGATCTGCTTGCTGCCCCGGTGAATGATGAGTTGCATCGTCTCTGAACCTTGACCCTGACCTCGGCCTTCCTATCAGTGCGACTCCGCTCGCCGCCGCTTCAGCGCTGAACCTCTAGCCAGAACAAACCGGCGTCTGGGGTGAGGCAGCGGGCGCGTGGCTAGCCTTGCAAGCAGGGACTACGGAACCAAGCCAAAAGGCGCATGTCCGGCGTTTAGACGCATTTCTCCGACCCCGACATTGCCAGACCCGACCGGGCTAGCCATCCAGCCGCTGGAGCGTCACAGATGTCCCACCTCAACCCCTTGCGGACGGCGCACCTGCCGGTCGACCCCGCCAAATTGAATAAACTTTGAATATCTGCGTCTGGTCTTGTTGTAACCCTCCTCACGGGTGCTCCGGCGAGGCTGGTTGCCGTTCCTACTCCAACCTTTCCATGAACATCGCTCTTGTCTGCCGTGATGAAGATGAACCGGAATACTTCGTGGCTCACATCCCAGGCTATGCAAGGGTGAAGCTGGAGGCTCACCGGCCCAGTGACGCCGCGCACGAAACTCACAAGTTCATGGGGCTGAATGACGAGGACCGTGATTGGCAAGGTGAGGAGTGGGACATCCAAGTTCCGGAGTTGGCCATTCCGAGGCACCTCCGTCCCGGCCCGACGCCCTTCTTGGTTTAGGAGTTTCCCCGTTGGCCGACAACGCGGGACATCGCCGGAGTCAACATGCGCTCAATCAACACCCCCATGCCCAAAACCGCCGGTAGCGAAGGTATTTTCTACGTCGTGCCCTTCCCGATGGACTGGTGCCAGATGACCGTGCGCTTCGACCGGTGCCCCAAACTTGGCCACCCGGACTTCTGGGAGGCGGACATCCTGAAGTTTCTGGTGAAGGACTGGCATCTGGAAACCTACGAGGAGTATCCAACGCGGGAACTGCTTCGTGCGGCCCTGCTGCCGTTGGCCTACGCCTGCCCGCGTGGCCGTGTCGCCAAGGTCGGAAAGCGGTTCAAGGTCTATCACGGGAACGACATCAAGCCCTTCATGAAGACATCCCGGCGCGACATCGAGACGACGTTTGGCATCGTGGGCCAGGCGAGCTGGGAGTTTGATGACCACGAGCGCTGCCAGCAGTTGGACAAGGACGAGTTTCGCCGGATGCTGGGAATCAAGGAGGACTGGGACGCGGTGTGAAGCGCGGACACGGACTTGGTCGAATGAGTAACACAAATCTGATCTTCCTCGATGTTGACGGAGTGCTGAACCCGGTGGATGGCTCCCACGAGCACGTCTTTGACAGCGGCTGCGTGCAGAACCTGAAGCTCATCCTTGATGCCGTCCCGAACACACGAGTCGTGTTTTCGACCTCCTGGCGCAGCGGCTTCACTCTCTTCCGCTTGGGCTGGTTGTGGAGGCATCACGGCTTTGACGAGGATTTGGTGCTCGGCGGCACGCCTGAACTGCAAGCCGAAGTCGGCTACGAAGTGCGTGGCCGGGAAATCACGCAATGGCTGGCAGGCCGGAGTCTGCACCTTGCCGGGTTGGAGCTGACCCGGTATGCCGTGCTTGACGATGAGACGGAGTTGCTTCAACGCGATGTTCCAGCGGTGAACCTGTTTCATTGCGAACCGCACGCCGGGCTGACGGAAGCCATCGCGCACTCAGTGAAACATTTTTTGCTCACCGGCGAGCGAGTGGCTGGCGTCCGGCCCACATCCTGACACCACCGGGAGGCCCCCTGAATGCCAGAGAACGACACTGAGTTGCAGCAACGCATCGCCCTGGGACTTGCGCATCGCTACGCGCTCCGTGCCCGTGCCGAAGGCCCGGAGTTCATCATCGAGGGAATTGACGTGCCAACCCGTCTGCCGGGCTTCACCGGAAAGGCCGGAGCTGGCAGGCGTTCCGAAATTGAGGTGAGCTTCGGTATTCAAGCCGTCCTCGACCGCGTGCACCTCGAATGGAAGGTCATCCAGCGGGCTGGGTTGACCAGCTACTTCGTGTTTGTCGCGGACTGCGCGTGCTACGGGCGCAGCATCGGTGCGGTGGGTGTGGCCCGTGGTTCCGCGCCGGGGTCGCTCATCTGCTACCTACTCGGCATCTCGAACGTGGATCCCCTTCGGCACGGACTGCTCTTTGAACGATTCCTGAATCGCGACAAGGTGCTGGTCAATTGCCTGCTCGGCGTGCCGGACGTGGGTCCGATCTGCCACGACTTTGTCTTTGAGCGATGTTTGGCTTCGGCGCGTGGGGTTCCGCCCGTTATCTACCTGGAATTTGCCGACGACCGCCTTGCTGAGGTGATCGAGCATGTGCGGAGAAAGTGTGGCAGCAATCCGGTCGCACACCTCATCACGGATTTAGATAGCGATGTCTCTGCCGACCTGCCGACTCTAGGTCTGCTGGGCCTGAAGGCGCTCACCGTCCTGCGACGCACTTGTGAACGGGTGAAGCATACCAAGGGCATCGAGGTCCCCCTTGCCCAGCTGCCGCTTGATGACGCGAAGACCTACGACCTTCTGAAATGCGGCGACACGAGCGGCATGTTCCAGTTGGAATCCGGCGAGATGCCCGCTCTGTGCCGGAAGCTCCAGGTCAGCTCCTTCGAGCACATCACCGCGCTCGTGGCGCTCTACCGGCCCGGCCCAATGGACCTCATTCCTGACTTCATCAAGCGCCGCCACGGCAAGGTCGCCATCGACTATAGGCATCCGCTCTTGGAGAGCATTTCAAAGGAGACCTACGGGTTGTTCATCTACCAGGAGCAGGTGATGCTGGCCGCGCAAATCCTGGCTGGATACACACTCGGCGGCGCGGACTTGCTGCGGCGTGCGATGGGCAAGAGAAAGGCCGAAGAGCTGGCCCAGCACCGCAAACTCTTCGTGAAAGGCGCAAAGCAGCGGAACAGCATTCCCGCGACGAAGGCGAACCAGCTTTTCGATTGGCTGGAGAAGTTCGCCGGTTACGGTTTCAACCAGTCGCACGCCGCCGCCTACGCCATGCTCGCTTACCAGACTGCGTATTTGAAGGCCAACTACCCCGTGGAGTTCCTCGGTGCGATGAAGGTGGCATGACCTGCCGGGCATCAGCTTCGTCAGCTTCGTCAGACGAGCTGGCAGCCGCGCCCGTGCAAGGATTCAGCATGCGCGCTCGCAAATGTGAGGGTTTGCACACCACGCTGGACAGGTTCAACCAGTCCGGGTCTTCCGGGCTTGCGTTTCACCCACTGGCGGGGGCAACTCTCAGCTGCACGCAGCACCTTAACCGCACCACCTGCATGAACCTCATCACCCTCCATCGCTGGGAACCGCTGCCGGAATACCTGGTCGCGGAGTTCCACCAGCGCGGCAAAGGGTGGTGGCCGCTGCTGGCCGACGGGCTGGAGGACGCAGTGCAGGAGGCTGCCGGACTGGCGGGGCTGGATGCCGAGTTCCGCGACGCGCAGGGCGAGGAATGGGACATCCTCATCCCGGAGCAGACGCTGGCTCATGAGCTTCCCGATGGGGAAGTCGGCGACTTCGGGTGGCGATGGCGGATGCGAGACCAGCGGTGGCAACAGCTTGAGGCCGAACATCAAGCGCGCCGCGTGGCTCGGCGGGGAATGGCCTTCGCAACCACCCAGCGAAAACCAGCGTCGGCGAAGGAAAAGCCGCCGGGTGGAACGGAAGGCCTTTTCTACCTCGTCCGGTATCCGCAGGGCTGGCGTTACCTGCCCGTGCGCGTGGAACTTTTCCCCGTGGAGGACTTCGATTACGCAGATTTTTGGGAGGAAGTCCTAGCCCTAGTCATGGCCGAGAAGTGGCACCCCGAAGTTGCCCGGAAGTTCCCCACGGTCGAGCATCTCCGCGACGAGCTGCTGCCGCTGGCTAATGCCTTTCCACGCGGACGTGTCGTCAGTCTGGGGCGCACGTTTGCGTTGTATCACGGCGACAACCTCGCCGCTTTCATGCAGAGCGACCGCAAGGCCATCGAGACCGGCTTTGACATCCAAGGGAACGTGCAGTGGGAGTTCGACGAGCACGAGCAGTGCATCGCGCACGACCGCGACCGTGTGCGTGAACTCCTCGGCTTGAAGGAGACATGGCCTGCGCTCTCGTTAAGCTGATCACGCAAGTGGAATTGCATCAGAATCCTCCAGGCGACAGACTCCCGCCATGAAGCCTCCTTTCTCCGCCCATGAGGCAGTCGAGCGGTTGCGCGCCCGCATCTACGCCACGAAGGCGTTCGAGCCGCATCTGCCCACAAAAGAGCCAGATTGGGCAATGTGGGTGCGGAAGGCGGGACTGGCTGTCGACAAAGCCGAGGCGCTCCAAGCCGAGCTGCGGCTTGCCTGGCTGTTGCCTTTCGCCGACTTCAAGGGCATCGCCGACTTGCTGCTGTTCCGGCACACGCGGCTGGCTGGTGTCCGGCAGGAGTTCACTCAGGCCGGGAACGCACGCGCCTTGCAGATGTGTGCGCTGTTCGAGCTGTTCACGAGCATGGCCCTGCAAGGGAACTCCCTCTGCCCGCAGAACCCGGTTCACCTTGCCCGTCAGGCGCAACTCGCCATCGAATCGCCGCCCACCGGGCGCGACCAGCTCGGTGCCTTGGTAGAGCTGTTGGTGGACGCCACAACCTTGAACCTGCGCGTGGGCAACAACACGGCAGAAGTAAGCGACCTAGAAGCAGTAGTCCTCAGTGAGCACGAACGACGTGAAGGGCTGGCCGAGCAGGCGTGGAAGGCAGGCCACAAGTTCACCGAGTATGGGCGTGCGCTGCTGGAGAACCCTGAGTTTCACGCGGACTGGCAGGCGCTGAAGCGACACTTCAAGGTGGCGCGCTGGCGGGACTCAAGAGGCATCATCCGGCGGTCGCGTTTGCCGGAGCGCAACTGGCAGCGTCCGACGCATCCTAACCTGTCCGTCACCGCCGAGCGCTTTCAGGTGGTCTTCGATCTGTTCTGCTGGAAGTGGTTTCTTTACGGGATGCGCGACGACGACCCGCTGTTGGAGAAGCTGACTTACACCCTCACACCCTACGGAACGCAGATTTTTATTCCGGGTTACTGGAACTTCGACCCGGCGCGGGACATCAACTGGAATCGGGTGACACGACTGCACCGGGCACGCGGCTTGGAGAAGCAGGGGGAAAAGTTAGCAGCCAATCGACGTGAGCGTGACATGCAATTAAGGCGATTGAAGGCGGCTGATGCCCAGGCACGCAGGCTGCGGTTACGAGGCAAGGCAAGGTTTGATTACCTGAAGACTGAGGCTGGCCTTGCAGCAGCAACGGATGACGCTCAGGTAAGGCGAATGGTTCGACAGGGTGGCCGTGCCAAGTAGAAGGCGAACGTGACCGGTGAAGCTCAGAATCCATGTTGTTGGAGTTCGGGAACAACAGCTTGGACATTGCTCGCTAATCGGCCCCGATTCCAGCGGTCACTCGGTGAGGAACTACAAAAAAAGACTGGAATAGTCCTTTCTGCCCCTTGCAGACGAAAAATCTCTATCCGCGCTTTGGGTCCCGGATGAAGAGTTTGAACAGGGTTCAGTTGGAAATGCGGTGCGGCGATCTGCTGAAAGAGCTGATTGATATAATACCGTCCTGCGGTTCCCGCCATCAGCAAGCCACGCGCTCTGGGTAGGACTTGTTCAAGCAGCTGGAAAAAAAATTGGGAATCGGCATTAACCATCTGTCGAAACAAGTCGCGCTGGGCACCTCGGAAAGTGCCCATCGATTTTGTGGCGCGATAAGATAAATCGAGGTGAGCAAGATTGTGCCCGTAGCGGATTCCAAGTGGAGCGAGCGCAGTGTTCCAAATGCTAAACCATGGGTGAGGTCCTGGTGCCTGTGCTTCGTCGAAGTAGTGCAGAAGCCTTTCCCCAAGTTGAGCAGGTGTCAGGTCGCCGTTTGGCCAATCTCTTCGATAGAATTCACCTGCTGAGGGATTCGCCCCAATCGTAAAGAATTCCACATCGGGACTCTGAATGTTTCCGAAAAATGGAATGGGCTGGGGATGGATCAAATCGCCGCCGAATTGTGTGGGGACTAGCTGCTGGTAGTCAGCAGCGGTATGGTTCGAGTGATTCACTACAGCGTTCATGAAGTGGAATAGAGGCATGGTCGCATCTTAATAGTCTCCAGAGCTACGTCGAGCCAAAACGGCATGCCTCGGCGTAACTCCCATCTTCTTTCTGAGAGCCTGTCTGAAAACGGAGCGCCGCGGTGGCGAAGTCCCAGCAGAAGAGGGA
>JBEBFV010000441.1:0-5411 GCA_040081795.1 Limisphaerales bacterium | reverse complement strand
GGCGCGCACGTCCGCCTCCGTCGTGTCCCACGCGCACATGAGGCGGCAGCCGCCCTGGCCGATGAAGGTGTAGAACTTCCAACCCGCCGCCCGCAGCGCGATGATCAGCCACGGCGGCAGCTCGATGAAGACCGCGTTCGCCTCGCGCGGGAACATGAGGCGCAGCTCGGGCAACCGCACCAGCTCGTCGTGGAGCAGCGCGGCCATCGCGTTCGCGTGCCCGGCGTGCCGCAGCCATGCGCCATCCTTGAGCATCCCGACCCACGGCGCGGAGAGGAAACGCATCTTCGATGCGAGCTGGCCGGACTGCTTGCAGCGATAGTCGAACTCGTGCGCAAGTTCGCGGTTGAAGAAGACCACGGCGTCGCCGACGGGCGAGCCGTTCTTCGTGCCGCCGAAGCACAGCACGTCCACGCCGGCCTCCCACGTCACCTCGCGCGGCTTGCAGCCGAGGGAGGCAACGGCGTTGGCGAAGCGCGCACCGTCCATGTGGAGCTTGAGGCCGAGCTGCTTGGTCTTGGCCCAGACGGCCTTCAGTTCCGCCGGGGAATACACCGTGCCCAGCTCCGTGGCCTGCGTGACGCTCACCGCGCGGGGCTTTGGGTAATGCACGTCGGAGCGCTTCTTGACCATGCGCTCGATGCCCGCGGGATCAATCTTCCCGTCCGCGCCGGCGAGCGTGAGCACCTTCATTCCGTTCGAGAAGAACTCCGGCGCGCCGCACTCGTCGGTTTCCACGTGTGCGGTCTCGTGGCAGAGAACGCTGTGGTAGGACTGGCCGAGCGACGCGAGCGAGAGCGAGTTCGCCGCCGTGCCGTTGAAGACGAAGAACACCTCGCACTCCATCTCGAACGTCTCGCGCAGCAGGTCGGCGGCCTCGGCGGTCCAGGGGTCGTCGCCATAGCTGGGGGCGTGGCCGGAGTTGGATACTTCGAGGGCTTGCCAGGCCTCCGGGCAGATGCCGGCGTAGTTGTCGCTGGCGAAGTGGCGGCGGGCGGTTTGCATGACGCGCGGAGGATGGGCGGTCCGGCGGCTGATTGACAAGCGCGCGGGTTGGCGGGATAAGTAGCTCGACCCTGCGACCAACCTTGGCCGACATGAAAGCAACCAACTCCGCCGCGCGCGCGTCCTCCCGGGCCGGCTTCACGCTCATCGAACTGCTCGTCGTCATCGCCATCATCGCGATTCTGGCTGGGATGCTCCTGCCGGCCTTGGGCAAGGCGAAGGCGAAAGCGCAGGGGACGCAATGCCTGAACGGGCTCAAGCAGCTTCAATTGGGCATCATCCTTTACGCCGACGATAACAACGATAGATTCGTGTCGAACACGAACGGAGCGGCCGCGACGTCTGCTGCCCAGACCGCATGGATTCAAGGAAACGTCCAGCTCGGCAATGTCAACTACACCAACGAGATTAGGAACGGCGTCCTCTTTCCGTATCACAGGTCCGAGAAGATTTACGTCTGTCCCGGCACACGCGCCAAGACCATCGCCGGCACGCTCGGGGTTCCCCACCACCGCTCCTATGCCATGTCTGTGGGCATCAATTGCGACGTCGTGCAGGCTGGCCCGAGACGCATCGCGGAAGTGCTAAAGCCTTCGGACTGCATCGTGTTTCTGGAGGAGAATCCGGTGAGCATTGACAATGGTGCCGCGGGCATCCGGCCACTCACCGCTCTACAGGGCGGGGCTTGGACCACATGGAACCCTCCCTCTGGCCGTCACAACAACGGGGCCGCTATTTCGTTCGTGGATGGGCATGTCGAGAACTACGTGTGGAAAGGGGCGTTCATCCGGGTCAACCAGCAATACAACGATATGACGCACCCGACGCAACGGACATCCGCTACAGCCAATCCGCTGAACGGCACTTTTAACGTGGGCGTCAACGACGTGGACTCCCTCCGCATGGCCAACGGCTTGAACTACCAGTAAGCCTCGCGCAAACCGCTCGCCTCGCGCGCGGCTTCCCCCTACAACTGCCGCACAGCTTATGCGCGGCATCTCAGCCTTCCTCCGCTTCCGCTTCGGCGGTGTCTTTCTTTCACTCGCGCTGACGGCAGCAAGTCACGCCGCTCCGCGCACGCCTTGGACCACCTCGCGCGTCACCGGTTCGCCGAATCCGCCCGCCCCGTTCGCAGTCGAGCGCGTTTTCCCCGGCATCAGCTTCAACAATCCCGTGGACATCGCGCCGCTTCCCGGCAGCGACCGCTGGGTCGTCGCGGAACAGGGCGGCAAGCTGTGGTCCTTCCGCGCCACAGCAGGCGTGATCGAGCGCGAACTGGCCCTCGACTGGCCCAAGCATCGCCCCAGCAGTAACATTCTCGGCTTCACCTTCCACCCCGCCTTCGCAAAGAACCGCTTCATCTTCATCAATCACAACGAGGGCTTCGGCAAGCCGGACGCCGCGCGCATCTCGCGCTTCACCGTCACCTCGCTCGACCCGCTGCGCATTGATCCCGCCAGCGAGCGCGTCATCATCACCTGGCTGTCGGGCGGGCACAACGGCTGCACGCTCGCCTTCGGCCCGGACGGCTTCCTCTACTTCTCCACCGGCGATGCCGCGAATCCCGACCCGCCGGACATGCCTTATAGCACGGGCCAGGACATCAGCGACCTCATGTCGTCCGTGTTGCGCATTGACGTGAACCGCACCGAGGGCACGAACAACTACGCCGTGCCCAAGGACAATCCCTTCCTCAAGACGCCCGGCGCGCGGCCCGAGGTCTGGGCGTTCGGCCTCCGCAATCCTTTCCGCATGAGCTTCGACCGCGCGACTGGCGATCTGCTCCTCGGCGACGTGGGCTGGGAGCAGTGGGAGATGGTCCATCGCATCGTGCGCGGCGGCAATTACGGCTGGCCCATCACCGAAGGCCCGAACACGCGCGTCCGCACCGACGTGAAGCCCGGCCCCGGGGCGATCCTGCCGGCGCTCGTCGCGATCCCGCACAGCGAGGGCGCGAGCGTCACCGGCGGCGTGGTCTATCACGGGAAGAAGTTTCCCAAGCTCAAGGGCGCTTACATCTACGGCGACTGGGAGACGGGCAAGTTCTGGGCGGCGCGACACAAGAACGGCCAGCTCATCTCGAACGACGAGCTGTGCAAGACCACGCTCAAGCCGACCTGTTTCGTGGCGGATCGCGATGGCGAGCTGCTCGTCCTCGATTACAACGGTGGCCTCTACCGATTCACGCCGAACACCGCGCCGCCTGCGAACCTCGCCTTCCCGCGCAAGCTCTCCGAGACCGGCGTCTTCACTTCACTCGCGCCGCTCACGCCCGCGCCGGGCGTCGAGCCTTATGGGCCCATCGCGCCGATGTGGAACGACGGCGCGGTGGCGAAGCATCACCTCGCCATCCCCGGCGACGGCTTCATCGCCACGACCAACGCGCGGCAGATCATCTCCGGCAAGATGTGGCATTTCCCCAAGGACACCGTCTTCGCCCGCTCACTCACGCTGGACTTGAAGAAGGGGGATGCCACCAGTGCCCGCCGCATCGAGACGCAGCTCCTGCACTTCGACGGGCAGACATGGAATCCCTACTCCTACCGCTGGAACGCCGCGCAGACGGATGCCGAACTCGTCGCGAGCGAAGGCGCGAGCGACCTGTTCAACGTGACCGATGCGAGCGCGCCCGGTGGTCGGCGCGAAATCCCGTGGCGCTTCCACAGCCGCGCGGAATGTCTGCGCTGCCACAACGCGTGGTCCGGCGAGACGGTGGGCTTCAACTGGCTTCAGCTCAACGCCACCGCGCCCGACGGCGAGTTCCGTCGCTTGGAGAAGCTCGGCCTCATGCACTCGACGAACGCGCCGACCACTCAGGCCCGACTCGTCAATCCGCACGACGGCACGAAGCCGCTTGAAGACCGCGCCCGCTCGTGGTTGCACGCCAACTGTGCCGCGTGCCACCGCAACGGAGCCGGCGGTGCCGTGCCTGCGCACCTGAACGTGGACAAGAAGCTCACCGAACTGCGCGTGCTGGATGCGAAGCCGACGCGTGGCGACTTTGGCCTGACGGATGCGCGCGTCATCGCGGCGGGACGGCCTTACAGTTCCGCGCTGCTGTGGCGCATCGCGACGGAAGGCGCGGGGCATATGCCGGCCATCGGCTCGCGGACGGTGGATGAAGTGGGCGTAAGGACAATGATGGCTTGGATCATGTTCCTCGACTTCAAAGGTTCGCCCGAATCCTCTTTCGAAGTCGGCGGGAGCGGGGTTGCCACGGATGCTCGCCAAGCTCTCGCAACGGCGGTCATCCTCTCGAAGGCAAAACCAGAATTCCGAGCGGAGGTGCTGGGCAAAGTGAGCGGCTCACCTAATCCACTCATCCGAGACCTCTACCAACGCTTCCTCCCGCCCGAGCAACGCCGCCGCACGCTCGCCTTGGACTTCGCGCCGAACGAGGTGCTTTCGCTGCGGGGCGATGCGACGCGTGGCCGCGCCGTGTTCCTCGCCGAGTCCGGCGGGCAGTGCGTGCGCTGCCATCGCTGGCAACGCGAGGGCCGTGATTACGGCCCCGACCTCACGGACATCGCCCGCAAATACGACCGCGCCACGTTGCTCACGCACGTCCGCCAGCCGAACCTGCTGGTCGCGCCGGAGCATCGCACGCACTCGGTCCTTCTCCGCGATGACACGGAGCTGACCGGCTTCCTCAAAAAGCGCACGGCCACGGAACTTCTCCTCCGCCTCGAAGACGGCTCCGAGCGGCGCGTGCCGATGACGCAGGTCGCGTCCACGCGCGAGTCCGCGCTGTCCGCGATGCCGGATGGCCTGCTCGCCGCGCTTACGGCGCAGGAGGTCGCGGACTTGCTGGAGTTTCTGGTCGCGGGGAGGCGATAGTCGGCGCACGTAGATGCTGAAAGTAAAAGACACCCTGCGCGCGACCGTGAACCTGACCTTCGATGGGCGGGTGATCAAAGTTTTCCACGGGCCGAAGGCGGAGGAGCGTTTCGCCAACGAGGTGCGGCTGCTGCGGCACCTGGAGGCGCGCGGGTGCGGCTTCGTGCCCCGGCTGCTGGAGGCGGACCCGGAGCGGCTGCGCATCGTCACCAGCAACTGCGGCTCGCGCGTGGAGCATCTGGACGCGGCGCGCACGAGGGAGCTGTTCGCCGAGCTGGAGCAGTTCGGCGTGCGGCACGACGACCCGGAGATGCGCAACGTGACTTACCGGACCGCCGACGGTCGCTTCTGCATTATTGATTTCGAACTGGCGGAGATTCTCCCTGGCTTCGATCAACCATCCTCCACATGACCCTGGAAACTGCATTCAACGCGAATCCCGCAGTTGACGCTCCGAAGGAGCATCACAAACCAGCCCGGGGCAACGCCCCGGGTGGCTGGGCCACGATTGGCAAAGCCCTGAAAGGGCGACACAAAATGTTCCGCCCCTTCAGGGCGGCGAGGCTTCC
>JBEBFV010000060.1:0-19259 GCA_040081795.1 Limisphaerales bacterium | reverse complement strand
CATTCGTCGAGGTCCGCGTCCGCTTCCGGGATTTCCACTTCACGCGGGACGATTTTGGGCAGCGGCAAGTTGCGCCAATGCCAGAAGCGCGGCGCGGTGGGGCAGGTGACGCGGGCGATGATGGAGCGGTCGCCGTTGCGCTGGATGGTGATGGCCTGCGCCTCGGTGGCGGCGAGCGGGATGTCGCAGGCTTTGCAATCACCCGCCTCGGCGAGCAGGCCGCATTGGTGCCGCGCGCTGGTCTGTCGGCCCGCCTCGACGGCAGCGGTGACACGGTCCGCGAGGCCCTGAACCTCGCGGTTGCCCAGCGTGGCGATGGCGATGGCTGGCTCGGTGCGGTGGACGGTGACGGCTTCGAGCGCGGGTTCGCGCGCGAGCATCGCGGAGACGGAGCGAGCGAGGCAGGATGGCCCGGCCGTGCCAGCGCCCACGCCCGCGAGGTTCGCGCCCGGAAGTTTCCCGTTGTTCACGTCTGCAAACTGAACATTGGCCTGACCAAAGACAAGCCGTCGGCTGCAAAAGAATTGCCAGCGATTGCGAAACGGCGAAACACTCCTGCGACTTCGCCGCCATGAAACACATCGTCACCGCTCTCGCCAGTCTCGCCTTCGCCGTCTCGCTCTCCGCCGCACCGCCGGGCAACTCTGCCGACGGCATCCTGCGCGGGCCGTTCTTCTCCGGCACCGTCATGTCCAGCGACGGCAAGCGGCTCGCCGCCGGCAAAGGCATCGTCGTGACCGTCGGGCCGAACAAGGACCACTACCTTTGCTACGACACCGACACGCTGCGTTGCGCGATGGGCTGGTCGGGGGACTACCTCGAATTCGGCAAGACGCAGGAGCGCATCGAGTGGCCGCCACCGCCGAAGGTCAAGGGCACAATCGTCTTTGCGACGCGTGTCGGCCCGGGGTGGACGACGACCGAGGACTTCAACGACTCACGTCCGGACCAACTCGGCCCGCTGCCGCGCACGCAGGCGAAGTATCGCGGCCTTTACGTCCACGGCGACAACGTCGTGCTGTCTCACTCGGCTGGCGACGCGGGTGTGCTGGAGTTGCCCGGCCTCGAAACCATCGGTGGCAAGAGCGTCTTCACGCGCACGCTGAACATCGGCGCGGGCAAGCAGACGCTGCGCTTCCTCGGCGGCGCGGGCGTCGTGCCCAACGTGGACGAGAGCTCGGTGAAGGCCGAGTCGGTAAAGGAGTTCAAGCTCGCCGTCTTCGGCACGGGCACGAACCGCCTCGTCATCGGGGTCACTGGCAACACAGACATGAGCAAGGTCGTCGCCGCGAAACGCAATCAGGACGGCGTGGGTGAAATTGCTCTCGTCGCAGAGCCGCGCACGAAGCCGCTGAACCTGAAAGTCTTCATCGCCCGCGTGGACACCGATGCGGAAGTGGACGCCATCCGCGCCGCGCTCAAGTCCGCGAAAGCCCCTGCCGACCTCGCCTCGCTCACCAAGGGCGGACCCGCGCAGTGGTCTGCCGTCGTGACCAAGGGCGTTGTCGCCGCCAATTCCGGCCCCTACGTCGTGGACCACATCACCGAGCCGACGCCGAACGCGTGGAACGCCAAGACTTACTTCGGCGGCCACGACTTCTTCCCCGATGGTCGCGCGGCGGTCTGCACCTTCCACGGCGACGTGTGGACCGTCAGCGGTCTGGACGCGACGCTGGAGAAGGTGACGTGGAAGCGTTTTGCTTCCGGCCTGTTTCAGCCGCTCGGCACGAAGGTCGTGGACGGTAAGGTTTACATCACGGGCCGCGACCAGATCACGCGCCTGCATGACTTGAACGGCGACGGCGAGGCGGACTTCTACGAGAACTTCAACAACGACACCTTCGTCACTGCGAACTACCACGAGTTTTGCCTCGGCCTCGACACGGACAAGGCCGGCAACTTCTACTTCGCCAAGGGCGCGCCGTGGCCGCCCACCGTCCAGTCGCCGCACCAAGGCACGATGCTCAAGGTCTCCAAGGACGGCTCCAAGCTCGACGTCATCGCCACCGGCCTGCGCGCGCCCAACGGCATGGGCATTGGCCCGAACGGTTGGATCACCGTGAGCGACAACCAAGGCCACTACATGCCATCGAGCAAGCTGAACCTCATTCGCGATGGCGGCTTCTACGGGATGCGCCAGGCCGCGCACGGCAAGGCCCCGCCGGACGACAACATCCACGCTTACGACCAGCCGATTTGCTGGTTGCCGATGAACATGGACAACTCCAGCGGCGGGCAGGTGTGGGTGGAGAGCACGAAGTGGGGTCCGCTCAACGGCCAACTCCTCTTCATGAGCTACGGCAAGGGCACGCTCTTCTCCGTCCTGCCGCAGGAAGTGGACGGCGTGGTGCAGGCGGGCATGGTGCAGTTCCCGCTGAAATTTCCCAGCGGCACGATGCGTGGCCGGTTCAGCCCCAAGGACGGCCAGCTCTACACCACCGGCCTGCGCGGCTGGCAGACGGCGGGCGTGCGCGACGGCGGGTTCAGCCGCGTGCGCTACACCGGCGCGCCGGTGCGGATGCCGCAGGCGTTGCACGTTTCGAAGGACGGCGTGCGCATCACCTTCACGGCACCGCTCGATGAGGCCAGCGCCAAGGACACTGGCAACTGGAACGTCGAGATGTGGAACTACATCTACTCCGGCGGCTACGGTTCGCCCGAAGTCTCGACGAAGGACGCCAAGGTCAAGCAGCACGACAAGCCCGAGGTCACGAGTGTCGCGCTGAGTGCCGACAAGAAGACCGTCACGCTGAAACTCTCCGAGCTGACTCCGGCCATGCAGATGAAGATCAAGTTCAACCTCAAGGCGGCGGACGGCTCGCCGGTGAGCAGCGAGATTTACAGCACCATCCACAAGGTGGCGGGGAAGTGAGTCCACAACTCATTCGCCTATGAACTCACAAACAACCGCCAAGATAGTCTTTGGTTCGTGGAGTTCATGGTTCGTTTACCAAGTCATTGACATGATGGCGAACATTGGTCGTGTCCTCAAACCGGGTGCTTGGCGCTATGAGAGTTGGGTGTTCGGTGGAACGCTGACTGTGGGCATTGGCTGGTGGCTTGCATGGAAGCTTTACAAGCAGCCAAAACGGAGCACCGCCAATTGGTTCGCCATCATCTGTGCGATCTTGATTTGGAAGTTTTACGTCGGAGGGATTCTCTTCTTGATGCACCCCGCGTTTGGCGGTCACACATTCGCCGGAGCCATCGCTGAGTGGTGGACCCGGAGTTCGGCTTCTGTCGTGATCGCCGCCGAGACTATCATCCGTTTGGTGCTGCTTCTTTTCTCTGTCGGCTACTGGTCATCGCTCTGTTTTCGTAAGCCGGTGTCCACGGCAAGCGCACCAAGTTGTTCGCGATGAGACTTGGTCAAGCAGTCAATTTCGTATGAGGCCTAACCCGATCCTCCCCCTTCTCTTCACTTGCTCGCTTGCCATCTTCGCCGCCGACACATCCAAACCCAAGCCCGCCGCCTACCTCACCGAGGCTGAGGCGCGCGCCGCCGGGCCGGACTATGACTTGCAGGGCGAATACGCTGATGCCGCCCTCGGCGCGCAAGTCATCGCGCTCGGCGACAGCAAATTCCGCCTGGTGATGCACACGGGCGGCTTGCCCGGCGCGGGCTGGGACAAGTCCGCCAAGACCGAAGTCGAGGGCGCGCTGGACGGCGCAAAGGCCGTCTTCAAGAGCGCCGACGGCAAAGTGAGCGGCACCGTCGCCGGAGGACTCCTCACCGGCACGGACGCGCAGGGCAGGGGATTCAAGCTCATCAAAGTCTTCCGCCAGAGTCCCACGCTTCTCGCCAAGCCGCCCGCCGGCGCGAAGGTGCTCTTCGACGGCTCCAGCGCCGACGCGTGGCAGAACGGGAAGATGGATGAACGCAAGTTCCTCCGCTGCGGCACCAAGTCCAAGGACACGATTCAGAGCGGCACGTTGCACATCGAGTTCTTCCTGCCCTTCAAGCCGCTCGGGCGCGGCCAGGACCGCGGCAACTCGGGGGTCTATCTTCAGGACCGCTACGAGGTGCAGGTGCTCGACAGTTTCGGCCTCAAGGGCGAGAACAACGAGTGCGGCGGCATCTACTCCAAGCACCGCCCCGCCGTGAACATGTGCCTCCCCGCGCTCACTTGGCAGACCTACGACATCGTGTTCACGGAGGCGCAGTTCGACGCCGCCGGGATGAAGACCAAGGACGCCACGCTCACCGTGAAGCACAACGGCGTGCTCATCCACGAGAACGCCCCGGTCAACAGCGCCACCACCGCCGCCGGCCTCAAGGAAGGCGCGACGCCCGGCCCCATCCAACTCCAGGACCACGGCAACCCCATCTTCTATCGGAACATCTGGTGGCTGCCGGCGAAGTAAGTCCCGCTTTCACCGCCAAGCCGCCAAGGCGCAGGGACGCAAGGGAGTTGCCCAAATCAGATTCCTCTCCGCGCCTCTGCGTCTTTGCGCCCTTGCGATAAGCTCCGCCGGAAGCAACTGAATCTCCGCTTCCCGCGTCTCGTCGGTAGCTCGTTCGTTCAACCAACACACTCGCAAATGAAACCCATCGCCCTGCTCGCCACGCTCATGCTCACCGCTTCCGCTCTCACCGCCGCATCCGTCTATGACGCGCCGGTCAAGGACATCAAAGGCAAGGACACTTCGCTCAAGGCTTTTGAGGGCAAGGTCATCCTCGTCGTCAACGTCGCCTCCAAGTGCGGCCTCACGCCGCAATACAACGGCCTCGAAGCCACCTACAAGAAATACCAGGCCAAGGGCCTCGTCGTCGCGGGCTTCCCGTGCAACCAGTTCGGCAAGCAGGAGCCGGGCAGCAACGAGGAAATCCTTGCCTTCTGCTCGACGAAATACAACGTGACCTTCCCGATGTTCGACAAGCTGGAGGTCAACGGCGCGAACCGCCACCCGCTCTACAAGACGCTCATCGGCGAGGGCGGCAAGGACATCGGCTGGAACTTCGGCAAGTTCCTCGTGGGCCGCGATGGCAAGGTGATCGCGCGCTTCGAGCCGCGCACCGCGCCCGACGCGCCCGAAATCGTGAAGGCCATCGAGACCGCGCTCGCCGCGAAGTAATGCTTCGCCGGCTGCCTTTCCTTCTCCCTTCGCGGAGCGAGGGGAGAAGGTGGCCGCAGGCCGGATGAGGGGTGCGGGCACCAACGACTTCGCAGCTAGCCCCTCACCCCGGCCCTCTCCCCTTGCTCCACAAAGGGAGAGGGAGAAGAATCGCGCGGCTCATTCGCCCAAGATAGTTTTCGCCACGCCACCAACAACACTTCACAACCCAACCCCATGAAACTCCCGCTCCTCCTCACCGCCCTCCTCACCGCCGTGTCGCTCGGCTTCGCCGCCGACGCGAAGCCCGAACCCGGCACCTTTCTCACCGAGGCCGACGCCCGCGCCGCTGGCCCGGACATTGACCTCCAAGGGGAGTTCGCTGGCGACAAGCTCGGCGCGCAGGTCATCGCCCTCGGCAACGACACCTTCCGTGTGGTCTTCCACAACGGCGGCCTGCCCGGCGCGGGCTGGGACAAGTCGCCGAAGATTGAGATTGAGGCGAAGCGCGAGGGCGAGAAGGTCGCCTTCGAGAAGGAAGCGTGGAAGGCGTCGCTCACGAAGGACGCGCTCACCGGCGAAGGGGGACGAGGGAAGTTCGCGTTGAAGCGGGTGCATCGGCAAAGCCCGACGATTGGAGCGAAGGCTCCGGCGGGCGCGGTGGTGCTCTTCGACGGCTCGAACTGCGACGCCTTCGCAGGCGGGCACTTCGACGAACTGGGCCGCAAGCTCCTCGCCTCTGGCAGCAAGACGAAGCGGGCGGATTTCCAGAACTACACGCTTCACGTCGAGTTCCTCCTGCCCTTCAAACCGCTTGGTCGCGGCCAGGGTCGGGCGAACAGCGGCGTTTACATGCAGGACCGCTACGAGGTGCAGGTGCTCGACAGCTTCGGCCTCGCGGGCAAAAACAACGAGTGCGGCGGCATCTACTCAAAGACCGAGCCGAGCGTGAACATGTGCTTCCCGCCGCTCGTGTGGCAGACCTACGACATTGACTTCACCGCCGCCAAGTTCGACGGCGAGGGCAAGAAGACTAAGAACGCCCTCATTACCGTGAATCACAACGGCGTGCTCATTCACGACAAGGTCGAGATCGCCGGCCCCACCGGCGGCGGCAAGAAGGAAGACACGACCGGCGGCGCCATCCAGCTCCAAGGCCACGGCAACCCGGTGTATTACCGGAATGTTTGGCTGGTGACGAAGTAAGCCCGACCTGCTGTTGCGAATGGAGCGCGGACACCCACATCCGCAGCAGCATCTATCCACACATGGGCTTGCGGACGCGGGCGTTCGCACTCCGTCTCCAGGCTAGGAGTGTCCCACATCGGCCGTGGCGCTTGCGTCGGACTGTTCCTCAGCAGGGACGGCTGCCGTGGGGCCGATTGCGAGCGCCTCGCCCGGCGCGGGCCGTTGGAAGGCTTCCTTCACCACGCGCAGCAGATCCTGGCTGGTGAAGGGCTTTTGCAGATAGGTCACACCGAGCTGGCGGTTGCTCGGGCGGAAATTGCCGCTGGTGCAGATGATGCGCAGGCCCGGCGCGACGTTTTGCAGGTGCTGGATCAATTGGTGTCCGTCCATGTGCGGCATCACGAGGTCAGTCACGACGAGGTCCACATGCGAGTCGGTGCGCTCAATGATGTCGAGCGCAGCCCGCCCGTTGGTGGCTGTCAGCACACGATAGCCGAACGAGGTCAGGACCATTTCGCTCATGGTCAGAAGGAGATCCTCGTCATCCACGATGAGCACGGTCTGGTCGCCGCGCAAATCCTCGTCCGCCAGCACGCCTTCCTCGAGGGTCTTGCCGTGCGCGGGCAGGTAGATGCGGACGGTGGTGCCCTGGCCGGGTGGGCTGGTGAGGGCGAGGCTGCCACCGTGGTTTGTGATGATGCCGTAGGCCCAGGCAAGGCCGAGGCCGCGATGCCCGCGCTTAGTGCTGAAGAAGGGATCCACAACCTGTGGCAGCACGTCAGCCGGGATGCCGGGGCCGGTATCGTTGATCTCGATGCAGACGTAGGTGCCGGGCTGGAGCGTGACGCGCCCGTCCTCGGTGGGCCGGCTGTGGTCGCGGTTCTGCGTGGACACGGAGACGGTGCCCTCTGCGCCGACGGCTTCGATGGCGTTGTCGAGGATCTTCTCCACCGCCTGCGCCAGCTTGGCCTCGCTGAACGGCGCGGAGAACAGCCGGGTCTCCAGATTGACGCGCCAGATCACGGTGCCGGGGGAACGGCCCTTGTATTGGTCCACCAGCTTGCGCACCAGCTTGCCCAGATTGCCGGATGTGTCCGGTTGCGCCTCCTTTTCCTCGCGGCTGAAGGAGGACAGGTCGAATGAGACCTGCGTCGCGCGCTCGGCGGCCTTCTCGATCTGCTGCACCGAGCCGCGCCACGGGTGGTCTGGTGGCATCTGGCTAAGGACGTGCGTGGTATGGCCGAGGATGCTGGTGAGCGCATTGTTGAAATCCATCGCCACGGTGCGCGTGAGCTGGAGCGCGCAGAGAAGTTTCTGCTGGAGCGTGAGTGCGCTCGCGTCGGCGTCGGGAGTTGTCGTTGCGGTCATCGCTCCAGCGGAGGCTGTTGCCGGGGCACTCGATGCGGAAGCCTCGGCGGGAGCCGGGGTGGCCGATGCCGCCTTGGGCAATCCCGCGGCTGCTGGCCGGGGATGAATCTGGAAGATGAATTCCTTGCGCCCATCCTGCTGCCAAGGGGAGACATGAACAAGGAAGCCCACCAAACCCTCCTTCGTCGTCTGGAGCTTGAGCGGGAAGGTGAACGTGCCGCCGCTGTCGAGCTGCCGCAGAAACTGTTCGGCCGAGCAGCCGTTCTCGAAGGTCCACAGGCCCACGAGGCGCTTGGGCGGGTTGCCGTCCGCGCCGCCGAAGATCGCGCGCGCAAAGGCGTTGGCCAGCAGCACCTCGCCCGTCGTGCCCACCACGAGCACCGGCCACGCGGCGGTCTCCAGAGGGAAATCCGTCGCCTTCACGTCCGCCCTGGCCTGGGGCCGGCGGAAAAACATCTGGGTGAAGCCGGAGCCTTTCACGTGCGCGTGCGCTTGTTGCGCAATGAGCGAAACGCCTCTGGCAGCAGTTGGTCAACCGTGAATTCGCGGAACCTGCCCGGACGACGGCTGTCGGCGACAAACACACGCGCGTCCGGCGCGTATTCCGCGAGCAACTGCCGGCACGCGCCGCATGGCGCGGTCTTCGCGCTCGGGGCGACGATGGCGACGGCGGTGAACTCCCTGTGCCCCTCCGTGAGCGCCTTGAAGAGCGCAATCCGTTCCGCACAACACGTCAGCCCGTAGCTCACGCTCTCGACGTTTGCGCCGCGAATGATTGTGCCATCGCGCGTGAGAAATGCCGCGCCGACGCGGAACTTTGAGTAGGGCGCGACCGCTCGGCGGCTGGCGGCAACGGCTTCGCGGAGGAGGGAACGGGGGTCAAGGTCTGCCATAGAGCCGGGCGAATTCTTCCAGCAACGCGCCCGTGTGGCGACTCGCTTCTTTGGCCGTCGCGAGCACCTCGTCATGCGAGAGCGCGTGCGGGCTGAGGCCGGCGGCGAGGTTGCTGATGCACGACACCGCCGCCACGCGCAGGCCAAGATGACGCGCCACGATGGCCTCCGGAACCGTGCTCATGCCCACCGCGTCCGCGCCGAGCTTGGCGAAGGCGCGAATCTCCGCCGGAGTTTCATAAGTCGGCCCCGACAGCGCCAGATACACGCCGCGATGCCAGCGCACGCGGGCACGCTTCGCCGCCTTGTCCAGCAAGCCGCCGAGTGCCGGGTCATAGACTTGCGACAAGTCGAGGAAGCGCGTGAGGCCGGGCGGACACGGGCCGCGCAGCGGGTTCGCGCCCATGAAATTGATGTGGTCCGTCAGCCGCATGAAGTCGCCGGGACGGAAGCGGCGGTTCACACCGCCCGCTGCATTCGTCAGCAGCAAGTCGCGGATGCCGAACTCCGCGAGCACGCGCACGGCGAATGTGACTTCCGCCATCGAGTGCCCCTCGTAGTAATGCGCCCGGCCACTCAGCACGACAACGGGCGTGCCGCCCAGCGTGCCGAGCACGAGCTTGCCTGAATGCCCCTGAACCGTCGGCTGCGGAAAGCCCGGCAGCTTCGCGTAGGGAATTTCCTTCGCCACCTCCACTCGTTCCAGCACGGAGCCGAACCCACTGCCGAGGACGATGGCGAGCTTAGGCCGCAGCGCGCTGGCTTTGGCGAGCACACGCGCGGTGCTGACAGGTGCTGGCTTCACTTTCGATACGTTCATTTGGCCAGTCTCATTAGCACCCGGCTTCAGCCGGCTGTGGCCGTCGCCACACGACGCAAACCGTTTCAACGGTTTGCACGGATGCTCCCGAGCTGCCCGCCGTGGAAGCCGTTGAAACGGCTTCTCCTTTCTCCACCTCGGACACCGGGCTGAAGCCCGGTGCTAATGAGAATTGCCCGTCGAGCGAGCGGCTACAGCCAGCCCTCAGCCGGTTGGTGACTTGCATTCTCATCGCGCGGAATTAGGCTGCGCAGCCTATTTGAGAGATTTGAGATATGCAATTGAGCAACGAAGAAATCCGCCGCTACTCGCGCCACCTCATCCTGCCCGAGGTCGGCATGGCGGGGCAGAAGAAGATTAAGGGCACCTCTGTCCTGTGCATCGGCGCGGGCGGCCTCGGCTCGCCCATCGCGATGTATCTCGCCGCCGCCGGCATCGGGAAGATTGGCATCGTGGACTTCGACACGGTGGATTACTCGAACCTCCAGCGCCAAATCCTCCACACCGACGCCGACGTGGGCCGCTCGAAGGCCGAGTCCGCGAAGGAGACGCTCGCCGGCATCAACCCCAACACCGAGGTCGTCCTTCACAACACGCGCATCTCCGCCGAGAACGCCCTCGACCTCATCCGCCCCTACGACATCGTCGTGGACGGCACCGACAATTTCCCCACGCGCTACCTCACCAACGACGCCTGCGTGCTGCTCAAGAAGCCGAATGTTTACGGCTCCATTTTCCGCTTCGAGGGGCAGGCCAGCGTCTTCGCGCCGCACCTCGGCGGGCCGTGCTACCGCTGCCTTTACCCCGAGCCCCCGCCGCCCGGCATGGTGCCGAGTTGCGCGGAAGGCGGCGTGCTCGGCGTGCTGCCCGGCATCATCGGTTGCATCCAGGCCACGGAGATTTTGAAACTTGCGCTCGGCAAGGGCACCACGCTCGTCAACCGACTCGTGCTTTTCAACGCGCTGGACATGAAGTTCCGCGAGCTGAAACTCCGCCGCGACCCGAAGTGCCCGCTCTGCGGCGACGCCCCGACCATCAAGGAGCTGATTGACTACGAGATGTTTTGCGGCATCCAGCCCGCGTCCAACGAGCCAGCGTCGAACCCCGACGAAGTCACTGTGCAGGACATGAAGAAGGCGCTTGATGACCCGAAGCTCAACATCAAGGTCGTGGACGTGCGTGAGCCGGACGAATACGAAATCGCGATGGTCAAGGGCGTGCCGCTGCTGCCCTTGAGCGAGCTGAACCAGCGCTTCACCGAGCTGGACCCGAACCAGCAATACTACCTCCACTGCAAAGGCGGCGTGCGCTCGCTGAAGGCGCTGAACTTCCTCCGCGAGCAGGGCTTTAAGTATGTGAAGTCCGTCAAAGGCGGCATCAGCGCGTGGAGCGACGAAGTGGACCACAGCGTGCCGAAGTATTGAGTAGGTCAGGCTTCCAGCCTGACATCCATTCACCTCCGCAGCGCCGCGTTCCGACGGGAGCACCTGGAGCAAACCCACCCATGTCCGCCTCAAGGCGCTTTGGCCTTCGCTCCGCAAGCAGCGCATTCGTGTGCAGGCGCGCCCTCGTCCAGTTAGTTGTCAGGCTGGAAGCCTGACCTACTTCGCAGCCGCCTGCGTCGCCTTCCGCACCTTGATGAGCACCGGCGAGCTCGTTGACTTCCCATCCCCAGCATTCGCACGCGCGCTCCGGTTGATGACGTGGCAGAGACGGTCGGTCTCCGGCACCCAGCGCGCGCAACTGAGGAAAATCTTCCGCTCCGACTCGCCCGCGATGATTTGCACGCCGCTCAAGCCGATGTCCGACACGATGATGCCGTGCGGGAGGTTCTCGATGTCCATGTCCACGAGGTTCGTGTCGCCGTTGCGCACCACGCGCAGCCACGCGGGGACTTCGGTGCCGGGCACGATGGTGATTTCCGGGATGCTCGTGGGAATCGCGCCCACGGCAGCGGCGGGCAGCGGCGACGCGGAGTTTTGCAGCGAGAGGAAAACCTTCGGCGCTTCCGCGAGCTTGAGCGTGCCGAAGTTGTTCAGCGGCTTTGTGACCGGCTTGCCATCCACCTTCGCGGTGGCCGTAAGCTTCACATTCTTCCACGCGTCCGCAGCAGACTCCGCAGCGTCGGCACTGGCGAAGATGGTGCCGTCGGCATCGAAGTGCCAGGCCTCCACCACGAGCGGCGTCGAGGCGAACCAGCCCTTGGGCATTCCGCTCACGTCCACGCGCACCGCGCCGGTGAAGCCGTCTGCGCGGTCGAGTTTCACCGAAAAATTCCGGCCCGAGCCGCGCGGGATGGTCTGGTTCGCGCCGGTCAGCGTCGGGGTGAAATCCGGTTTCGCCTCGCGCATGATGAGCCGGTAAGCGTAGCGGTCGCCGCTGAAACCCTTCGATTCCGTCACGCGCACGAGATAGCTGCCGTCGGCAGGCGGGGAGAAGTTCAGTCGCGAGTCGGTGCCGAGCTTGCGCTCGCCGTCGTCGTCGTTCGCGTAGGGCAGCTTGAAGACCGGCAGGCCGTTCGGAGCGAACTGCGCGCCGGGCGGGTGCGGCTCCACGACATAGACCGGTTCGTCGAGCGGATGCGCCACCGGGCTGGTGTCGAAGTAAGCGAGCCGCCCGCCACGGTTGTAGAAGAGAAAACCCGCGTCCGGCCCGCGTGGCGCGCGGAAGAGCCGGCACACCTCGCCGCCGAGGTAAACGAACTGGTTCAGCTCCATCTCCTCCCAGTTCACCAGCCGGCAGTCGGGGTTGTTCGAGTCAATGCCGCGGAAGGTCACGCTCGAATCGCGCACGGCCTGGAGCCACACGCGCTCGACGGGCCGGCCATCCGCGTGGAGCACCTCGATCTTCGTGTCCGTCGGGGAGCCGCGCCGCGCGGCCATCGTCTCGATGACCCAGCGCTGGCCGCGCTTGGCCTCGAAGCGGAAGAGATCGGCGTCGGTGCCCGTGCCGGCGGTTTGTAACCGCCGCTCCGCACTGCTGGATGCGCCCGACGGCGGTTGCAAACCGCCGGCACTGAGCCGCCCATTCACCGCACCCGGCACTTGGATGCTCGTCGCCGTTGCAGGCGAATCATTCGGCTCCGCTTCCAACAGCTCCGGCGTCGCGCTGACCAGCACCTTGAACTCCTTCCGCGCCCGGAACTTCTCCGCGTCCACCGGCACGGTCACTTCGCCCATCGCGCCGGCCTTCACCTTCGCGCTCGCGCCGGGCGGCAAGTTTTCGCCAGCGAGCTGGATTTCCGACTCCTTGTCCGCCGACACCGCGAGCGGGAAAACCCCCGTGACCACCGGCAGCTCGCCCACCGACACGCGGAAGAAATGCTCCGGCGACGCCATGTATTGCAGGTCGCTCACGCGCACGGTGTAGCGGCCCGTGGCAGCGAGGCGATGGACGAGCAGCGCGTCCGAGCTGCCGTCGAAGCCGCGGTTCACCGCGAGCACGCGACCGCGCGCGTCGAGCAACGTGAGCATCGCGTTGAGAGCCTTCGAGCCAAGGCGCTCGGCGGCTAGGTCACAGACGAGGTTCTGCCCCGCGACGGCGTTGAAGCTGAACTCCACCGGCCTGCCCGGCTGCTCCAGCGTGCCCCAGAAACTGACGGGTAACGTCTCGGTCCTCGCCGGGTCCGTCGCCTGACGCAAGTCATCCACATGCAACTTCACCCGCGCGCTCTCGCCCGTCGCGCTCTTCACGCTCAACTCGTAGCTCCCGCGCGCGAGGTCGGGCGCGGCGGTGACTTTCAGCCAAGCCTCGTCCGCCTTCGCCTCCGGCAGCAACGCGCCGGTGAGCTTGGGAGTGTGGAAGGTGACGTTGGTCAGCCCCGCGAGATTGCTGCCCACGAGCTTGAGGCGCACCTCCAAGCCGCGCTGGACGCCGCGCGGTTCGAGCCGCGTGATGGCGGGCACGCCGGCGGGAGCCATCTCCTTGGCCTTCGCCTTCGGCTTCGGGTCGGCGGCGAAGATGGGCAGGGCGAACGAGAGGGCCAAAGCCGCAAGGAGGAGTTGCTTCGTGTGTTTCATGGCTGTTTGAAAGTGTTTGGTGTCATTGGACGCTTTGCCCCCTCACCCTAGCCCTCTCCCCCGATGGGGGCGAGGGGACTGTCGCGGGGGTAGTGGACGTGGTTGCAAGTCGCGCGATTGTGCCACCGCGCCCCGTGTTCTCCCTCTCCCTCATTGGGGGAGAGGGCCGGGGTGAGGGGGAAGGCCGCACCCATTCACGGAGCGCTCCCGCCTCCACCCCGGCTCGCCCTCGTGCATCCGCCGAAAGCTCTTGTCCATACGACTCCACCGGCCTTGCTTTGAACTGCGCCAGTTCAGCTGTCCTCCCCGTCCGTTGCATCAACGCATACCAAATCTCGAACCGCACCGCCTCCAACTCCCCACGCACCTGGTGATTCCAGAACCGCAGCACCTTGATGTCCTTCGTCGCGAGGAAGCGGTTGCGTTGCTCATCCCGAGCTCGCTCGTCAGGGTATCCATGATGCCCACCATCCAACTCGACCGCGAGCTGCGCCAGCGTGCAATAGAAGTCGAGGAAGTAGGGACCGCAGGCGTATTGGCGGCGGAATTTGAACTCGGAAAAGCGCCGGTCACGGAGCAACCGCCAGAGGCGCTTCTCGGACACGGTGGATTCCTGGCGGAGATGCCGGGCAAAATCCCGTTCGTCCTCCGTGCGCGTGCGATGTTTGCCAAGGTGCTGCGGCCACACAGTTTTCTCCCTCTCCCCCGCTGGGGGAGAGGGCCTGAGTGAGGGGGAAGGTCGCGCAGCAGTTCGAGACGCACCAGAAGTTAAGGCGGTGCTGCCGCCCGTGCCATGTTCGTTGGATAATTCGTGGCTCTGTCTAGCTGCCTCCGCGCGCCCCCTCACCCTAACCCTCTCCCCCGTTGGGGGAGAGGGGATTGCGCACCGTGTGTTCGAAAGCGTTGTGGAGTTCATTGCTTCAGCGGCGTAAGTGCCAAGGCCAGTAATGATACGAGCCAGCAAACCACATACAGAACCGCAGCCCCAAAAATGCCGGCCACTTGCCAGACCGGCACCCAGACACAGGCGACGATAGCCACTAACGGCAATTCCAACTCATCGTGTGTCCCAAGTGTGGAGAGATAGAGAACGGCGATGTATGAAAACCCTCCGACGGTGCCGACGGCCACCCCGGCCCTAAGCCAGTTGAGTATTCTCCACCACTCCGAAGTGGCCTTTGGCACAACGTGCGATAGGAGATTGGCCTTCATGGTTTGGAGTTGCTCATCTGCTCACCGCCACCTTCCCCGGCTGCCCCGTCTTCGCATCGAAGAATTGCAGCGTGCCGTCCCGGCGGCCCATGTCGAACGCATTCACGGATAGACTTGGATGCCCACGCGCTCGATGTGCTCGCGCAGGGGTTGATGCCGGATGAGGTGGAAGGCCTGCACGTCGTAACGATAGGGCAGCGGCAGTTCGTCCAATTCCGCCGCGATGGCCTCCGTGTGCAGCGCGTCCAAATCCGTCCACAGCGCCAAGTCCACGTCGGAGGCCGGGGAATGAATGCCCTTGGCGCGGGAGCCGAAGAGCTTCACGGACTGAATCTCCGGGTGGCGCAGAAACACGCCGCGCAGCAAGGCGAGCTCGGCGGGTTCGAGGGCGGGCGAGTGCATCCTTAATCCGCCAGTTGAAATTTAACGCAAAGGCGCAAGGGCGCAGAGACGCAAAGGAAACCGGCCTTTTTTGTTTCGCACCCACTCCCCCCTCGCCGATGAACGCGGGACAGTTTGACAACCCAACCCAATCCCTCCGCTGCGTCTTCGCGCCTTTGCGCCTTTGCGTTAAGTGGAGTTTCCGGGTTCATTCCTGAGAGCGCTCGGTGAAGTAATGATGGAGTTCCGCCAGGGCCGGCAGGTAGTTCCCGGCGATTTGCGTCACGGCTGCCTCAAATACCGCGAGGTCGTAAGTGTGCGAGAGCAGGTTGCGATGGTCGAGCATAGCAATCCACACCGGCCCTTGCTGGATGACTTTGGCGGCGAAGGCTTCTTTGAGCACCTGGCGCGGAGTGACGGGCGCGATGACCAACCCGCCGTTTTCGAGGTAGTCCTTGAGCGTCTTCCAGGCGAGTTCGAAGGTGTATTCAAAGCGCTGAATGACGCCTTCCTTCTCCAAGGGCGAGAGGCTCGCCGGCTGGCCCGCCAACGCATCCCGCAATAGCACGAAGGCGCGGTCAAAGTTTTGAAAGCGCTGCTTCCAGCGGATGTCCGGGTTCACAGGCATACGAGTCTGGCCGATAGATTAGCGGCTGTGGCCATTCGCTCAATCCAGTATTTCATGACGAGGGCGGCTGAACTACCGGTTCACCGCTACTTTCCCCGGCTGCCCCGTTTTCGCGTCGAAGAATTGCAACGAGCCATCCAGTCGGCCCACGACGAAGCGGGTGTTGCCGGCGGTGAAGGCCACGGCGGGGGCGAGGTCGGGCTGCGGGTCCAGGTGGCCGCGCTCGACGAGCTTGGCGGCGTCCCACCACTTCACCGTGCGGTCCTCCGCGCTGGAGAGGAGGGTCGCGCCGTCGCTGGCGAAGACGATGCGCAGCACCGCGCCCTCGTGCGCGAACTTGGATTCGAGCAACTGGTTGGTGCCCTCGACCGCGCCCGCGCTCACGGCGTAGAGGCGGATGCGGTTGTCCACGCCGCCCGCCACGAGCCGCCGCCCGTCCGGGCTGAACGCGATGGTGTATTGCTCCTTCGTCGGCTGCGTGAAGGTGTCGAGGCGCTTGCCGGTGGCGACTTCCCAGAGCTTCACCGTGCGGTCGCCGCTGGCGCTGGCGAGCACCTTGCCATCGGGCCGGAAGGCGAGGCCATAGACCGCGCCGTTGTGGCCGGTGAGGGTGCGGACCTCAGTGCCGGTGCCGGTGTCCCAGAGTTTGATTTTCTGGTCGTAACTGCCGGTGGCCAGCAGCTTGCCGTCGGGCGAGAGCGCCACGGAGTAGAGCGCGTCGAAGTGCCCCTCGAACTTCCGCACGAGCGTGCCATCCGCGACCTTCCAGATGGCCGCCTGCCCTTGCAGGCCCGGCTCGCCGCCCGCCGCCGCGACCCACTGGCCGTCGGTGGAGAAGGCGACGGAGTTTACGTTGCCACGAATGCCCGTGAGCGTGTGCCGCACCGCGCCGGACTCGGCATCGCGCAGCTCGACCTCGCGGTAGCGCGCGACGGCGATGACGTTCGGCTGCGCAGCGAAGGCGACGGACTGGATGGATTTCCGGGGCGTGACGCGCGGCGCAATCTTCGGTGTGACCAGCTCCCGCACCGGCTCGGTGGTGATGGCGGGCGGCTTGGCCCCGCCGTCAATCCACGCCTTGATGACGGCGAGTTCGGACGCGTCCAGTTTCTTCTTCTTGCCCGGCGGCATAATTTTGACCTTGTCGCGGCCTTCGAGCGACTTCATCAGCAGGCTGTCGGTGCTCTTGCCGGGCACCACGGGCGAGCCAGCGTCGCCGCCCTTCATGAGCGAGGCGAAGTTTTCGAGCATGAGATTGTTCTCAGCATCCGTGACCGAGTGGCACTCGACGCAGTGCTTCTTGAAGAGCGCCTGAACCAGCGTGAAGTCCGGAGCGGCGGGAGCGGCGGTGGCGGAGCGCGAGAACGACAAGGCCAGGGCCAACGTGGCGAGGAACGAAACGAGTCTCATGCGATGCGTGACAAAACTGTGCTTGAACGAGGTGGAAGCTAGCCCAACCCGTCGGCGACGCGAATGCAAAAAACGAGCCGGGCCATGCAGGATTCTGCCAAAGGCGACACCGCAGAGGCGGGACGGACGCAGAGGGGCGGCAATGGTTTCCTCTGCGTCCGTCCCGCCTCTGCGGTGCAAATCCCCTACGCCAAAATCCCCTTCACCACTTCGCAGTGCTCCACGCCGGTGAGCTTTAGGTCCAAGCCTTGGAAGCGGACGGAGAGCCGCTCGTGGTCGAGGCCGAGCTGGTGGAGGATGGTGGCTTGCAGGTCGCGGACGTGGACGGGGTTTTCGACGATGTGGAAGCCCAGCTCGTCGGTTTGGCCGTAGGTGAGGCCGGGCTTCACGCCGCCGCCGGCCAGCCACATCGAGAACGCCTGCGGGTGGTGGTCGCGACCGAGGCTGCGGCCCAACGCGGCGTTGGATTCCACCATCGGCGTGCGCCCGAACTCGCCGCCCCAGATAACCAGCGTGTCGTCGAGCAGGCCGCGCTGCTTGAGGTCCATGACGAGCGCGGCGCTGGCTTGGTCGGTGGTCTTGCAGTTGTTGCGGACGTTGCCCTCGACGTTCGAGTGCGCGTCCCAGCCTTCGTTGTAGATGTTGATGAAGCGCACGCCGCGCTCGACCATCCGCCGCGCCAGCAGGCAGGAGCGGGCGAAGGAGGGCTTCGCCGGGTCGCAGCCGTAAAGGTCGAGCGTGGCCTTGCTCTCGCCGCGCAAGTCCATCAGGTCCGGCGCGCTGGTCTGAAGGCGGAAAGCCATTTCATAGGCGGCAATGCGCGTGGCGATTTCCGGGTCGCCGTCGAGCGCGAGGCGGCGCTGGTTCAGGCTGCCGATCAAGTCCAGCGAGTCGCGCTGAAGCCGCGCGTCCGCGCCCGGCGGGCTGGAGACATTAAGAATCGGGTCGCCCTGGTTGCGAAAGCGCACGCCGGTGTAAACACCCGGCAGCACGCCGCTGCTCCAGCACGCCGAGCCGCCGCTGATGCCGCTGCCCGTGCTCATCACGACGAACGCCGGCAGGTCGCTCGTCTCCGCACCGAGGCCGTAGAGCACCCACGAACCCATGCTGGGCCGCCCCGGCTGACCGAAGCCGGTGTTGAAGAAAATCTGCGCGGGCGCGTGGTTGAACTGGTCCGTGCGCATGGACTTCACGATGGCAATGTCGTCCACAATCCGCGCGAGGTGCGGCAACGTCTCGCCCAGCTCCGCGCCGCACTGCCCGTGCTTGGCGAACTTGAAGCGCGGCCCCAGCACCGCCGCGTCCGACCGGATGAACGCATACCGCTGCCCGCCGATGACCTCGGGTGGGATGGGCTTGCCCTCCAACTCCGCGAGCTTGGGTTTGTAATCGAACAGCTCCAATTGGCTCGGCGCACCCGCCATGAACAGGTGGATGACGCGCTTCGCCTTCGGCGCGAAGTGCGGCGGCTTGATGGGGAAGGGATTGGCCGGCGCGGCGCTGGCGCGGCGGGTCAGGGCATCCGTGAGCAGGCCGGCAAGGGCGATTTTGCCGAGGCCGACGCCGCAGTTGCGAAAGAAGTGTCGGCGAGTGGCGGCGAGGCAGTGTTGTTGGAGAGAGGTCATCACAGGAGTTCGCGGAAGTCTTCGATGCTCAAGCCAGCGTCGCGGACGATTGCGGCCATCGTGTAGGCATCAATCGGATTGTAGCGCGGCACGACCACACGGCGGTCGCCCTTGGACATGAAGATGTGCTTGCTCTGCCGGTCAATGCGGAAGCCCGATTTCTCCAGTGCCTTCACGGCGCGCAGATGATTTATGCCCGGCAGCTTTGGCATGGTCAGGCGACGGCCATCTCCAGCTCGCGAACCTCGCAACGCACGTCAGGCTCGCCGTAGAGTTCCGTGTAGTCACGAATCGCGTCGCGGATGTTGGCCAAAGCTTCAGCGACGGTCGCGCCCTGCGAATGGCAGCCCGGCAGCTCGGGACAGCTCACGGAAACGCCGTCCTCATGCTCCAGCAGGGTGATTTGGTATTTGGTTTTCATGTTTGAAGATTAGCAGGTGGCGCGGTCATCTCAACCAATCGTTCAGCCCTTCGTCACCAGTTCGTCGAGGTTCAGCAGCGCGCGGGCGAGGGCGGTCCAGGCGGCGCGGTCGGTGGCGTCGCCATCGCCGGGGCCGGCGAAGTCGGCGGCTTTCAGCTCGCCACTGGCGAAACGAGCGCGCTGACTCTCGTAGAACTTCACGAGCTGCGCGCGCTCGTCAGCGGAGGGTGGGCGGGTGA
>JBEBFV010000059.1:0-19269 GCA_040081795.1 Limisphaerales bacterium | reverse complement strand
GGCCCCCGGAGGCGTCAACATTCCGACACCCCCCAAGTCCAGCCTCACGAAAGTGCTGGATGAAAAGCCGCTCCGCATCACCTTGCTGCTGGACACGGTGAAGGTGGTTCGCAAATCCCCGTCGCCATCCCCGGTGGCGAAGTGACCTCATGGAATTCCTAAAAAGCCATTACGAAAAGCTGATTCTTGGCGTGATGCTCCTGCTCATGGCTGTCGGCGCGGTCTTGCTGGTGTTGGAGGTCGGCACCGTTCAAGATGAACTCCAGAAGTTCAAGGACATGTCGCTCGGAAATGACGGCAAGCCGCCCCAGCAGGAGGACCTCGGCGAACTGATCAAGGCGCTCACCCAGGTGACCAATCCTCCCAAGGTCGAATTTGCGAAGGTTCACAAAGTCTTCAATCCAGACGCCTGGTATGTGGACACCAACGGGAATCTGATCGCTGGAACCAACGTGGGAGTCGAACGGCTCATCATCCAGTCCATCACGCCCCAGTATTTGAAGGTCGAGTTTGATTCCATCGGCAGCACCAATCCCGGACGCGAATCCGTGAAGCTCAAGGTGACAAGGGAGTTCATGAAGACGCTGGCGGAGCAGGGCAAACGGACGCTCACTCTCTCCCTGAACTCCACAAATGTTTCCAACACGCTTGACCCGGCCAACAAGGCCCAGTCGCCGCAGTTGTTTGTCCGGGGGATAGCCGGGACCCCGGAGGCTCCTGAGGTGAAGCTCGAACTGGTGGAGCCGGGCAAAGATTCCACCAAGTTCACGATCTCCAAGGCGCTGGGCTTTGCCCACGTGATCGAACACGTCACCCACATCGTTTACCCGGTGGAGAGCAATCACGTCTGGCGGGTCGCCCGCAAGGGACAGCCACTCTCCTTTGCCGGCGACACCAACATAGTCGTTGAAATCACTGCGACCAACGTGGTAGTCAGGGCGATCTCGAATGACAAGCACACCACGATACCATTCGGCACCAACCAGCCTGCCCAGCTCCGCCCCAAGACGCCTTGAATCCGTGTCCGCCTCCTCCTACCTCCCCATGAAAAAGTGCATCCTGGTCTCCAGCCTCTTGTGTTGCGTCGCCACGGCTGTTTGGTCGGCCCCCGCCGGTCCCGACCCTGTCGCCATCGCGGAAGAGGAGGCCTTGCGCCGCCAGGAGCGCAAGCTGGTTTTGGACGCCAACCTGTCGCGCGCGAAGCAACTGCAAAAGGTGAAGAACTTCACAGACGCCGCAAAGCTTTACGAGGAGGCCATCGGCCATGCGAAACTGCTCGGGGGCGTGGAAACTGTGGAAAAATCCTACCGCGACGCACTGGCGGGGCTGATTGCGTGCCGCCTCCAAATGGGCCTCGCGCTTCAGGAGAAATACGAGTTCAAGGCTGCGGCTGCGGAAGTGGACAAGATATTCCCCTTCGATCCGAGGAATGCCGACGCGGAGAAGTTCAAGCGGTTCAACGAAGTCGTCGAATCAGCGCACAGAGGTCGTCTGCCGAGCCAGGGGGTTCTGAGCCTTCAGCCGAAGCTTGCAGAGCAGCGCACCGAGGTCCTGCAGTTGGTGAGGGATGGCCAGCTTTACTGGCAGATGGGCGAGTATGCGGAGGCCAAGTCGAAGCTGGAGGCGGCCATCAAGAAAGACCCGCTCAACGAAGCCGCGTTTTTTTACCTCCGGCTTGTGATGGAGTCGGAGTTCGACATCGAGAGCAAGAAGCGCGACAAGACTTATGGAGACCGCGTGGTGGAAGTCACAAAAAAATGGAACGAGTCAACCCGCACCGACCTGCCCAAGCCCAACCCCTATTTCCGAACCAACTCATATATTCCGTTCCTCACCCATTCCAGCAGCGGAGCCCAACGGATCAACCGGAAGCTGGATGAAATCGTCTTTCCGGAGATCACCTACGACGGCTTGCCCTTGCCGGAGGTGGTCAAACTCCTTGACGGCGACACGAAGAAGTTTGACCCGGACAAGAAGGGGTTGAACTTCATGATCAACAACGTCGTGATGGACTACATCTCCCTAAATGCCGCCGCTCCCGGTGGCGGTGGAGCTGGTGCTGCCGCAGCCGCGGCCGCAGCGGCCGCCCCTGTGCTGGACCCGATGGGCAACCCCATCGCCGCAGCCGCTCCGGGGTCACAGAAGCCTGATTTGGAGACCGCCTTGGTCAAGGTGACGTCCGTCCTGAGGGATCTGACCTTGCGTCAGGTCTTGGATGTGATCTGCAAGACCGCGGACGTGAAGATGCCAGACGGGCGGTCCGCCGGGTTGAAGTTTTCCATCGAGGAATACGCGATCGTGTTCTCGCCCAAGCTGCCGGAGCAGGCCTCGTTGTTCGCGCGCACGTTTAAGGTAAACCCAGACACTTTCGTCCAGGGCCTGCAAAGCGTCGTGGGCAACCCCATCCAGGCAGTAACTGACACAGGTGGCCAGGGTGGTGCTGGCGGTGGTGGTGGCGGCGGCCAGCAGGGCGGTCTCGGCGGTGCTGCAGGCGGCGGCGGCGGCGGCGGCGGCCAGAGCAGTCAGTTTACCATTGCGGGAGTCTCGGTAGCCAGCCCGAATCAGGGCGGCGGCGGCGGCGGCGGTGGCCAGAGCCAGGGCGGCTTGCGTGGCGTCACCTCCACCAACCTCACAGCCGAGTTGAATCTTCAGGTCCGCGAGTATTTTCTGGCCGCCGGCGTCGTCAATCTCGGAGTCACCAACGGTCCCGACGCGACGCAGGTCTTCTTCAATGACCGCAATGGTCTTTTGTTGGTTCGCGCCTCAATGCAGGATTTGGACATCATCCAGATGGCGATTGAATTGCTAAACTCTGTTCCGCCGCAGGTCCTCGTCGAGTCCAGGTTTGCCGAGATCAACCAGAACGACAACAAGGCTCTGGGATTTGACTGGTTCATGGGCAACACCCGGTTTGGCAATTTCTCCGGATCGCCTGGCACCCAGCCTTCGCTGACAGGACGCCCCACGGCGTCCAACCCGACCGGCGTTTTCCCGCTGCCGGCCTCGCCGATTCTCCCCCTCGCCTCCGACGGCAGCCTGACGGCCAATGCGCTTCGCAACAACGGTCCGGCGATTGGAACGATCACCGGCATCCTGACGGACCCGCAATTCCGGGTCGTGATCCGGGCGTTGGAGCAACGCGATGGCACTGATGTGCTGCAAGCCGCGAAGGTGATCACAGTGAGCGGTCGCCAGGCGCAGATCCAGGTCACCGACGTTCAGTTCATCCTCACGAGCATCACTGCCCAGCAAACGGGCGGCGGCGGCGGCGGCGGCGCTGTGGGTGGTGCGGCAGGCGGCGCGGCTGGCGCGATCGGTTCAACGCTCCAGCCGACGACAACAATCCTTCCCACCGGCCCCGTGCTGGACGTGCTGCCCACGGTGGCGGCCGACGGCTACACCATCAGCATGTCGCTCATTCCCTCGATCACGCAATTCATCGGCTACGACGCGGTGCCGCCGGAATTCGCCGGCGCGATTCAGGCGCAGTCCGTCGGCTCTGGCACGGTCGGCGTCTCCCTCACGGCGCAGGTGCCTTTGCCCCGCACACGCGTCCGCCAGGTGGTGACGCAGTGCATCGTCTGGGACGCGCAGACCGTCATGCTGGGCGGTCTGATCTCCGAGGACATCGTGAACACAAAGGACAAGATTCCCGTGCTGGGGGATCTGCCGCTGGTGGGCCGGCTCTTCCGCAGCGAGACCAAGACCAACAAGAAGAAGAATCTCGTGATCTTCGTCACGCCCACGATCATTGATCCCGCTGGCAACCGCGTGCACACCGACGAGGAGATGCCCTTCACTGCCGCCAACACCCCGGCCCAGCCCTCGCCGATCAGGCCGAATTAATTCTCTCTCCTCCGGCAGCGGTGTCCACCGTCCACAACGAGGGCAGCTTGCCTGCCTCGACTCCTCCCGGCAGCTCCCGATTGCTGATCGTGGACGGCCATGCCTACGCCTACCGCGCGTTTCACGCCATCCGTCAGCTCAACGCGCCGGATGGTTCTCCCACGAATGCCATCTACGGCTTCATCAAGATGCTTGGCAAGATGCGAGCCACGCTCGCGCCCACACACACTGCGGTGATCTGGGATGGCGGGCTTTCCGCCGAGCGCACCACGGCGCACCCCGAATACAAGGCTCAACGGCCGTCCATGCCCGAGGGCCTCGCGCGGCAGATGGACGGAATCGTCGAGTATTTGCGCGCTGCGGGCATCGCGTCATGGTGCCACGACGGCGTCGAGGCGGATGACTGGATAGCGGCGGCGGCCCGGCGGGCGGCCGCCGAGGGCGTCCACGTGGTCATCGCCAGTGCGGACAAGGATTTCATGCAGCTCGTTGCCCCCGGCATCGGGCTGCTTAATCCGAACGACAAAACCGAGCGCATCTGGACGGCGGCGGACGTGGAGGCTAAATCTGGCGTGCGGCCGGAGCAGATCGTGGACTGGTTGAGCCTGGTCGGCGACGCCGTGGACAACATCCCGGGCGTGCCCGGAGTGGGTCCGAAGACCGCGACAAGCCTGCTGCGGCAGTTCGGCTCCATAGCGTCACTTTACACGCGGCTGGAGGAGGTCAGTTCCGACCGCGTGCGGGAAAACCTGGCGGCGGCTGCACTGGTCGTGGAGAGGAACCGGGATCTGATCCGCCTGCGTGACGACGCAGGAGCGCCGTTCAACCTGGCGGAGACCGCGCCGGCAGCGGAGGACACGGGCCGGCTCATGGAGCTGTTTGAACGGTGGGGATTTCGCTCGATGAGGCAGGCGCTGGAGACGCGGGCGGGGCCTTCGCAGGGCGAGATGTTATGATTCTTAAAAAGCCTGCCAACACGCGGAAAACAAAGGGCTTCCATCGCTTGAACTCCGTAATACTCCGTAGGATTTCCGGGCAAGAAAGCGTGGACATTGAAACGCCGGTTTGATAGTTCTAAACGAAAGCGTATGCCGCCCATTTCCCGTGCTCTCGCGAGGCTGTTTGCCTTGCTTCCCGTCTTGTGCGGGGGCGCTGTGGTTTTTGCCCAGGGCACCTACACACGGCTGGCGGGGGAATACTCCTTGTCAGGGGCGCTGCCCGGCGACCAGACGCGTCCGGCCCTCGCGTTCGGTCCAGCCGGCGGCTACGTCGTCTGGCAGGACAACGTCACCGACGGCGATGGCACCGGCATCAGCGCGCAGCGGCTCAACGACAATCTCTCCGGCACGCTCGCGCCATTCCGAGTCAATGAACTGGCGACAGGCCACCAGGAGCTTCCGCAGGCGGCGGTGCTCCCCAACGGTGGCGCGGTGTTCGTATGGCAGGGCGGCGCGCTGGGGTTCCAAAAAATCTACGCGCGGTTTCTGAACCCGGACGGAACCTTCGCCACTGGCGACGTGCTCGTCGGCGCGGACACCAACCAGCCCAGCCTCCAACCGGCGGTCGCCGTGCTGGCGGGGGGCGACGTGGTGGTGACATGGGCGCGCATGGAGGCGGACGGACACTTGCAGGGCATCTGCGCGCAACGCCTGTCCGCAGCCGGCGCGCTGCTCGGAGGCGAGTGGGTGGTCAATCAGGCGACGCTCTACAACCAGGCCAAGCCATCTGTTACCGCGCTCACTGGCGGCGGCTTTGTGGTTGCGTGGGTGTCCGAGTCCGTCCGCGGAGTAGATCTCAATGTGCTTGAAACAACTTCCGATTCCTACGCGGTGGACATTTTCGCGCGCCGATACGATGCGGCGGGGAGCGCGCTGGGCAATGAATTCAAGGTCAACTCCCAGTCCTACTATTGCGATCATCCTGCGGTGGCCGCAGGAGCGGACGGCGGGTTCACCGTGGTGTGGGAGCAGCGCGACGCGGCGGCGCGCACTAACAGCCTCGACGTCATCGCGCGCAGTTACGATGCCGCCAGCTCGGCCACATCGCCCGCCATCGTGGTTAACGCGACGACGTATGGTGACCAGTATGCGCCGCGTATCGCTGCGCAGGGCAGCTCGCTGATGGTGGTGTGGACCAGCCTCGGGCAGGACGGGTCGTTCGAAGGCATCTACGGCCGTGCGCTCACAGGTTCTGGCGTGGCGGCTGGCGACGAGTTTCTGGTCAACACCACGACGGTGAGCCGGCAGCTTCACCCGGCCATGGCGGCGGACACGGCCGGACGTTTGCTGGTGGTGTGGGCCAGTTACAGCGGTGTTGCTTCCGGCACCGACCTTTACGCGCAGCGCTATGCGTCCGGCCAGCCTGTTCCGGTTCCCGGCGCGCCCAGCGTCAACGCACTCAGCCAGTCCCGGCTGGCGGTGTCATGGGCCGAGCTGGCAGGCTACGACCTGCTGCACTACGCGCTCTACATGGATGGCAGCACTCTCGCGGTCACGACGACGAACCAGCTCGTGGTCATCAGCAACCTCGTGGCCGGAAGCGCGCATTCGTTTCGCCTCGAATACGTGCTGCGCGATGGCCGGCGTTCGCCGCTCTCGGTTGCCGCCAGCGCGCCGACCTGGGGCGAGGACTCGAACTTCGATGGCTTGCCGGATGACTGGCAGGCGCGTTTCTGGGGGCTGAACCCGCTGGCCTGGCCCTCCGCAACTGCGGACACAGACAGTGACGGCGCGACCAACCTCCAGGAGTTTCTCGCGGGCACGAGTCCCACCAGCCGCGCCAGCTCATTACGGCTCGACATGCTTCGGAACGGCCAGGGCCTGTGGCTCAACTGGAACACTGAGCCAGGCTTCGTTTATCAGGTGCAGATTTCGACCAACGCCACGGCTTGGCAAAACGTCGGCACGGCCCGTTTCGCCCCCGGCTCCGGGGATGCGATGTCAGTGGGCGGCGGCGACCTGCGGTTGTATCGAATCATCCGAATGCGGTGAGGCGTCCCATGCAACGGCTAATCAAAAAACTAATCGTGCTCGGCACCGCGAGCCTGCTCACGGTCAACGCATCGGCGTTCTCGCTCATGGGCCCGTTCGCGAGCTGGCAGACGGCGGCCCTCGGCTTCAACCTGACGGGTGACGTGGGCGGCCCGATGAACCTCTTCGAGGGTTACCGTGTCACCGTGCCGATCCTCAACTATGGCTACGACGCGACCTTCCTAAATTTCTTCGGCTCCAACGGCGTGGCGGCAATTGAGTCCGCGATGACAATTCTGAACGCCGTGCCCGCTGCCAGCGCGATGAGCGCGACGCTGGCTGAATTCCCGGTGCAGGCCGTCGGCCCAGCCAACGCCACAGCCGCCGGCTTGCAGGTGTTCGACCTTCGGTCCGCCGCGCTCTCGACAATCCTGGGCCAGTTGGGATTGGCGAGTCCCGAGCGCTGGACGTATGCGCTGCGCGACAGGACGGTGATCCTCAACACGACCAACTACACGGTCATCCAGCGCAACTTCGACCCTGTCAACTTGCGGCCCACGAATATCGTCAACGGCGTCCTCTACACCTACACCGCCTCGGAGCCGTTGCTGCCGGGCAACTACGCCGATGCAGTCGAGACGCGCGTCAGCGGCAACGCGAACAACCGCTCAGTGGCCAGCTTGGACGACGGAGGCGGACTGGGGCCAGGGCAGTTCTTCACAAGCCTGACCCGTGATGATTATGGTGGGCTGCGGAATCTGCTTCGTTTCAACAACGTCAAGACGGAGACGCTGGCGACCGGGGCTGGGTCCGTGACACTGGCGGACACCACCTCGCCCTTCGCTCCTTTTCAAGGAACCAACGCCCAGACGAATGTCGCCATCGCCACCGCACGGCGGCCTGGTATTGATAAGGTCTCCTTCAACCCCATCCCCATTGACTCGCTGCTCAACGTGGCCATCCGGCAGATCACCAACCGTTATGTGGACACCTTCTACCACCCGACGAATGCCTATCTGACCAACCAGACTTTGGAGCGCGTGATCAGCCTGCCCGACATCCTCTTTACGGCGGGGGATCTGCTGGTCGTGGCCGGCGTCCCGGTCATGATAAACCCTCTCAGCACAAGTGCGCGTTGGGTGAACAATTCGGCGCTGAACACCGTGGGCGGCGGCGGCACCGCCATCCTTTCCGGCCCGGGAGTGATTCCAGCGGCAACCTCCAACGCCACGGCCATCGTGATCGAGTTCAGCACGCTGGGACCGAGCCGGCTGAACACGTCCGCCGCCGGTGCGCGGTTCATTGACGAGCGCAATTCGATAGTCAACGGCGTGTGGGGCTTCTTCGACACCACGACCATTTACTCGGTGTTCCCGGACGGGCTGACCATCCAGGATTTGGAGCGACAACTCTACGGCCCATGAGGAAGCCTCTCGACGCAGTGCGCAACGTGTTTCCCCGCCAAATGGTGCGGTGGCTAGGATCGTTGTCGCTGGGTGCCTGCCTGCTGGGCGGTTTCGCCAGCCCGGTGCGCGCAGCCACACCGTTGTTCGTCAACTTGTCGGATGTCAACAACCCCTCGATTGACGCCACGGCCGTGGTGAATTTCGGCACGATCAACGCGACGAACTCAAGCTTCCTGTTCAACAACTTCCTCTATCAGACCATCAACACGCTGAACCTCACCAACACCATTGGTGGCACGTTCTCCGGCGATCTGGGGTTTGATTTTGGCTTCACCACCAACACCTCCCGCCTCTTCTCGGACTACTTCGTCAACCAGGGCATTATCCGGGGCGACACCATACAAATCACCGCGACCAACGTCCTTAATTCCGGGGACCTGAGCGCTGGCGAATTGCTCCTGTTGCAGGGCAACAACGTAAACCTCACGCGTTCGGTTCTGACAGCAACACTGAACAACACCCTGACGTCTTCCACCACGGGTTTCCGCTCCGTGGACACCAACGGCGTCGTCACTTACCAGAATCCCAGCGCCGTCACTGACATTTACTGGGGAGCCGGCACTGGCAATGTGATGACAGTGTCCTCGGCGTTTGGCGGCCTATTCCTGCAGTCGCTCAACTCGATTTCGGGCGGATTCCGACCTCCGCAGTCAGCGTCGCCAAGCCATGAGGTGCAATCCAGCGGCTTCGGCGCCTTCGGCGGCTTCCCGAGCATCTCCGGGACAAATTTCATCTCCTACGTGCGCACCAACCGCCAGGGAACCAACATTAACATCCAGGTGGTGCTGGTGCAGCCGAACGCGGCGAACACGAACCTGTCCGTGGACGTTCGCTTCGCCTCCCTCGGTGGGCTGGGTGGCGGAGGCGGCAACTTGTTTCCAGGCATCACCCCGATTGTGCGTTTCAGCACCTTCGGCTCCGACATCACGACCGGGGGGCTTTACACCAACAACCTCTACTTCCTCGACTACATCAACAGCCGGACCAACTCGCTGCTCTCAGACAACACCACGGCAAGCTCCTCTCGTCCGGCGGGCTATGAACTGAGCCGTGGCTCCACCTACGACTTCTATTTCACACCCACCTTCAGTTTCACCACGAACTTCGACATCGCCGGCGTCAGCTTCTTCCAGCCCGATTTCACCGACAGCGTGGTCACAAACAACTTCTACTCCGCATGGCAGGCATCGGTCGGAAACGCGGCCAATGCACCCGGCTCGGCCACCTACGTCCCGCATTTGGATGACCCAACAAATTCTCCCGGGCGCATTGACATCACGGCCAACGACCTGGACATCCGGCAGGCGCGCATCAAGGCCGACAACCTGGTCAGCATTCATGCCACCAACCTCGTCAGCAGTGACGCTGTCATCATTGATGCCCCGTTCATCCAGCTCTTCATCGCCAACACGAACACGACGCTGACGCTGACCAACTTTGCCGCGACTCAGGTGGCCCGCCCCAACGGAACGCTTTCCTTCTACAGCACCACTTGGACTAACCTCTCGACCAACGCCGGGATCGTCTTCCGCTATCATGTGCTGATGGTGGATGCCTCCCAGTTGAGCGGCATCACGCCGGTGACACTGCAGGAGTTCAATGCGCGGGGCACGAACGTGATCATCAACAACGCCCTGAACATCGGGCGCGTTATCCAGATTGATTCCCCGGCGCTGACCTTCAGCGCCTCCAGCTCTTTGAACCTGCCGCTCCTCACTTCCACCAATCTGGCCTCCACCAACTTTCCAAACCTGAACTACTTCACGAACCTTGGTGCCATCAGCGTCCCGTATCAGTGTGCGCTGGGGGCCGACCGGGCGACGCCCATCGCCAGCTTCGTCAATCGCGGCATCTTCACGGCCAACAACATCACCATCCGGGCGACGGACTACGAGAGCACCGGCACGAATTTCACACGGTCGCTCGTCGGCGGCGTGAACGTCGGCGGCGGCGGCCCCATTTCCATCACGGCGGATTCCGCGAAGTTCGACGGCGGCACCGGGGGAGCTGGGCTGCTATCGGCCGGGGGCAGCATCTTGCTCGCGGGCAACGACCTCAAAATTCGCGGCCACCAGTTGTTCACGGCCGGCACGTTGATCCTGAGCCCCACCAATTCCTTGACTGACACCGGCTCATCCGGCACGAACCGCATCAACTGCGCGCTGGGCTTCAGCCTCACCGTCAAGCCGGTGAGCGGCGACCTCCTGGGCACGACCATCTACACCACCGCGCCCTTCAACCGCGACGTGCCCCATGTCTGGGCGGGCAACAATGTTGGCCCCGTGGCTGCGGGCTACACCAACAACGCCGCGCTGGGGCGTCTGCTGCTGGACACGAGCAACAACGCGGTTTCGCTCAACCGCCTCTCCTTCGCCGGCACGGGCACGAACAACGCGCTCTACGTGGACTACCTCGAGCTCTCTGGCACGGTCACCAATGACCTAGCTTCCCACCTGTTCATCGAGACGAACATGACGCTCTACTTCGCGAACGCCAACCTGCCGGTCCAGAGCCTTGACGGGCAACTTGGGGGCCGCTTGCGCTGGGTGAAGGATTACGCCGGGCTGAACACCGGAGTGGATGTCCGCCTGCCCGACGGCCGCACGGTCAAGGTCAACGTCGCCAAGCTGAACAGTCAGGTGCTCGACTCCGATGCCGACGGCGTCGTGAACGCGAGCGATCTCAGCCCGTTCGACGGCATCATCATGAACAGCAGCGTGACCTTCACGAACGTGCCGCCGCTCACCGCGTTCGTCACCTGGGAGGCCGCCGCCCAGACCGTTTATCAGGTGGAGGTGAACACTAACCTCCTCGCGGGCACTTGGCAGTTCCTGTCGAACTTCACCAACTCCGCCACCACCAACCGCGTGGTGACTTTCTCCGACGTGGTGCCGACAGGCGCGGCGGAGCGATATTTCCGAGTTTCGTATCAACCGTGAGCAGGCGCATGGCAGCAACTTTTCATCGTCATCGGCGGTCAATGCCGGGCGCGGCCTGGCTTTCGAGCGGGTGCCGGTGCGCGTCGCGGTGGATGGGAATGCTGGTGCTGCTCCTGGGTTTGGGCGGCACGCCTGCGGCGGAGTTGCCCGGAGTTTCCTTCGTGATGCTGGACGGCCAGCGCGTGCATCCCACTGCGATGACGGCCCGGCTTCGGCCAGGTGTCCCCGTGGCGACCGCGCACGCGGCGCTGGCTGCGGCAAAGATGCGGGTGATGTGGGAATCAGCGGCCGTCCCTGGGTTGGTGATGCTTGATTTGACGCCGGATGCGGCGCGTCCGACGGCCGCGCAGGCCCCAACGGAGTTGCGTCATCGCCTGGCACAGCTCCGCCGGTCGGGACATTTCGCCAGCCTCACGCCGGACTTCGTGGGCCGGCTCTCGCTCGTGCCCACGGACACGTTCTTCCAGGATGGAACACTCTGGGGCTTGAGAAACCAGGGACAGCTCGGCGGCGTGGCGGGCTCCGACATCGGCGTCACCAACGCGTGGGACATCACCGTCGGCTCCACAAACATCATCGTCGGCGTCATTGATTCCGGCATTCGCTACACCCACAACGACCTCGCCGCCCAGATGTGGCGCAACCCGGCCGAGGTCGCCGGCGACTCGCAGGACAACGACGCCAACACCTACGTGGACGATGTGTTCGGCATCAACGGCATCACCGGTTCCGGGGATCCTAACGACGACAACGGCCACGGCACGCGTGTGGCAGGCGTGATCGGTGCGGCACCCAATAACGGCCGCTCCCACGTTGGCGTCGCCTGGAACGTCCGCCTGATGGCTTTGAAGGCGACCGATGTGTTCGGAAACCCCCGCAACAGCGCCATCATCCGATGCGTGGACTACGCGGTGAGGAATGGCGCGAAAGTCCTCAACTGCAGCTTCGAAACCTACTCGTTCGACCCTCAGCTCTTCGACATCTTCAACTACGCCCGGTCCAACGGGGTTCTGGTCGTGGCCTCGGCGGGAAATTTTGGTGTGAACATTGACCAGTTCGCGGCCTATCCGGCTGCGTTCGGCTTGGACAACATCATCTCGGTGGCGGCGCTGGACCGGCGTGACGGGCTGGCAAGCTACTCGAACTTCGGGCGCAACAATGTCCACGTGGGCGCGCCAGGTGTGGAGATTGCCTCCACTTATTTCCAGAGCGACAACAGCTACGACACGTCCACGCTGGACCGCTCGTTGCAGGACGGCACGAGCATGGCGGCCGCCCATGTGTCCGGCGTGGCGGCATTGGTTTTCTCGCTCACCAACACCATGACCTACAGCGAGGTGCGCAACCGCATCCTCTTCACGACCACGCCTGTGGCGGCGCTGGCCACGAACACCAGTTCCGGCGGGCGGGTCAACGCCTACCGCGCGCTCACCACGGTTGGGGACAATTTGCTGGAGGCGCTACTCTCGCCGCCGCCCGGCTCCACCTTGCTGGCTGGCTCGACGGTGCCATTCACGGTGACGGTGAACGATCTCATGCCGGTCAACAACGCGACCGTGATCGGCACCATGCCCGGCGTGTTCACCAACCGATTGTTCCTCAACGATGGAGTCGCGCCCGATGCCGTCGCGAATGACAATCGCCATGTCTTCACCGTCAACGTGCCGGCGTTCGCCACCAACCTGGTGCTCACGCTCAACATCACCGCAGCGGGAAAGACGAATTTCACCGGCACCTTCCCCTACCGCTCCGCGACTGTTCCCTCCAATGACAATTTCCCCCCGCTCGCCAAGGTGCCTGATCCCGGTGCCGTGATCTTCGGCGACAACACCTTCGGCTCGACGCAGTTTGGCGAGCCGTCGCACGCGGGGGTCACAAACATGGCGAACTCTGTCTGGTGGAACTGGTCGCCAACCAACAGCGGTCCTGTTTTGGTGGACACCGCAGGAAGCTCCTTTGACACCGTGGTGGCCGTTTACACGGGCAACGCCCTGACGAATCTCACGCTCATCGCGGCGACCAACGATGTGGGCATCATCGCGCAGGGCTTCATCAACTTCACGGCCGTCGCGAGCACCACCTACCGGATCGCCGTGGCGAGCGCGTCCACCAACACCGTCGGCCAGATCCGGCTGCGCGTGCAGTTCGGCGGAGTGCCGGACACCACTGCGCCGTCCGTGGCGATCACCAATCTCGTGAGCGGCCCGCTATCCGTGACCAACCCGCCCAGCGGCCTGATCGTCACCAACGCCGGGCTGACGCTGTCCGGCACCGCCATTGACCCCTCCACCAACGCGATCGGTGTGAGTCAGGTCTTCATCCGGCTCAACAGCGGCCTTTCGACCACGGCCTTGGGGTCGAACAACTGGACCATCCCGCTGCTCCTGGTCCCTGGCACGAATGTCATCCAGGTTTCAGCCACAGATTTCTCTGGCAACACCTCCGTCCCTCTTTCGTTCCAGGTGATTTACCGCGCGTTTGATCCCTTCAACGATGTGCTGGCCAATGCGCTGGAACTGGCCGGCACCGTCGGGGCGACGACGACCAACAACATCAATGCCACCCTCGAGCCGGGCGAGCCTCTGCACGCTGGCAAGCAGGGCGGCAAGTCCGTGTGGTATTTTTTCACAGCGCCGAGTGATGGCCTGCTTTCGATCACCACCACAAACTCCAATTTCGACACGCTGCTGGCGGTTTATACCGGCACGCGGGTGGACCGACTCACGGCGCTCAATGCCAACGACGACACGCCCACGGGCTTCGGCATCTACAGCGAACTCACCCAGGCTGTCCGGTCCGGCACACGCTACTACGTCGCCGTGGACGGCCTGGCTGGCTCGTCCGGCCAGATATTCCTGGAATACAGCTTCACGGCCGTTCCCATCTATGACCTGACTGTGACTGCCTCGGCGGGCGGCGTCACATTCCCGAATTCCGGCTCGTTCCCGAGCAACACCGTGGTGGATGTCACCGCCGTCGCCTCGAACGGGTTCGCGTTCGTGACATGGACAGGAGACACGCTTTCCCTCGACAACCCGCTGCGCATCACGCTGCGCAAGGCCACCACACTGAACGCCGTGTTCTCCCCGCTCGTGCTGGCGGACACGCTCGAGACCGGTGCGTTCCGGCCCAACATCGGCTGGGCCACCAACAACGCGGCGGGCATCGCCCCTTGGTTCGTGGGGGTTGCCGGCGGCCAGGCGACAAACCCGACGACCGGCGGCGCCTTCCACTTCCGATCCGGTGCTGTCACCCACGGCCAGACGACTGTTTTGAAGCTGGTGGCCAACTGCCGGCCCGGCCCGGCCACCTTCGGCTATCGGGTGAGCAGCGAGGCGTTCGGCATGACCGGCGACTTCTTCGAGTTTTATCTGAACGGCACCCGGCAAGTCCGCACGAACGGCGAGAGCGGGTGGCAGACTCATGCTTTCACCGTGGCGACCGGGGTGAACACATTGGAATGGCGCTTCATCAGGGACGCGGCCTTTGATGGAGGGCTGAACGCCGCCTTCTTGGACAACTTGGACATCCCGATCGTCGAGCCTGTCAACCTCGCCGTCCCGGTGCGCATAGACACCAGCGCCATCCAGCAGGTTAATGGCGGGCTGCAACTCCGCATCGAGGGCCAGACCAATCAAATGTATCTGGTGCAGGCGTCCAGCGATCTGGCCAACTGGGTGACGGTCTCCACGAACTTCGCGCCCTACGGCCTGATTCAGTTCACCGAGCCGCAGTCGCTCACCAACTCGAGCCGCTACTACCGCGTGATCCTGCCTTGACCTGTGGGGTGCGGATGTCTGCTGGAAGGACGGGAGGACGAGCTTGCCGACGGCTACTTCTCCCGGATCTGCAACTGATATGGTGCTGACAGGACGCTGTCGGGTTTCGGGGAGGGGATGGCGTTGTATTCGAAGTCCACTTTCACCCGGTAGTTCGCCACATTGGTCGAGGCGGGCACGGGCAGGAGAGTTTCCCAGCGGTGCTCCATCCGTTGCGTCCGGCGCATCGGATAGTTGTTCTCACCGACTTGGAGGTAAGGCTTGAGAGTCTCCTTCTTCAGCGCCTGCATGCTGCTGCGGAACTCGATCTCCACCGGGTAAAGCCCCTCCGCATTGCGCGTCTGCGTCCGGGGCGAGAGCTGCGTGATGGTGGAGGTCGTCCCACAGCCGGCGAGCAACGCCGCCGTCATCAATCCGCCGAGCCGCAGTGTCTTGCGCATAGTGCCGCGAGTCTGGCCCGCCGCCGCTCGCCCTGTAAAGTCGGTTTTGCCGCTTGCGAAAACGCACTCCCCCGTTACCGTCTGCCCCTTGGAATTTCGAGCGCTGGCCGCGTGTCGCCGGACGACTGAACACTGAACACTGAATACTTCTCCTCTCATGGCCCTCCTCAACGACAACTACCTCAAGCTCAAGGCCGGCTACCTCTTCCCCGAAATCGGCCGCCGCGTGAAAGCCTTCTGCGAGGCGAACCCCGAGGCCGCCAAGCGACTCATCCGCTGCGGCATCGGCGACGTGACGGAGCCGCTCCCGCCCGCCGTCATCGCTGCCCTCCACAAGGCCGTGGACGAGATGGCTGACCGCGCCACGTTCAAGGGCTACGGTCCCGAACAGGGCTACGAATGGCTTCGTGCCGCCATCGCGCAGAACGACTACCGCGCCCACGGCCTCGACGTGGCCGACGACGAGATCTTCGTCAGCGACGGCTCGAAGTGCGATTGCGGCAGCATCCTCGACATCCTCGGCGGCAAAAACAAAATTGCCATCAGCGACCCGGTGTATCCCGTTTACGTGGACACGAATGTCATGGCCGGCCACACCGGCGACGCGAACGAGGCCGGTGCCTACGCCAAGCTCGTCTATCTCCCGTGCCGTCCCAGCAACGGTTTCATCCCAGAACCGCCGAAGAAGCACGTGGATGTCATCTACCTCTGCTCTCCGAACAACCCGACCGGAGCCGTCGCCACGCGCGCGCAGCTTGAGGCATGGGTGAAATACGCGCTGGAGCACAAGGCCGTCATCCTCTTCGATGCCGCCTACGAGGCCTACATCAGCGACCCCGCCATCCCGCACTCCATCTACGAGATTCCCGGCGCGCGCGAGTGCGCCATCGAGTTCCGCAGTTGCTCGAAGAACGGCGGCTTCACCGGCGTGCGCTGCGCGTTCACTGTCGTTCCCAAGACGCTGCTCGCGCAGACGAAGACCGGCGAGTTCAAGCCGCTGCATCCGCTGTGGTCGCGCCGCATGACGACGAAGTTCAACGGCGTCTCCTACATCACCCAGCGCGGGGCTGAGGCGCTCTACTCACCCGAGGGCAAGGCGCAGGTGCGCGCGCTCATCGAGCACTACATGGGCAACGCCGCCGTCCTGCGCAAAGGCGCGAAGAAGGCTGGGCTGAAAGTCTTCGGCGGCGAGAACGCCCCCTACATCTGGGTCCGCACGCCCAAGGGCGTCACGAGCTGGCAGGCCTTCGACAAGATTCTCGGCGACGCCAACGTCGTCATCACGCCCGGCAGCGGCTTTGGCTCGAAGGGCGAGGGCTACTTCCGCATCAGCAGCTTCAACAGCCGCGCCAATGCGGAGGAAGTCGCGCGCCGCTTGCAGGAGTTGAAGTGGTAGGTGTTCGCTTCGTCGAAGGCCCATGACGACAATCTTCGCCCGGCTGGTCGTGTTGGCGATCGCCTGTGGAGCACTCACACTGGCACGCGCGCAGGACGCGGGTTTTGAGTCGCTCTTCAACGGCCGCGACTTCACCGGCTGGCGGTTCTCGTTGCAGAAGGCCGGCGACCCCTGGCCGGACAACTGGAAGATCAAGGACGGCGTCATTTACCTGACTGGTGCGATGCGGCCGAGTCTCGTCACCACCCGGGATTACGGCGACTTCGAGGTGAAGTTCGAATGGCGCGCGCTGGTTCCCAAGTTCAATGGCGGGTTTTACATCCGCACCAAGCCGGATGCGGGCAGCAATCAAATCCGCGTGGACAAGAATTTCGAGGGCGCGTTTCTGGCCGGCAGCCTCACGGGGGCGAAGGCAATGCCCGCCCTCCAAAAGGCCACCGGGGAATGGAACGAGTGGCGCGTGCTCGTGAAGGGGACGGCGGTGACCCTGTGGTGCAATGGGAAGCTCGCGTGGGAGGCTACTGGCCTCGTGCCGGCGCGCGGTTACATCGGCCTGCAAGCCGAAGGCTCGCCGATGGAGTTCCGCAACCTGCAGGTGCGCGAGCTGAGGTGAACCGTCCGGCTCACGGCGTGGGCTGGCGCAGCCGGTAGTAAGCTCGCGGGAGACTGCCCGGCGACGGCGAGTGCGTATGGCCGCCCAGCGTCTCAGCGAGGTCGTTCCAACTGGCCGGGTTCACCGGATTGGTGCTCATTTGCAGCACCCGGTTGGCTGCGGAAGCCCAGTAGAGGTTCACGCGCAGGGGCGGCTGGTTCGTCTTGATGTGGATCAGCCCGAACTCCCCCGGACCGGCCAGGCTCTCGGCCGGGGCGCGCGCCACGAGCGTGAGCTCGTGCGAACTGTCCGCCCGCGTGCCGATGAGGAAATCCTTCCCGGCGTTGCACCAGAGCGTGCTCGAGAAGCTCCCGCCCGTGTCATTTGTCCCTGCGACCTGGACCGCTCCGGGCGTGACGATGCTCACCCGGCCCACGGTTCGATCCGCAGGCGCGGTGAAGATGCCAGTGTGCCCGATGTGGATCGTCTCCCGATGCACAGCAAAGTTGTTCTTGCCAGGGAGGTCCATCACGAAGCCCAGGCCGTTGGTGATCAGCGAAAGCAGGCCCGGGGTCTCGAGACCGCCGACCCGCCAGAGGCCTTGCGATTCGCCCTCGGTCTGCGCGGACGGCAGCTTCACCGCCACGACTATCTCCTGGTAGTTCGGCTCCGTGTGAACCGCCGCCATCACATTCTTGCTCTGGTTGACGTAGAACAACAGGGTCATGGCGGGGTTGGGAGGCATTGGGATCACGACGGTCAGCAGGCCGCTTGCGCCTGGCGTCGCCGTGCCGTTCATAGTGTCGGGACCAAAGACCAGGCTGAACGAGCCGTCTCCGGCCACCGTGAGGGTGCCGTTCCCCGTGCCGAACGAGGACCGGCCCTCGATCTCGAAGATACCGTCCACGGGATGCTGCGGATCGAGGTAGTTGGTCGACCAGCGCAGTTGCAGCTCCCGGGGAGTTCCCAAGGTCACCATTTTCCAAACTCCGGCCATTTCGGCGGCGGTGAGGCTGGCGGGGGCCTTGAGCATCAGCATCAGCTCCTGCTGGCTGCCACCCGGCGGAAGATTGGCCGCGAACGCGAGGTCTTGAGCGGCGTTCACGCTGAACATCACCGGCGACTCCCCGGCGGGCACCGCCTGCACCAAGCCCGGCCCGGCCACGGTGATGATGCCGTTGCCCGGCCCGCTGAAATTGCCGCTGCCGTCAACCGTCATGGGCACCATGCGCGCCATGAAGTTCGTCTTCTCGGGAACGTCCCGCAGCGTGAGATAGTTGTTGCCGAAGACGGGCGTGTTGGCCGTCACCAAGGTCAGCCGGGCGGGCGTGCCGAACTGGGCGAAGTTCCAGTTGCCGACGAAATTTGCCTGTGACTGCCCAAGGGAGGCCGCCGTGCCCAGCCAGCACGCGGCGGCACCGGCGAGCGCCGAACGAAGGATGCGGGGGAGCGTTTTCATGGAGTATCGCTCGTCCCGCCCGGCGCGCGCGGCTTCGTGGATTTTGTCAGGCTTCGGCCCAAAGCTGTCCATGGGCGGGCGCGGGCCGGTCTTGCCGCCAGTGCGGGGGTTGGCCTAACTTCCGCCGTCGCCATCAACCGTGAGCGCCGGCAAGACCTACCTCAAATGCAAGTGCCCTCATTGCGGCGCGGAGGTCTCGTATCCCGACTACGCGGGCGGTGGTGCGAGCAGTTGCGGCCAGTGTGGCAAGACCGTCCTGCTCCCGCGCACGGCGGCCGCGCTGCAACCCGCGCCCGCCAGGCCCGCCGCCGGCCCGGCACCCGCACCAAAGCCCGCTGCTCCTCCGCCCGCGTCCAAGCCCGCGCCTGCCGTTGCCCCCGCAC
>JBEBFV010000058.1:0-19290 GCA_040081795.1 Limisphaerales bacterium | reverse complement strand
CTCGGTCTGCTCGACGAACACGTCGTGCAAGTCCTCGCGGCGCTTCTCCTCGGCCTCGGTGAAGCCCGGCAGGCTGGGCGTAATTTGCGTGATGAGCGCGCGGCGGATGATGTGGTCCGGGCGCGGGATGGTCACGGCGCGGAGGCGCGGGTTGTTGAGCACCAGCCAGTCGGGCAGGTCGTTCTCCTTGTCGCACAGCCAGAAGACGGAGTTGAACTGCGCGAGCGAGTTCGTCGCCGTGATGTGCGGTTGCGCGCCGTGGCATTGCACGAGCGCCTTGCTGAAAAACTCGTGCTCGCCCCCGTCCAGCGAGTCCACGCGCTTCACGTAGCGCGAGGCGAAGTCGAGGAAGACGGCGATGAAATGCTCCTTGTGCGCGACGACGCGGTCGAGTGTCTCCAGCGCTTTCGCCAGACTGCACTTCGCCCGGCCGGTATTGTCGAAGGAGAGCTTGAACGTGTCCGCGAAGAACTTGCGCGTCACGTCGGCGAACTCGCCGCGCGGCGTGAGGACGCCGAAGCCCTCGACGGCATTGTATTCCAGAAAGAATTGGTAGCCGCGCAGTTTGAGCGCCTCGGTGACGCTGGCGTTGAGCGCGAGCGGGGCGTATTTCGGCGGCTGGGCGGGCACGGCGGGTTGCTCGGGCTGGTCGTCCGTGGCGGGCACGGCGGGTTTCGCGGCTTGCGCGGCTTCGAGCAGGAATGGGTAGCGGTCGCGGATGTTGCCGGAGAGGATGAACTGCGACTTCACGGGCAGGAACCGGAGCACGTCCTTGATCCAGCGCGGCGTGGCGACATCGGCGAGGAACTCGGCTTCGGTGGGCATGGGGCAAGGGTGAAGGGACAAGTGCCGCGTGGGCAAGTCAGGAGATGGCGGACACGGGTAGGGAATAGGTGATTGGGAATAGGGAAGACCGATGCTCCCTATCCCCCATTCCCTACTTTCAGTCTCACCTCGCATTGCGTGGACATCTTCAACGTGTGCTCGCCGGTGAGCGGTTGGGGTGCGCCGCGCGGGAGCTCACGGCCGTCGAGCTGCGTGATGTTCTGCACGCCGGCCAGTGCGGTGACGAACCACTGGCCGTCGCACTGCGTGAAGGAGACGTGCCGGCGCGAGACGGTTCCGATGCCGGAGAAGATCTGGCAACCGACCGAGCCCTCGCGCCCGATGGTATCACCGTCCCGGCACTCGAAATTTTGCGCGCCGACGGAGAGCAGCAAGCCTGGCAAGGCTGGCGATGCAGGTGTCGCCGCTGATTGCGCTTGCGCCCGCTCCGCCGCCGGAGCACCGCCGCTGGGCACGACCGCACTCAAGTCGTTCCCACAGCCCGCGCCGCCGCAGAGCAGGGCGAAGAACTCGTTCACCGTGCCGCACAGCGGACAGACTTTTTTGGCTGAGACCGCGACAGCAGGAGCCGCAGCCGCTGGTGTGGGCTCCGCCTCCACCTCCGGCTTCGGCGGCTCCGTCGCGACCGCGACGACGTCGAAGATGGGCTGGCCGCAGCGGGCACAGAACGCGTCGTGCTCGGCGTTGGCCTGGCCGCAACCACAGTGTTTCACTCGCTGGCTCATGCGCGGACTTTCACGGGCTGGTCGGACGTGACGGTGTCGTAGCCGAGCGCGCGGAGCTTGTCGCGCAACTTCGCCATCGCGCCCAGCTCCGGGATGCCGGCCATCCAGATGTCGTCGCCCTCCACCATCAAGTCGAGGCGACGCTGCGGCTCCCACGCGCGCCGGTCGAGGTCAGCAGGGTAACGCTCACGCGCGAGCGGCGTAAGAAGGAACACGCGCTGGTTGTCCGAGCCGCGCAGCGTGAGCGTCTGCCCCGCGTGGGGGACGAACGGCTCGGAGATGAGCACGTCGGCCAGCGCGATAATGTCCGCGTGCTGGGCGAAGAGCTTTTCGTCCGCGTAGCCGGAGAAGACCAGCAGGTCGCCGGCGCAACTGGCCCGCAGCCGTTTCAGCAGCTCGCGCAGCACCTCCGGCTGGTCGAACGGTTCGCCCCCGGAAATGGTCACGCCATCCGCCTCTGCCAGCCAGCCAGCGCATCCGGCGAGCAGCTCATCCAGCGCGATGCGGTGGCGCGGCTCGGTGTCCCACGTGTCGCGGCTGACGCAGCCGGGACACTGGATGGAACAGCCTTGCGTCCAGATGCCAATGCGTCGCCCATGCCCCAGCGTGGTGACGGGGAAGTGGACTTTATTGATGGCGAGGTGCATGGGCGCGGAGGGAGAGATAGCAGCAACTAGGACCGCCGTGAAGGGGACACTCCGGTTCTGGCCGAACTCCATCGTAGGCCAGCCGCAGCCAGCCTCGCGGCGACTACAGCAGGAAAGGGATTCCACTGCGCGGAGCTTTGCGCCAATCTCTGCGGACAGTCACCGATGGACATCGCCTTCAAATGCCCTCTCTGCGAAGAGGAGTTTCGCGTCGAGGCCGCGCTGGCGGGCACGGAGTTCCGCTGCCCGACGTGCCTGAAGGTTTCGCTTCTTCCGGATGCGCTCGATGAGCCGGAAGGCCCGCCGGAGTCCTCCACGCAAGAGTCTCCCCCACCGCCCTCGGCCACGCCGCCCGGGCCACAGCCCACGGTGCGCGCCACGACTTCTGACACTGACGACGCCCGGCTCGCGCGCCGGCTCATGGAGGCTTACCAGCGCGTCACGGCGGAGGTGGGCAAGCTCATCGTCGGCCAGGAGGAAGTCATCGAGCAGCTTCTCATCGCCATCTTCGCGCGCAGCCATTGCCTGCTGGAAGGCGTGCCCGGCCTCGCCAAGACCTACATGGTCAAGACGCTTTCCGACGCGCTGCAACTCTCCTTCCGCCGCGTGCAGTTCACGCCCGACCTCATGCCGGCGGACATCACCGGCACGGACGTGATTCAAGAGGACCCCGCGACGGGCCGGCGCAACCTGACGTTCCTCAAAGGCCCGCTCTTCGCGCAAATGATCCTCGCCGACGAGATCAACCGCTCGCCGCCCAAGACCCAGGCCGCGCTGCTGGAAGCGATGCAGGAGCACAGCGTCACCGTCGGCGGGCGCACCTACAAACTGGACCAGCCCTTCTTCGTCCTCGCCACGCAAAACCCAGTGGAGCAGGAAGGCACTTACCCGCTGCCTGAGGCGCAGAAGGACCGCTTCATGTTTCACGTCCGCGTGGACTACCCGACCCGCGACCAGGAGCGCGAGATCATCAAGCGCACCACCAGCGCCTACTCGGCGGACATAGATCCGGTCGTCACAGGTGAAGAGGTCATTGCGATCCAGAAGACCGTCCGCAAAGTCCCCGTGCCCGACCATGTCACGGACTTCGTGCTCGACCTCGTGCGACGCGCGCGGCCCACGGACAAAGACGCGCCCGCGTTCACGAAGGAGCTCATTGCGTGGGGCCCCGGCCCGCGCGCGTGCCAGCAGCTCGTCGTCGGCGGGAAAGTGCGCGCAGTGCTGCGCGGGCGGTTCCATGTGACGATCGAGGACATCGAGGCGCTCGCGTATCCCGTGCTGCGTCACCGGCTCGTGCCGACGTTCAACGCGGAGGCAGAAGGCATCAAGGTGGATGAGATCGTCCGCCGCATCCTGAAGGAAACACCCCGCCACGACGCGAAGAAGGTGATGTGAGGCCGGGCGAATGCCACCCGCGCCACGCGGATTGTTTCTGGCCACCCGCGCCGAGAAACTTCGGGTTGCGATGTCGCGCGAGGCCAGACATTGCCCGGTCCTGGTGCCATTCCCGGCTTGATGGCTGGTTCACGGCACGTCTGCACCCACGGCGCCGCTTGCGGCGGGCAGGAGGATTTGGCCCGGCCAGCGCGGGCCTCATGCCCAGTGGCGGAAGGCGGCGCCACACTCCAACCGCGAGCCTGCACCCCGGCATGAGCAGTCGCATCGGCCTGTCACCAATCAGCATGAGAGGGAGGTTCCGGTGGTGGGCACGACAGGACTTGAACCTGCACGGATTGCTCCACTGGATCCTAAGTCCAGCGCGTCTGCCATTCCGCCACGTGCCCACAATGCCGTTCAAAGACATCCGCCCGTCCCCGACCTCATTGGTTGATGTTTTCGCCGCTGAATCGCCTGATACACCCAGAAGCGTTGGCGTCTCGGTCGGCACCTTCATCGGCAAGCGCCCGTATCGCCAGGGAAATTACCAAGGGATTCGCCATGCCCGCAAGTGCCCAGTGCGTGAATGCTCGGCGCGCAACGCAGCCTCGCTACCACCCGGGTTGTGATTCGCGGATCTGACACGGCTCCGCCTCATGGCGTGCCGCGCCGCATTGGGGAATGGGATCCCGGGTTCGCCGGGAGGCCCGGCGGGCTTGCGGCGTTGGATCATCGGGCCATGCTGGAAATGCTGTTGGAATAGCGAGCCGGTTCTTGCTAAAGCACTCACTGAATTCGACCACGCCATGAACACGCTCCTACGCGTCCGCCTCTCCCGCCACGCTGCCCCGCACCTCCTGGTCTGCGGTCTATTGTCTGTAGTCTTCAGTCTGACCAGCACCGCCGCTGACTGGCCGTGCTTTCGCGGGCCGAACCGCAATGGAACCATCGCCGGACCGCTGAACCTCCGCGCCGGTGAGCCGGTGAAGGTTTGGGAGGCGGATGTCGGCAACGGGCATGCGTCGTGCGCCGTCGTGGGCGGGCGGCTCTACACCTTCAGTTCCAGCGGGAACGGCACCATCGTCTGCCTCGACGCCGGCAATGGCAGCCCGGTCTGGACCCGTCATGCCAACACCTGGTCCGGGTCCACCACGCCGGCCGTGGAGGGCGGACGCGTCTACGTGCTCGCCGCCCTGCAGGCGCCCACGCTGTTTTGCTGCGACGCGGCCACGGGCGAGATTCGCTGGAAACGGGATTTGCCCGCGCCCACCGGCGACCGGAATACGGCCACGCCGGCTCCCCGGTGGTGTGGCGGAACCTCGTGTTCCTGAATACCGGCGGCGGTGTCGCGCTCGAAAAGGAGACCGGCCAGCCCGCATGGTCGCACGAGGGTTTTCCCGGTCTGGCCGCGCCGGTGCTGTTTCAGTGGAAAGGCGTCGGGTGCGTGGCCTTCTTCGGCGGCGACCAGCTCATCGTCCGCGAGGCGCTGACGGGAAAGGAAAAGTTTCGCGTGCCGTGGAAGACCGAACTGGCGGTGAACGCGTGTGACCCCATCGTGCTGGGCGAACGCCTCTTCCTGTGCAGCGACTACGGCAAGGGCCGCGCGCTCTACGATTTCTCCTCCGGCCGCCCGGAACTGCGCTGGGAACGCGGCAAAGGAACCGGGCACGCGTTCAGCTCGGGCTTCGTCCTCGGTGGCGAACTCTACTTTTTCGGGCAAGGTCGGTTTGCGTGTCTGGACTTGGACACCGGCGACTCGCGTTGGGAGTGGCCCGGCGGCGGCTCGGCCATCGCCGTCGGCGACAAGGTCATCCGCGTCTCCGAGGGAGGCGATGTGGACATCGCGCGCGTCTCGCAGTCGGGCCACGAGCCGCTGCGTTCGTTCAACGTGGGGATGCGGGAAATGAAGAACGCGCCCGCCTACGCCAACGGCCGGCTGTTCTTCCGCAACGAGAAGGGCCGGCTCGCGTGCTGGCAGATTGGCGAATGAGTTTGCAGCTCAGACAGGCGCGGCGCGTCAAAACAGTCCGTAAGATTCGCCCGGCCCGCGCGGGATACCTGTTGGAACGATGCGCTGAACTTTGCTAAAGCACTGACTTAACTGATCCCGCCATGAACCTGCTCAAACGCGTCCGCCTGTCCCGCCGCGCCGTCCTGCGCGGCCTCGGGGCCACCGTCGCCTTGCCGCTGCTCGAAGCCATGCTGCCCGCCGCGGATGCGGCGTCGGCCATTCCGCGTCGCATGGGCGTGTTTTACTTCGGCACGGGGATGAACGGCTACGACCTGTTTCCCAAGGACACCGGGCCGGATTTCACCCTCACGCCCATCCTCAAGCCGCTGGAGCCGTATCGTGGCGACTTCACGGTGTTGTCCGGGACTTCGCTGCAATACGGCGGCGGGCACAGTGGTGACTACACGTTTCTCACCGGTCAAGTTGGCCGCAAGCAGGACGGCTCCATCATCAACGGCATCTCCGCCGACCAGGTGGTGGCGGCGCGCGTCGGGCAGGCCACGCGTTTCCCCTCGCTGCAGCTTTCCGTCGCGCGCGGCACAGGCTACGGCGGCAACCTGTCCACGCTTTCGTGGAACCAGAACGCCGTCCCGCTCGCCGCCGAGAACGACCCGCACCTCATCTTCAGCCGGCTGTTCAAGGTGGACGATGCGAAGGCCCGTGCGTCGCGCGAGCGCGGCTTCCAAAAGCGCGGCAGCATCCTCGACCTCGTGCAAGGCAGCGCGAAGCAACTGGAGACGCAGGTGAGCCGCGCGGACCGCGAGAAGTTGGAGGAGTATTTCACCTCCATCCGCGAGGTGGAGCATCAGCTCGCGCGCGAGAAGGACTGGGCGAACCGCCCCAAGCCCGCACCCGACCTCAACGGCATGGGCGACTTCAGCCAGCCGTTCGCGCCCGGTTCGTCGCAGTTCCGCTACGAGCTGTTCGGCAAGCTGATGTATGACCTCATCGCGATGGCGTTCCAGACGGACTCGACGCGCGTCGTCACCTACGTGGTGCGCCGCGAGAGCGCGGGCGGCGAGTGGCCGGAGATGAACGTGTCCAAGAGCTACCACGCGCTCACGCACCACAACAACAGCCCGCGCGACCTCCAGGAACTCACGCAGGTGGACACGTTCTACATGAGGCATTGGGCGCACCTGCTGGCGCGGCTCAAGGCGATGAAGGAGCCGGACGGTTCGACGGTGCTGGACCACACGATGCTGGCGTTCTCCAGCGGCATGGGCATTGACCACTCGCGCGACCGGCTGCCCACGGCGGTCTTCGGCGGCAAGGCGCTCGGCCTGAAACATCAGGGCCACCTCAAGCTCGACAACACCCCGCTCGCCTCGCTCTGGCACACCATGGCCGACCGCATGGGCGTGAACCTGGGCGGGGAGTTTCAGGACAGCAAAGGCGTCATCAAACAACTGCTCGGATGACCGCAGACCACGGACATCCGACTTCAGACCAAAGACTCCTTGGCCGCGCGGTCCAGACTGAATGGGAGCGGAATTTCGCGTCGAGGAACGACATGAGGCCGATGTTGTCAAACGAATGGGGACAAGCGAATCCAGATGAAGAATTCGTTTGTCCCCATTCGTTTGACAATCTCTTCAACTGGGCACGGCGTGGTCTCTGGTCTGTAATCCTCGCGCTCTGCGCCACTGCCACACTCGCTGCCGCGCCAATCACGAACACCGCCGGCATCAAGCTCCACCTCATCCCCGCTGGGCACTTCGCTCAAGGCATGTCCTATCGCGTCGGCTTCGGGTTGGCCTTCAATTGCTGCGCCGGATGGACGGTGGACGAGGAGCGGCCGGAGCATCTGGTCATCCTCTCGAAGCCGTTTTACCTCGCGGAGACCGAGGTGACGGTCGGGCAGTTCAAGCAGTTCGTCGCCGCGACCGGCCATCGCACCACCGCCGAGCAGGGTGGCAAGGGCATCATGGGTTTTCAGCCCAAGCCGCCCACGAATGCACCCTGGCTCAAGCCGGCCTTCGAGCAGCGCGTGGAGTTCACTTGGAAGAATCCCGGCTTTCCGCAGACGGACCAGCACCCGGTCGTCGGCGTGAGCTGGCGCGACGCGGTTGCGTTTTGCGAATGGCTGACGAAGCAGGAGGGCGTCACCTACCGCCTGCCGACCGAAGCGGAATGGGAATACGCCTGCCGCGCGGGAACGGACTCGTGGTTCAACTGGGGCAACGAGTTTCGCGACTCGATTCATCGCCGCGCGAACATCGCCAACGCGGAATACGAGAAGGCCTGGCCCGACCGCGCCATCCGCCAGTGGATGGTGCGCACGAATCACGACGACGGCCATGTCTTCACCGCGCCCGTGGGCAGCTATCCGGCGAACGCATGGGGCCTGCGCGACCTGCACGGCAACGTGTGGGAGTGGTGCGCGGACCGCTACACGGACACCTATTACAAGAAGTTCGCCGCGCCGCGTTACGACCGGTCCACGGTGCTGGCCGTTGACCCGGTGAATCAGGAGGCGTGGAACGCGCACGGCGACTGGCGCACCATCCGGGGCGGCTCTTGGGCGGTGTCGCCCGTGCAGTGCCGCTCGACGGCGCGCTCGTATTTCGAGGCGGCGGACGCGGGCGCGTATCTCGGCTTCCGCGTCGCGCGTGAGGCTCCGCCGGAAGCGCTCGCCGTCGCGCAGCGCCGCTTGGAGGCGGACGCCGACGCGCGGCAGGCCGTGCTCGCGGCCATCGGTGACTTCAACAACGCCGACGGCGCGCTGCTCAAGGCGCGTTTCCCCCGCCCGCTGGAGCCGGAGCTGTTCCGCCGCCTGCCGGACCTCATCGGCCTGGCCGACCTTGAGTTCCCCGCCGCGCGCAAACTCTCGCCGGAGTTCCTCGCCCTGCTGCCGCGCATCCCTGATTTGCGCGGGTTCCGCGTGTCCGATGCCGGGCCGCAGCTCACGGCGGCGGACTTCGCGCCGCTGGCGCAGGTCGGGAAGCTGGAATCGCTGGAGCTGTCCGGCGACAACAACTTCGACGACGCAGCGGTGAAGCATCTCGCCGGGTTGGTGAACCTCCGGCGGCTGTCGCTCAACAGCCCGCGCGTGACGGACGCGGGCGTGCGCGAGCTTGGCCGGCTCAAGAAACTGGAGCAGCTCACGTTGCAGTTCACCTCGGCCACCGGCGCCTCGCTCGACGTGCTCGCGGGCGCGCCGCTGCAAACGCTTTCCGTGGGACAGCTCGATGACGCTGCCGCCGCGCACCTGCGGCTCTTCCCGCAGTTGCGCGAGCTTGCCAGCCGTGACGCCACGCTGACCGCCGCCGGTTTCGCGCACCTCGCGGGACTTCGCCGGCTCGACGCGCTCGACCTCACCAACGCGCGCCAGCTCACGGACGACGGCTTCGCACCGCTCGCGCAACTCGCCAGCCTGCGCCGCTTCCATGCGGTGGGCAGCGGCCTCGGCGACCGGGGCGTGCGGCATCTCGTCGGGTTGAACCTGCTGGGTGAATTGCACCTCGGCAGTTCCGCGCTGACCGATGCTGGGATGCGGAGCATCGGCGAACTCGTGGGCCTGACCGGGCTGTTCGTCTCGAAGGACTCAACGCAGGTGACCGACCGTGGGCTGGAGTTTTTTTGGCGGTTGCACCAGTTGCGCAATCTCTCCCTGAACGCGCCGAACCTCACCGGCTCCGGTTTCGCGCCGCTCACCGAGCTGGCCGAGCTGCGCGACCTCTCTCTCGGTGGCGCGGGGCTGACGGACGCGGCGTTCGCGCATCTCGCGGACGTGCCGAACCTGGAACGCGTGGAGATTGGCGACGGCCAGCGCGGCGGCCCGGCGGGCATCACCGCAGACGGGCTGCTGCGCATGGCGAAGGCACCCAAGCTCAAGTCGCTCTCCGTCGTGCGCAAGGGCACGCGGCTTACGGACGAGGATGTCCAGCGGCTGCGTTCGGCGTTCGGCGAAAACCGGATTCAAGTGCGTTGAAGCCCAACCCAGAACAATCATGAAACCACTCCTCACGCTCCTGCTCGCCGCCGCGCTGCCACTCTCACTGTGTGCGGCTGACAAGCCGGCAGACGCGACCAGCCACGAAGGAACCTGGAAGCCCATCGCCGCTGTCCTCGGCGGCGTGCGTCTGCCGGATGAGGCGCTCAGGGCCATCACGCTGAAAATCACGGGCGACAAATACGAAGTCACCGTCGAAGGAGAGCTCCATTCGGACAAGGGCACCTGCACGCTCGACACGAGCACGACCCCGAAGCGCATGACCATCAAGAGCACGGAGGGAGCGAACAAGGGCAAGACTATCCTTGCCATCTACGAGATGAAAGACGCCGGTTCACTGCGGGTCTGCTACGATATGTCGGGCACGGAGTTTCCGAAGGAGTTCAAGGCACCGAAAGGCACGCCGCTTTACCTCGCCGGCTACCGGCGGCCAGCGGCAGGTCAGCCAGAAAAAGCCAAGTGATGCGCGCTGCACCCTCCAATCGTCGCGCCAGTCAGCCGAAGCAGCTCGGAGCCGGGGCTTTGCTTGTGTGCCTGTTGCCGCTCGCCGCCATTGGTGCCCCGGCTCCGGCCACGCCACTCGCCGACCGTGTGACCTTCGAGCGGCAGGTCACGCCGTTTCTCGAGCAGCATTGTGTCAAGTGCCACGGCGTGGAGAAGCAGAAGGGCGATGTGCGGCTGGACAACCTGCCGCCGGACTTCGTCAACAACCCCGCCGCCGGTGTCTGGGCCGAGGTGCGCAACAAGTTGAACCTCGGCGAAATGCCGCCGAAGGACGAGGCGCGTCCCGACAGCGCGGCGCTCGCGGTGGTGACGCGCTGGGTCGCCGGCGAACAGCGCGCGGTGCAACGCCTCGCGGTCAGCACCGGCGGACGCGTCCTGCTGCGCCGCCTGAGCCGCGCCGAATACGCGAACACCGTGCGCGACCTGCTGGACGTGGATTTCGTGCCCGGAGAAGGCCCGGAAGATTTGCTGCCGCCGGATGGCCGGCTGGAAGGCTTTGACAAGGTGAGCAAGGCGCTGCTGCTGGACCCGTCGTTGATGGACCAGTATTTCCGCGTGGCGGAAGTAGTCGCCAACCGCGCCGTGCAGACCCGTCCACCCGCTGTGCCCAGCCGCGTGGCGCGCTATGAGTTCGAGGACACGCAGACCGACGGACCGATCCGCTACATCGCCGAGGGGCGTGCAGCGTCCTTCACCGACACCGCCATGGTGCTGCTCGAAGGCGGCGCGCGGACGTTCGGGCGGCTGCGACACGCGCACAGCGGCACGCAGATTCCCGCGCGTGGCGAGTATCTGGTGCGCGTGCGGGCCGCCGCGGACCCCGGCGCGCGCGGCACGCCGGTCTTCATGGAAGTCGAGCGCGGGCCGGAGCGCATCGGCAAGGCGCGCGTGGACGCGCCGTTGAACGCGCCGCAGGTTTACGAGTTTCGCTTCACCTGCGACCCCAAGGTCAACGGCGAGTTCCAGGTGATGTTCCTCAACGGCACACCGATGAGCGACAACAACGGGGATTCGATTCACTTCAACACGCACATCATGCGGCTGGGCCGCGAGCAGCAGTTCGCGCAGGCGGAGGTGCTCAAGGCGCGCGGTCGTGCCGAGGGTCTGTATGCGGAGTTTCAGCGCGGTCGGCCCAACGTGCGGACCTTCGACATGGCCCCGCTGCCGCGCCTGTTGCTGGACTACATCGAGGTCGAGGGACCGTTGCAAGGGCCGTGGCCGCCGAAGAGCATGAGCACGGTGTTCGCCGAGGGGCGCGAGCCGGAAAAGCTCGGGCTGGACTATGCACGGCGGATTTTCGAGCGGCTGCTTCCGCGCGCTTTCCGCCGTCCCGTTACGGCGGACGAGGTCAACGTCATCTTCGGCCTCGTGGCGGACCAGTTGAAGCGCGGCGAGCCCTTCGAGGAGGCGGTGAAAGCCGGGCTGGTCGCGACACTGTGCTCGCCGAACTTTCTGTATCTGTTCGAGCCGGTTGGGGCTGGACCGCAGGCTGGCGTTCGTGCGCCTGCCGCAGGTCTGAAGTCTGAGGTCAGCGGTCTGCGGTCGCTCTCAGACTACGAGCTTGCCGCGCGGCTTTCCTACTTCCTGTGGAGCACGCTGCCGGACGAGGAGCTGACCGCCGCCGCGCGCGCGGGCCGGCTGCGTGACCCTGCGGCGCTGACGGCGCAGGTCAATCGGATGCTCATGCACTCGAAGGCGGAGGCGTTCGTCAACGGCTTTGGCGGCCAGTGGCTCAAGGTGCATGAGTTCGACAGCTTCCAGCCCGACCAGCAGATTTATCCGGCCTACTACGACAACGACTTCGCCGGCCTCGGCGAGCTGATGAACCGCGAGCCGCTGGAGTTCTTCCGCGAAGTGCTCCGTCGCAACGAGAGCGCGCTCGCCTTCCTCAACGCGGACTGGGCGATGCTCAATGAGAAGCTCGCCGCCTTCTACGGCATCGCCGGCGTGAAGGGCGCGGACTTCCAGCGCGTGAAGCTGCCATCGCGCGCGGACTGGCTGACGTTGGTGCGCCGCGAGGCCGGCCCGCAGCCGGTGCTTGGCGCGTGGCATCAGATTGGGCCGTTCGAGAGCGAGACTTTCGACGCCGCCGTGGCCACTGAGTTTCCGCCCGAGCGCGGCGTGGACCTCGCGGCGAAATATCCGGGCCGCAACAACACCACACTCAACTGGATCAAACGCGAGGACATGGAGGACGGCCGCCCTTGGTTCCCGTTCGGCCACTCGCGCTCCGCGTTCTACCTCCATCGCGTCATCACCAGCCCGACCGCGCGTGAGCTGACGCTGTCCTTCGGCGTCAACGACAGCCTGAAAGTCTGGCTCAACGGCGCGCCGGTGCTCACCGCCAACTTGCGTCCGCGCGTGACGCCGGATGACCAGGTCGTGCGCGTCTCCCTGCGTGCCGGCGAGAATCACCTGCTGCTCAAGGTCATCAACAATTTCGGCACGGGCGGCTACTATTTCCGCGCGGGCCTCATCCCCGCCAACGTGCTCGCTGCGCTCGCCGCTCCTGAGTCCGCTTGGACGCCGGAGCAGCAGCACGCCGTGGACGCCTTCTACCTCGACACCGTGCCCGGCGCGCGTCGAGGCGGCCTCGTGGCGATGGCCGGCTTCCACAAGTGGGGCAGCGACGGCAACCGGACCAAGCCCGTGCATCGCGGCAAATACGTTCTCGAAGTGCTCTTCAACGACCCGCCCGCGCCGCCGCCGCCCAACGCCGGCGAGGTGCAGGCGAATCCGCGCGGCCAGAACCGCAGCATCCGCGAGCGGCTGGCCGGGCACCGCGAGCGCGAGAGCTGCCGAAACTGCCACGCGGGCCTCGACCCCTACGGCCTCGCGCTCGAAAACTTTAACGCCATCGGCCAGTGGCGCACGCGGCAGGACGGCGAGAAGCCCGCCGATCAATGGCACAACGCGCCGTTCATCGAGCCAGACGGCGCGCTGCCCAACGGCCGGCAATTCGCCAACGTGCTCGAATACCGGGCCGCGCTTGCCGCACAGTCTGACCGCTTCCTCAAGGGCCTTGCGGAGAAAATGTTCGTCTATGCGCTGGGCCGAACCGTCGAGCCGACGGACGCCGCGACCATTGACCAGCTTGTCGAGACCACCAAGTCCGGCAGCCACTCCCTCCGCACCCTCATCACCGCCATCGTGCGGACCGAGGCGTTCAGAACGAAGTAGTCGTCCCTGAAAAACGCCAACCGTTCCAACCGGGAATGAGTTGGGTTGCGGGACATCAATGGACGTGCATTGGGAGCATTAGCTGAAGCAGCCGAAACCGGGACAAAAAACCGCCCCGGCCAGCATCAAGTTGAGTGCGTCGCCCACCGCGCCCGCGATGGTCCGCAACTGGCGCCGGCGCAGCCGCACCCCGTGCGCGTCGGCCAGCTTTCCAGCAGCGCCGGATGACCTTGTGGTAGAGATCGGTGTCCGTCGGCCACGTCACGTTCTTCTCCTGCACCATCGAGTCCACCACCACAGTCGGCTCCGCCGCCTGCTCGCCGTGCAGCCGCGCGGACACCGACAGGATGAGCGCGGTCCCCGCTTCCCCGATTCGCCACCGGAAATGGACCAGCGGGCGACGGCCGCCTCGTCGCTGAGGTTCTCCGGTTGCTTGAGCAGCAGCAGGCCCACCAGGAGCCGGACGGGTTTGGCGGGCCTCCCTTCCTCGCTTTTGGTCTCCGCAAAGGCCGTCTCAAACGTGTCCCACGGCGGGGTGTCGGCCAGTTGCTTCAAGAGCTGGTGCGGGTCGCACTGCTCCGCCAGCATGGGCTTCAGAAACGAAGTTTGCTGCGCAACCGGAGCCTTGGGTTTCATCGCCGGTTCTCGACCGGTTCTTCCACCATTGTTCAAATCCCCGGACGGCTTTCTCCAACCCCAGACTCTGCTCCAGCCATGCCCGTCGGAGTCCGCGAATTTTTCAGGGACGACTACTTGAACTCCAGCCCGATGTTCGATTTCTCCAGCGTCGTCCCCTCGCTCTTGGACAGGGTGGAGAGCGCTTTGTTGTAGTCGGCCAATGCGCGGATTTCAGCGGAACGCGCGGCGGTCAGGTCGCGCTGAAGCTGGAGCACGAAGAAGCTCGTGCTCTTGCCGTTCTCGAGCTTCTTCTGCTCGGCGTCGAGCGCGGCCTCGGCGTAAAGGCGGGCCTGCCGCGTGGCCTCGATCTTGTCGTAGGCCGTCTGCGCCTGCTTCACCCCGTTGTCAATTTCCACGATGATGCCCTGCTCGAGCTGCTTGAACTGAAGCAGCAGCACTTCCTTCGTCAGCTTGCCGGATTTGTAGTTGTTCTTCGCCGTCGTGTTGCTAAGTGGGAAACTCAGCACGATGCCGTAGGAGTAAAACTGGTTGTTGCCGCGCTGGATGCCGTTGAGGCCTGTGGGCAGCGTCTGGCCGATGCCATTGTGGCCGTAGGTGAGCGTGAGGTCGAGCGAGGGGAAGAGCTGGTTGTAGTTGTAGCGCAGGACGATGTTCTGCTTTTCGATCTGCTCCCGCGCCTGCGCGAGGTCGGGCCGCAGCGCCATGCTGTGCCGCCAACTGTCCTGCACGTTGAGCGTCTGCGCGACGGCAAGGAGCTTGTCCGCCGGTTCCAGACTCGTGGCCGCCCAGGCGTTGAAATCATCGCCGACAAGGTTTTTGAGGTTGTTCACCTGAATCTCCAGGTCGCGCCTGGCGGAGAGCAGGTCCGAGCGTCGCGCGGCCACCTGAGACTCCGACTGCTTCTCGTCCAGCGGCGCGAGCGCGCCGACCTCGACGCGCCGCTTGTTGTCGGCCAGGAGCTTCTCGGCAAGTTCGAGCGACGCCTCCTGCACCCGCACGTTGTCGCGCGCGAAGACCAGCTCGTAGTAGGCCTGCTGCACGCTGTTGACGGTGGTGATCACCTGGTTCCGTAATGCCAGCTCGTCAATCTTGAGCGTGCGCTTGTTGACCAGGATCGTCTGGCGGGTGGAGTCAATCCAGGCGTTCTTCAGCAGCGGCTGCGTGAGGCTGATGCCCGCGTCGGTCGAGTAGTTGAAGCTGGTGAAGGACGAGCCGCTGCGGCGGATGAGGTCGCCGTTGACCGTGACGCGTCCGCCCGTGCCGAGCTGCTGTGTGAAGCTGGGGCCGTAAGTCTCAGTGAACGTCTCGCTGCCGATGCCGAAGAGCGCGCTGTTTGGGTCGGGCGAGCCGGGCGAGGAGTTGAAACGGTGCGTGGCGCTGAGGTTGAACGTCAGGTCGTAGTAGCCGCGCGCCGAGTCCAGGTTGTAGAGATCAATGCTCGGCTGGAGGCGGCGGATTTGGATGTCGAGGTTCTTGTCGAGCGCCATGGCTATGCACTCCGCCATCGTCAGGACGCGCGGCGCGGGCGCGGCGGTCTGCGCGCTGGCGGATGCCGCGAACGCAAGCGCGGCCAGGCCGGAAAAAAGTCGGGTTCGCATGTGGCCGGGAGAGTGGGGAATCGCGCTGGCTTCGTCAAACAAGGCTTCGCTCGTTCGCTGTGGCGGCGGCTATAGACACGCCGTCACAGCTCCTCACGCCGCAGCACGCCGCAGCCGGTCGACGATGCCCTGCCACTCCGCCGTGTCCGGCGGTGCCTCCACCACAATGCACGACGCGCCCTGCTCGTCACAGTGATGCAGCTCCGCGTAGAGCGCCCGCGCGTAAGCCTCCGCATCGTGCGGGATCACCGACACCGAGCCAAAGCCACCACCCAGCGGAATGTGCGTGTGCGCCAGCACCGAGGCGCTGCCCGGCGGCACGCCGAGTTCTGCAAGCCGCGCCTTCAACTCCGCCTCATCACGCCACGCCAGCACGAGCAGCCGCGCGTTGGGCGAATAGTGCTTCGGCAACATCCCCGGACTCCGCAGCGCGTCTGTTTCGGAAAGTTCCGAGTTCCGCGCTCCGAGTTCCGCGTTTCCAAGCGCCGCCGCCACCGACTCCGCGTGGATCATCCCCGGTCGCAGCACGCGCGGCGGACTCGCGGTCAAGTCCACCACGGTGGACTCGATGCCCACGTTCGAGTGCCCGCCATCCACGATGAGCCGGAGCCGGTCGCCGAGCTGCTTGCGGACGTGCTCGGCGTTCGTCGGGGAAAGCTGGTTGGAAAGATTCGCGCTCGGAGCCGCCAGCGGGAAGCCGCACGCGCGGATGACTTCGCGCATGAACGGATGCTGCGGCCAGCGCACGCCCACCGTGTCGCCGCCAGCCGTGACGAGGTCGGGAATGGCCGTCGCGCGCGGCAGCACGATGGTCAGCGGCCCCGGCCAGAACGCGCCAGCCAGCCGCTCTGCCGCCTCCGGCCACGCGCCCACGCACGCGCGCGCCATGCCCAACCCGTCCACATGGACGATGATGGGGTTGTGCGACGGCCGGCCCTTCAGCTCGTAAATCTTCGCCACCGCCTGCGGATCGAGCGCGTTGGCTGCCAGCCCATAAACCGTCTCCGTCGGCAACGCCACGACCTCGCCCGCGCGCAACAATTCCGCCGCGCGACGCACTGCCGCAGCGAACAGCGCGGGCGTGTGCGTGGACAGAACTTCAAGTGAGGCGGAACCGCTCATGCAAAACCGCCGCGAGCTTGCGAAGTCGGCACGCGCGACGCAACAACTTCGCCCAGTGCTTGGGCAAGCCGAATGAACTTGCCGTGCCCGCTGGTTCTCCGGCGCAATCAGCTTGTGCTAACTGTTCGTGCGCTCCTGCTGGCCGTGCTGGCCGGCACTGTGTCTGGCTTCGCCCAAAGCCCCAGCCTCACGCACACTTCACCGGGCGCGCTGCGGCCCGGCAAGACGCAGGATCTCACCGTTCATGGTGCCAACCTTGCCGGCGCATCGAATCTCTGGACCGGCATCGGCGCTAGAGTTCTTTCCGCCACTGCCACCAATGCCAGCGTGGCGAAGTTCCAAGTCTCCCTATCCGCCGACGCGCCCGTCGGCATCCATGCCGTTCGCGTGGCGTCGGCGAACGGCGTCTCCAGCCCGGTGCTGCTCATGGTGGATGACCTGCCCAGCGTGGCAGATGCGGGCAAGAACACACGGTCCACCAACGCGCAATCCATCGCGTGGCCTGCCGCAGTGGACGGCGCGGCGGTCGCGCTCGGCTTCAAGTTCTATCGCGTCACCGTGAAAGCCGGTGACCGCCTCGCCATCGAGGCCGTCGCGCAGCGGCTTGGCTCGAAGCTCGACCCCGTGCTGCGCCTGCTCGACCTCCGGGGCCGCGAGCTGGCGTTCTGCGATGACGAGTCCGGCCTGGGCGGCGACTGCCGGCTCGCGCACGTTTTCGCGGCAGGCGGCGACTACCTGATCGAGGTGCGCGACATCAACTTCGGCGGCGGCAGCGACTATCGCTTCCGCCTGCGCGTCGGCGACTTTCCGCTGGCGAGCCTGCCGTTCCCGGCGGCGGTGACAGCCGGCGCGTCCGCCACCTTCGCCTTCGTCGGCCCGCAGGTGGACAGGCTCAAGCTCGTCACCGCCACCGCTCCGGCGGACGCGATGCGCCTCGCGCTCTCGGCGAAATTCCCCGGCGGCAAATCCTCCGCGTTCGTCTCCGCACTTGTGACCGACATCACGGAGTTCGCGGATGCCGAGCCAAACGACAGCGCCGAGACCGCGACGCCGTTCACTCTGCCCGCCGGGTTGAACGGCCGTTTCCTCAAGCCCAAAGACCGCGACTTCTGGAAGTTCGAAGCGAAGAAGGGCCAGCGCGTGCTTTTCACGGCGGAGACGCGCAGCATCGGCTCCGCCAGCGAGGTGATGCTTCAGCTCCGCGACACGAAGGGCACCGCCATCGCCAACTCGTCCGTGAACGACCCAGGCGAAGGCTCCGTGACGAACACGATTCCCGCCGACGGCACCTACTTCCTCGTCGTGGACGAACTCATCCGGCGCGGCGGCCCACAGCACGCCTACCGCATCGAGGCCAAGCTGCTCGAGCCCGGCTTCACGCTCGACACGGACGTGGACAAGGTCGAGGCCGCGCCCGGCGGCAGCTTCATCGTGAAGGTAAACGCCACCCGCCGCGACTTCACCGGTCCCATCACGCTTTCCGTCGTCGGCCTGGACGCCGTGACCCTCGCCGACGAAGTCATCACGGAGAAGTCCGCGACCGGGACACTCAAGGTCACCTTGCCAGAAAACGCCGCGCCCGGTGCGCTCACTCGCTTCCGCATCGTGGCCAAGGCGAAGATCGGCGGGGGAGAAGTCCAGTCCGTCGTCCGCACGACGCCTGCGCTGAAGAAGCTGTTTCCGGGCATGCCCGTCCCCCCGCGCGAGCTGGACGGCTCAATCGCGCTGGGGGTGACCATGAAGAAGTAACCGCCAAGGCTACGAGGCGGACCGCGGAAGTTCAGTCTGGAAACCACAGCCATGAGTGCGGACGGGCAAACCACCGGGCGCTACCGGGCGGCGAGGTTCGCGGCGACTCGCCCGGCGGCCAGCGTGCGAAGCTGTTGCTGGAGGGCGGGGGCTCGGCTCAACATCTGGTTGAACTCCTCCCGTCCCAGCCGCAGCAGCGTCGTGGGCTCCACGGCGCGCAGCGTGGCGGTGCGCGGGGAATCGGAGAGCAGCGCGATCTCGCCGAACGCGTCGCCGGCGTGCAGGCAGGCCAGCTCGCGCTGGCCGTCAGGGAAGCGCTTGGTCACGGCGACACGGCCGCTGACGATGACGTAGAAGGCGTCGGCCGGCTGGCCTTCGCGGAAGACGAGCTGGCCGGTGGTCAGGTCCTCGCTGGTGAAGAGGTCCGCCGCCTCCCGCCGCAGCTCCTCTGGCAATTGGTGCAGGATCGGCACGCCGCTCAACTGCTCTGGCGTGGCCTGCCCGGAGGGCGCGGGCGTGGCAACGACCGCTGCCGCCGTCGGGACGACAAAATTCTGGGCGGACTCCGACAGGCGATCTGCCTTGAGACGTGACTCCACCATCTCGTTGAGCGCCAGGCGCAGCTCGCGTGAGACGGCGAAGAGGTTTTGGAAATGCTCGCGGCTCAGGGACAGCAACGTCGCGGGCGTGATGGCGCGGACGGTCGCCGTGCGCGGCGAGTCTTGGAGCAGGGCGATCTCGCCCAGGGCGTCGCCCACCTCCATCACGCCGATGCGTTTGTGGGTGGTGCCGATGCCCTTGAAGGCCTCGACGCGGCCACGGACGATGACATAGAACGCGTCGGCGTGGTCGCCTTCGCGGAAGAGTTCGCGCCCGGCTTCCAGCGTGCGTGTGGTGAAGAGCGCCGCCGCCTCGGCGAGCAGGGTGTCGGGCAGCT
>JBEBFV010000440.1:0-5424 GCA_040081795.1 Limisphaerales bacterium | reverse complement strand
TTGATGCTGTTGGCGAGAGTGGGGAGGGAGCAGGATTAGGATCAAGATTACGAGCAAGAGTTAGGGCCAAAATATGTTCACGGGAATTGTGGAAGAGACTGGGACGGTGGCTGCCATGCGCGCGGCGGACGCGGGCATCCAACTGACCGTGCGCTGTCGTGTGGTCGGGCGCGGCTTAAAGCTGGGCGACAGCGTGGCGGTGAACGGCTGCTGCCTGACGGTGGCGAAGCAGACTGCGCGCGGCCGCGACAAGCTGGTGCGCTTCGACCTGCTGCGGGAAACGTGGGAGCGGACGAATCTCCAGTTCGCGGCGGTTGGATCGCTGGTGAATCTGGAGCGCTCGCTCGCCGTGGGCGGCCGGCTCGGCGGGCATTTCGTCACGGGTCATGTGGATGGCGTCGGGCGCATCACGCGCTGGGAACGCTCTGGCGCGGACCACGTGCTGGACATCGCCGCGCCGGCGGAGGTGCGGCGCTACGTGGTGTTCAAAGGCTCCATCGCCGTGGACGGCGTCAGCCTGACCGTGGCGGGCGTGACGAAGCGGGGATTCCGCATCTGGATCATCCCGCACACGTTCGCCGTGACGGCGTTGCGCGAGCGGAAGGTCGGCGACGCGGTGAACCTGGAGGCCGACATGCTCGGCAAGTATGTGGAGAAGTTTGTTGCCGCGCGCGAGAAGGGGGCTTGAGCAGGCCGCGTTCGGCGGGCGGAAATTCACTCGACGATGGAATCCGGTGGGCGCAGTTTGCCGCCAGCCAACCGCCCAACCTCGAACTCGCATGAAAATCCTTATCGCTGACGACAGCCTTGTTGTGCGCCGGCGCCTCTCGTCGCTGCTGGTCTCGTGGGGGCATGAGGTTGTGGAGACGAAGGACGGCGAGGAGACTTGGAATTTGCTTTGCAGCGGGGACGTGCCGCCCATCGCCATCCTCGACTGGGTCATGCCTGAGCCGGACGGCGTGGAGCTGTGCAAGCGCATCCGCGAGACGCCCGCCATCAGGAAGACCTACGTCCTCATGCTCACCGGCATGTCGAACCCCGAGGACATCGTCGTCGGGCTGAACGCCGGGGCGAACGACTTCATCGTCAAGCCGTTCAACGAACCGGAACTTCAGGCGCGCGTGAACGTGGGCGTCCGCATGGTGGAACTCCAGGCCGAGCTGACCAACCGAGTGGCCGAGTTGGAGCACGCGATGGCGGAGATCACGCAGCTCCGGGGCATCCTGCCGATTTGCGCCTATTGCAAGAGCGTGCGCAACGACGAGAACTACTGGCAGACGGTGGAGCAATACATCGGCCACCATGCAGACGTGAAGTTCAGCCACGGAATCTGCCCCAAGTGTGTCGAAACCGTGGTGAAACCGGAGCTGGAAAAGCTGGAGAAGGAGATGAAGGAACGGGCGGCCGCCAAGGGATAGGAGAAGGGTTTGGTGCGCACGGCAGGACTTGAACCTGCACACCTTTCGGCACTACCACCTCAAAGTAGCGTGTCTGCCAATTCCACCACGTGCGCAACGAACGGCGCGTATTGAATCTGTTTTGACCGCCGGTGCAAGGGTAATCTCCCCACACCAAGAAGCGCGCCGAGATTTTGCGTGGATTTTTTGCGCGCCGGTTCATAGCTTTTTGCCATGCCAGAGAAGAGTTCGTCTGAAATCCCGCGCGGAGTGCGCGAGCAGTTTGAGAAAGGCGTCGCCGCCTTGGAGCGCAACAACCTCGACTATGCCATCGAGCTGCTGCTCGCCGTCCTGAAGACGGAGCCGGGCTTTCTCTCCGGGCGCGACGCGCTGCGCAAGGCGGCGCAGAAGAAGGCGGGCGAAAAATCCGGGCTGTTCAAGAAGCTCGTCAGCAGCGCCGGCAGCGGCCCCGCCCTCGCCAAGGCCAAGTTCCTCGTCGAGAGCCAGCCGCTGGAGGCCCTCTACATCGCCGAGCAGGTCATCGCAGGCGACCCCCGCAACAACCTCGCCCACGACATCTTTGCGCAGGCGGCGATCGCCGCCGATTTCCCGCGCAGCGCAATTTACTCGTTGGAGGCCATGCGCCAGGAGGCTCCCACGGACAAGGATGTCTCCATCCGGCTCTCCGAGGCCTACACGTCCATCGGCCAGAACGACAAGGCCGAGTCGGTCTTCGCTGCCCTTCTCCGCCACCATCCAAACGACCCGCGTTTGAACGAGATGGCCAAGAACATCTCCGCCAAGCGCACGCTCAAGGAGGGCGGTTACGAGAGCATCGCCGACGGCAAAGGAACCTTCCGCGACATTCTCAAGGACAAGGGCGAGGCCACGCGCCTGGAGCAGGAGTCTCGCATCACCAAGGACTCCGCGCAGTCCGAGAACCTTATCGAGCAGTATCTGGCCCGCCTCGCCACCGAGCCGGGAAACATCAAGCTCCTCAAGAACATCGCCGAGCTTCACGCGCAGCAGAAGGATTACTACCAGGCCATTGTTTTCTACAACGAGATCGAAAAGATCCCCGGCGCGATGGACGCGGCGCTTGAGCAGACTCGCAACGACATGATCGTCCGGCGCTACAACCAGGTCATCGAGCAGCTCGACCCGGCCTTGGAAAACTACGAGGAGCAGAAGGCCGCCATCGCCGCCGAGCGGGACGGCTTCATCCTCTCAGACTGCCTCGCGCGCGTGGAGAAATATCCAACCGACAAGGCGATTCGCTTCGAGCTGGGCCTGCTTTACTTCAATCAGGGCCGCATCGCCGAGGCTCAGCCGGAGTTCCAGCAGGCGGAGAACGCCCCCCAGCGGCGGCTCCAGGCGATGCTCTACAGCGCCCGCTGCATGGCCGCGCGCAACATGAACGACATGGCCGCCCGCAAGCTCCAGAACGCGCTCAAGGAGAAGTCCGGCTTCGACGACGAGCACAAGGAGTTGATCTACACCCTTGGCTGCGTGCTGGAGAAGAGGGGAAAGAAGGAGGAAGCGAAGAACCAGTTCGAGCAGATTTACGAGGTGGACATGAAGTTCCGTGACGTGGCCGCCCGCGTGGAGGGCTACCACTCGGATCAGAGCTGAGTGTCGGCACCGGCCAGAGTCCAACCGTCAACCGATTCGCGCCGGGAGGAGGGAGATTCATCGGGAGAGCGGGAAGACTGCAAGAGAGGGCGCTAGGAAGGGCGCGTCTGTCCCCAGCGTGCCGGTTGGGCGGACGGAGGGTCCGGCGGCGCGCTGAGGACAGCGCGCCCTACCTATGCGGTGGACCAAAGGGAGCGATTCGCCTGGCGCGGACTGCGTCTCCCCTCTCCCAGCGGGAGAGAATCCACGGCCCAAGGTTGCGCGATTTCAGCCCTTGAACCGGCACTGGTAGGGCGCGGTGTCCTCACCGCGCCGCCGAGGTGCAGTGGCGTCGGGGTGGCCGACGGCGGGCTGAGGACAGCGCGCCCTGCCAACACAGGTTCATGGGTAGGGAAAGGGTGAGGGAGAAAGGCCGCCTGCGCCAAAGCGGTGTTGGACAACTCAAGACCCTCGTTGCCGCTCTCCCTCACCCCGGCCCTCTCCCGCTGGGCGAGGGAGGGCGTCCGTCCGCGTCAGGTGCGCGCTGGTGCGTGTTTATTTGATGCCAGCAGCGGCAGCAGCGGCGGGGTCAATGCGCTTCAAGGCGTTGGTTGTCGACTTGCGCACATATTCTGATGGGTCAGCCAGGAGTGGAACTAGGGCAGGAACCGAAGATTTCGCGGCTTCGTCATACTGGGACAGTGCATTTGCTGCGCGCCAGCGGACCCCTTCGTCTGAGTCACGTAAGCAGCTCACAAGAAAAGGCACAACCGATTCAGCAGAGGAACTGATCAAGCCCAGACTGTAGACTGCATGGCTCCTATTTTGGTCTTTCACGTCAGATACAACGGCCATCAAAGTAGGAATCGCCGCTTGTGCCGATGGACCAATATAGCCAAGTGCATCAATCGCTTCTTCGCGCCCGACGGTGCCGCTCCCTCTCTTCACTAAACTGAGCAACTCAGGGACAGCTCCTTTTGTGTCCTCACCAATCACTCGGAATCCAAATAAAGCCGTGTTGCGAATGTCCTCGGCATCCTGAAAATCCGGCCCAATGAAGGACTGTTTTCGCATCAAAGCTTTCAGCATGGTTCTAAAACTGGAATCCGGCGTCTGGATCATCTTCAGGAGGGCAGGAACCACATTGGTGCCGATATTTTGGAAGGCTGCCTCGGCCTTCTTTTCCTCCTCCGAGCCGTCATCGCTTTGAGAGTAAATCTTTATCCATTCGCTCATCGTCTTGCCTTGGTAAACCGGTTCGTCGGGGTGCGAAGGCATCCAAGCCCAAGCCAAAAAGCTACCCACCGCGACGATGGCGAGCGCTGACTTGAGCCAAAACTTGGCCGACGAAATGCGCTGCCGGTCTCTACCGCCTTGGTCGCCAGTAGGCATCAGGACTTGCCAGATTCTTCCTGCCTTCCTGCTTTCCTAATAAACCTCTTCCCCTCAGTGCATCTCCACGTCGCACGAGCCGATGCCTTTGCGGTAGTAGTTGAACTGCACGTTCGGGTGGTCGGCGAGGAGGGACATGGGGACGGCGCTGTCCACGATGCGGTTGGCAATCATGTAGGCGGTCAGGCGCTGCCCAAAGGGGTTGTCGTGACAGCCAGCGTGCCAGATGGAGACCTTTTCCGCGAGCCAGGTCTCGACCGGGCCGACGGTGATGGCCTGCTTCGGGACCAAGGTGACATTGCCGCCGCCGCTGGTGCGCGCGTTCTGCGCGATGGTCACGGGGTGCAGGTCCACGACGCGCGTGGCGAGCTTGCGATAATCTGCCGCGCTCGGGGGAGCGTCTTTGTATTTGCCCTTGCGGGGGAGCGGGTCGTTGAAGGCCCAGTGTTTGATGTCGCCCTGGCCGCCTTGCATGACGCAGCAGCGGACGCCGGCGTTCCAAGTGGCGCGGTAGGCGCGGGTGTCGGCCTTGGGGAAGTGCATGTTGGCATCGGGCATCGCCAACTTGCGGTCAATGCGGTTGAAACACATTTCTCGGTCGCACTTCTCGAAGGAGAGCGGGTGGGTGACGGCGGCTTCCCTGCCATCAATGACCCATTCGTCCATGCCCCAGAAGTGGGCGTCGTGGAGCTTGAGGCCCATTTCGTTGACAATGCGCGCGACGAGCGGCAACTGCTCGGTGGGGCCGATGGGACCGCAGATGCCGGCGGGGTTGTCGGGCGTGGCCTGCTTCCAGGCGTGGATGTATTCGAGGGCCTCGGCGCAGTAGAAGTCTTCGAGCGTGTCGTAGAAGACGACCTTGAAGCCGGGGCGGGAGAGCTTCAGAAGTTTCTCCGGCGTGAGCTTCGCGGCGGCGGCGAAGATGGCGGTGTCGAGCGTGGTGTAGTCCCACCAGGCGGGGGCGAGCGAGGAGAGTTTGCGTGGCACGGGCCGGTTGTAAGGGGAGGCGGAGACACGGGCAAGT
>JBEBFV010000439.1:0-5437 GCA_040081795.1 Limisphaerales bacterium | reverse complement strand
GCTGTCGCCCGCGAGCTTCAACGGAATGTCCCCGGCCGGCTTTTGGGCCGGGGACATGGTCTTGGGCAATTGCGGCGCGCGGCCCGAAGGTTTTGGCTGCGAAGTCATCTTCAGCAGGCCGGAGAGAAGCGGCGTCTCCTCGGCCTTCGCGGCGGGGACCGGCGCCATGGCCATCTTGATCGGGCCATCGGCGGAGACGGGCGCGGCGGGAGCTGCGGAAGCCGCGCGCGGCATGACGATGGAAGCGCCGGCCTCGGGCGGCGGGCCGCCGACGGAGTCCTCACCGGCGAGCGTGGCCTTGAGGACATCGGAGACCTGCTTGGGCGTGCAGATGGCCTTGGTGAGGCATTTGTTCGCGCCAGCCTTCCACGCGGACTGGACGAGCGTGCCGAGGTAGGAGTTTGTGAAGACGACGACGGGCAGGGTCTTGGACTCCTCGCGGCTGCGGATGAACTTGAGGACCTCGATGCCGTTGGCCTTGGGGAGCTGAAGGTCCAGCAGAACGATGGTGGGGAGATTGCACTTGATCATCTCCATCGCCAGTTCGCCATCGGCGGCGTGCTGGACCTGGAAGCCATCCATCTGGAGCTTGCGCTGGTAGATGTTGGCGATGATGGCGTCGTCTTCGACGATGAGGACTTTTTTCATCGGTGCAGCAGAGCTTCGAGGGCGGTGAGTCTCGGTTGGCGGGGAGGGGTTGGCAAGGTTTGGGAGCGGTTTCAGGCCGGCGCGGCGGCGGCCTTGTCCGTCGGCAGCAGGCGGGCCTTATACATGTGGGTGAGGGATTTCACCGCAAGCTCAATGGGCAGAAACGGCTTGGCGATGATGTCGCTGCCGCCCGCGAGCGACGAGCGCGCGCGCATCTGGAAGTCATTCAGCCCCGTGACGAACACGACCGGCGTGCGCGCGTAGTCGGGCAGTTGGCGGAGCTTCTGGCAGAGCGTGAAGCCGTCCATCTCCGGCATGTCAATGTCGAGGAACACCAAGTCGAAGCGCTGGCGCTGGAGCATCTCGAGCGCCTCGATGGGGTTGTCCAGGCTCACGTAGGCGATGCCAGCCTTCTCCAGGCCGGAGATGATCGAGCGGCGCGAGAAGACCTCGTCGTCCACGATGAGCGCGAGCGGGACGGTGCCGGGGTCGTGCTCGGTCTGGCCCTCGATCTCGAGCAGGCGCGAGAGGAAATCCATCGCGTGGGCGAACGTGCGGAGCGAGGAGGAGTTGGCGTTTTGCGGTGCCTCATGGAGTTCGCGGAGGAAGGCTTCGAGCGCGCTGGAGAGCTGGGCGACCTGCTTGAAGCCCGCCAGGCCAGCTTTGCCCGTGAGCGAATGCAGGATGCGATACATCTCGCGGAGCAACTGCGCGCGCTCCTCGAGCCAGCGGAGATACGCCGCGTCCGCCTCGCTCTTCACCACCGCCTGCAAGCGCTGCCGCACGTCCACAAGCATCTGTGGCGAGGCGTGCATGAACTGCCGCCGCACCTCGCCTTGGAACGCGGCGTCCCTCTCGGACTCGGCGGCGGTCAGCGGCGGAGCGCATTCCACATCCAGCTCCGGGACGGGCGACGCGGCGGCTGCGCCGGGATCGGCGATGGATTTCGCCTCCGCTTCGGCGAGGGTCAGGCGCACCACGTCCACGACCTGACGCGGCGTGCAGATGGCCTTGGTGAGGCACTTGTTCGCGCCGGCCTTCCATGCGGACTGAACGAGGCTGCCGAGGTAGGCGTTGGTGAAGACGATGACCGGCAGGCTCTGCAACTCCGGGGTTGCGCGGATGAACTTCAGCACCTCGATGCCGTTGACCTGCGGGAGCTGGAGATCAAGCAGGATGACGTCGGGACGGTGGGACTTGAGAGCCTCCATCGCAGTGCCGCCGTCTCCCGCCAGCTCAACGGCGAACCCCTCGGTGGCGAACTTCCGCTGGTAGAGGTCCGCAATGATCGGGTCGTCTTCGACGATGAGGATTTTCTTGCCCGTGGACATGAGACGATAGGGCCTGCGGCTCAGGCTGGCGGCACGGGGAGCCGGATGGAGGCGGTGGTGCCGGTGGTCTCAGAGCTTTCCAGCGTGAGCGTGCCGCCATGCAGCTCAATCAGCCTCTTCGCGATGATCAAGCCCAAGCCGCTGCCCTGCTGCTCGTGCTGCCGGCGGTCGAACTGCACGTAGGCGGCGATGCTGTTGATGTATTCGGGCTTCATGCCGCGGCCCTGGTCGGAGATGGCGATCTTGAGCATCTTGCCCTCGGGCACCACCGAGAACTTCACGGGGGTGCCGGGCTTGGAGAACTTGAACGCGTTGCCCAGTATCTCCTCGACGATCTTGCTCAGGAGGTCCTCGGCGCAGGCCACGCTGCCGTGGCAAATCTCGGCGCGCAGGTCGTTGAGACGGCTGACGGACTGTGCCTTGGTGCGGGCAACGAGCGTGAGGGCCTCGTTCACGTCCTCGACGCGCTTGGCACGCATGGCGGCGATCTCCTTGTCATCGGCGCGCAGCAGCTCGAGCTGGGAGTAGATGAGGAAGTTCTGGATCAGCCGCTGGAGCCGCTGGCCGGACTCAAGGATGTTCCTGCCCATCTCGGCCAGCTCGGCGGGCTGGAGCGAGTCCGCGCAAGTGCTGATGATCTCGCCGTAGCCGAGGATGCCCACGAGCGGCGTGTTCAACTCGTGCGGCAGCATCAGGCTGAGGTTCGCGCGCAGCTCGGCGAGCTTCTTCTCCGCCGTCTGCTTCACCACGTCCTGCTTCTTGAGACGCGCCTCCACGGCCTTGAGCAGCGCGTTCATCGCAAAGGGCTTGCTCAGGAAATCATCCGCGCCCAGCTCCATGCCCTTGCGCATACCGGTGGCATCCGACTCGCCCGTCATCAGGATGAGCGGGATGGCGGCGGTGGTTGGATCCTTGCGCAACTCGGCCAGCGCGGCGAAGCCGTCTGCCTGCGGCATGTTGATGTCGCTGATGACCAGGTCGGGCAGGGCGGCGCGGGCGAGTTTGAGGGCGGTCACGCCGTTGTCGGCGTCCATCACCTCGTAGCCCTTCAGCTTGAGAACCATCTGGATGGTCGAGCGAAGCTGCGCGTCGTCGTCAACGATTAGGATTTTGGCCATGGGTCTTTTGAGGTGGCGGAGCGGCAGCTGCAACCGCCTGCTCCCGTCATCGTCCGCGCATAGTCCGCCGTGCTGTCTGTGCTTTCAAACTGAAAATGGGCTAGGGGCTTTCCCCAAGTCTCGCTCCTGCGGCTCACTTCGTGAAGCCCTGCACCTTCAGCCACACGGCCAGGTCGTGCGTCCACGGGTGCAACGCGGCCAGAGAAGTCTTCTCCGGGTCCCAGCCCTTCACTCCAAGGCCGATGCCGTGCGGCCCCTTCTGGTAAACGTGCAGGTCGAACGGCACCCCGTTGCGCTGCAAGGCGGCGGCGAACTCCATCGCGTTCTCGATCTTCACGCCCTTGTCCTCCCACGTGTGCCACACGAAGCACGGGGGCGTGCCCTTGGTGACTTGCAGTTCGTTGGACAGCAGCTTCACCAGCTCAGTCGACGGCTCCTTGCCAAGCAAGTTGTTCTTCGAGCCGTTGTGCGTGTTCACGCCCATCGAGATGACCGGGTAGCAAAGAATCCCGAGGTCGGGTCGGCTGCTGGCGCGCTCAATCGGGTCGGCGGCGTCCGGCTTGCCCGAGTCGTAATGGGTCACCGCCGTGGATGCGAGATGCCCGCCTGCGCTGCTGCCCATCACGCCGATGCGCTTGGCGTCGAGCTTCCAGTCCGCCGCGTGGGCGCGCACGTAACGCACCGCGCGGTTCACGTCGCCCATCATCACAGGATGCCGGTAGCCGGCGGAGCCAAGGCGATACTTGAGCACGAACCCCGCGATGCCGTGCGCGTTCAGCCAGAGCGCGTAGTCCCGTCCCTCGTGCGACGCCAGCCCGCCATAGCCGCCGCCGGGGCAGATGACGACGGACGCGCCTGTGGCCTTGTCCGCTGCCGGGAAAAACGGCGTGAGCGTTGGAATGTCCTTCACCGGGTCGGAGCCGAGCGCGCCGGGAGTCTCCTTGGGCCAGAGCGGAAAGGCATCCTTCGGCTGGGCCGACAACGAGACGGCGGTGGCGAGCACGGTGAGAGAGAGAGAGAGCAATTTCATGGATGGGCTGGTGCTTGGAACTGGCGGCGAGCTTACGCGGCTAACGCGGCCGGGTTCAATTGCAAACCTGACCAACGCCCCTCGTGTTGTAGCGGCGGTCTGTGACCGCCGAGTTTGGGGTGGCCCGCCATTCGGCTCGGCGCTCACAGAGCGCCGCTTCAGACACCTTCGCCCCGGCTGCGTCAGACCGAAGCTGACAGGCCGGGATGCTTCGCCGTCACACCGGCTCCGCCAGCGTCGTGTCACGGACGCCGTGGGCCAGCGTGTGGCCGTCGGCAGTGCGAAGGTCCAGGAGGTCAAGCTCGCCGACCATCGTGATGCCGGTCCAGCTCTGCGCGGTGACATCGCCAGTCACGCCGGGGACGAAGGGTTTGTCCTGCTGCACCGCGCCTTCGCGCAGGAACAGCACCGTGCCCGTCGCGAAGCCGGGGTCGCGCACCCATGTCTTGAGCTGCCCGCCGCCGAGGTCGCGCCAGTTGTAGCGCAACGGCGCGGGGCCGCTCTCGTCGGGGAAGATGCGCGGCAGGCTGGTGGCGATGGGCTGGCCGGGGAAGCGCACCGGGATGAGCGCGTGATACTGGAGCAGGCGCGCGATGATGCTGGTGTCCTCGCGGTCTTCGTCGGGCTGGTCGCCGAAAAGGTCTTCGCGCTCCTCGCGGGACACGGCCAGGGCCAGGTCCGCGTTGCGGATTTCCTTGTTCTTGGCCTCCATGTCATTCCGCTTCGTGGTCAGGTTCGCCAGCGTCATCGTGCCCAGGAGCATCGCGTTGCCGGCGGCGTTGACGCGCTCCCAATGGTCCACGAAGCGCTGAATGATCTTCTGGTAGTCGCCCGGCGTGACCTCGCCGAGGTTCGGGACCACTTTCGAGATGGCGTGCTTGGGGCCGAGCCATGCGTGGACGTTGGCCTTGTATTGCGTGAGCCAATACCACAGGCCACTCACGTCCGTGGCGTTCGGACCGAAGAGCGTGTCGCGCTCGGAGCGCAGGGCGGGCAGGAGGGTTTCCACCAGTTCGAGGATTTCGTCGGTCTTGTCCTCGTAGCCTTCGCGCAGGGCCTGCAGCGCGGCGAGGGCGAATGTGCTGGGCGGCGTGGTGTTGAGGTTCAGCACGACGGGACCGCCGACGAGGGTGTTGGCTTCGATCCAGTGGCCAATGTGGGCGTCCACCATCGGCAAACGCTCGGAGTCAGTTAAACGGGGCATGGTTCTGAGGAGTTGAGGGTTGTGGTTTGAGAGTTGAGAGGAGGAAAATCGGTTGCCCGCGAAGCACGCGGAGGGACGCGAATGGGCTGTGGCAGGTAGGGCGCGT